>CAMDEA010000134.1 GCA_945893045.1 Planctomyces sp. SH-PL62
GAAACGCTCTGGTGCTCGTTGGAATCTCCGCAACGCCGAATCCGTCTCCGCCCTGACCAACCTCCGCGACAGCAATCAATGGCAACCCTATTGGTCAACTTGCGACACCACAAAAACTTAACACCGCCAATATCTCTGGGCACACCCTCTGGGTCCACCGCACTCCAAAGGCTGTTCCAAACGGATGTCTGGTTTTAGGATCACAGCGTTTTGAAAAGCGGTGACTCCGGTCACCGCAGTCCAAAGAGGTTCACGAGCGGTGGGTGGCACGCTCAGAACGAAGTGATGGGCGTGGTTGTTGGATCGAACGATCCATAATTCAAAGTTGTCGCCTCGATAAAGGCAGCACATGAAAATCATGGCTCAGCAAATCGCGTCGGACGACGAAAGTTGGATGGATGTGGAATTCATGGATTCCTGCGCGTCCGATTCCGACCCGGCGATTCGGTTGGAAGATGTTCGAGCGGCGCTCGCCAAGATTGACGGCTCAATGGATTCGGCGATTGATGAGACGCGAGGTGAGTGGTAGCCGTAAATGACAACGGCATTCTCGATGGTCGGGACGTGCCAATCATCCGCACTTGGTCTCGGCGAGTTGCAAGCAGCCTGCTAACCTTCGCCGTCTCGTTTCGGAATCTGTTTGTGGATGCGTTTCAGGAGTCGAATCATGGCCGAACTCGTCATCAAGGATGTGGACGATGCGACTTTGGAAAAGCTGGCCAAGCAGGCGGAAGCCTTCGGTCGGTCGCTGCAGGATGAGCTCAAAATCATTCTGAGCCGCGCCGCGCAGTTCGCTGAAGTCCGAAAGTCCGCTGCCGAGATGCGCGCCAAATTGGGCGGGCGGCATCACACGGACAGCGTTGAACTGCTGCGAGAGGATCGGACGCGATGAAACTGTTCGTCGTGGATGCCAGCGTCGCGGTGAAGTGGTTCATCCCGGAAGTGCATTCCGACGTCGCGGAACTGTTGCTGGACGAGAACTTTGATCTGGCAGTGCCAAGATTGTTCTTTTCTGAGTTCGGAAACATTCTCTGGAAGAAGTTCACGCGCGATGAACTGAGCCACGAAGATGTCGCTGATGCCGCACGAGGCTTACGATCGGCGATGCTGACCCCCGTTCCCGACGAATGGCTGTTGGGTACGGCGATCGAGTTGGCGTGCGAACTCAAGCATCCGGTTTACGATTGCATGTACCTCGCTTTGGCAGACTCGTTGGAGACGGCTGTCGTAACTGCCGACCAGAAGTTTGCCAACAAAGTCGCTGATCCGGCGCGAGTGGTGTTCGTGACCGACTTCTTGAAAGCCTGAGCCGCGTTCCAGACATCACGCTTGATTTGGTCACGGAGTTCGGGCATCGTGTTGGCCCATCGAGTTCGTCGTTCCGCCTTCAGGCGGTCGGAGTTGAAGACACCGCCTGAAGGCGGGACTACGAACTTGGGGCCGCCAAATCCAACTGGCTCACGAGGGGCCTCGGCGGGATGGACCAGACGGAGAATGACGGAGCAAAAGCCGATCGCACGGACGGCAAACATCATTGGTTTAAGAGATCTATTGAGGAGTCCACCGTGCTGACAAGCCGCTATATGACGAGTGTGAAAAATGTGCCTGCGATCATGCAGGGCATCGTCAATGGAACCGCACCATCAAAGTTTACGCAAGCGCATTTGAAGAGTATCGGCTTCAAGAGTAGCAACGATTTCGGAATCATTTCGCTGCTAAAAGATCTTGGATTTCTCACAGCCGACGGGGCACCCACACCGCGATATCACGAGTATCGTGACCGATCGCGTTCAAGAGCAGTTCTTGGGGCAGCACTCCGCGAAGCGTATGAGGATCTATTTCACATCAATGAGCGTCCTTCTGAACCGGACCGAAGCGCAATCGAAGGAAAGTTTAAGTCGGTTCACAACGCGACGGATCGCGTAGCAAAAGAACAAACAAAAACATTCTTTGCGTTCTTGGAACTCGCCGACTTGGCGGACGGCAATGCCACACCAAAGCCTCCGTCGCCAGATAAGCCGAAACGTGAAGAAACCCCGGCTGCCGATGAATTGCCCGCCAAGCATAAATCTGTTGCCGGACTTCACTACAACATTCAAATTCACCTGCCCGCGACAAAAGACCCTGAAGTTTACAACGCCATTTTCAAATCACTTCGGGAGCACATTCTTGACACCTAAGACGAAAGACGTGCGCGACTGGTTGTTCCGAGGATTGATGTTTGAGTCCGAATCGTCGCGATTTCGTGACGCAGGAATCCGTGTCGGTGCAGACGCGACTGTGGCTGAAAAATCGCTTCTTGAGGAAACGTTGTCTCCATTTGGAGTTGACCTACGGAACGAGGCGTTACGAATGTCACGTCTGTACGCGCTGATTTACTGTTTCGAGAATTCTGTGCGCGCACTGATCCGCCAACGCATGGAAGACCATCACGGTGCTAGTTGGTTTCAACCGCCAACAGTTCCCAAGAAAATCTGCGATCATGCCCAAACTCGGATGGAAGACGCGCAGAAAAACTCATGGCTTGAGGGACAAAAGAAAGACCTGTTGTCCTTTGTTGATTTCGGCCACCTTGCAGACATCGTCACGAATTCTTGGTTAGACTTTGACGACTTAATCCCTTCTCAGCATTGGCTCAAACAACGCATGGAAGAGCTGGAGAAGGCAAGAAATTTCATGGCTCATAATCGGTTCTTGCTCCCGGCTGAATTCCAGCGGATTGAAATGTACGTGGCTGACTGGAATCGAATGGTCGGGCTTTAATTTTGGTTACAGTTTCTTAATCGGTCTGAATTATGTCATCGAATCACCCTTCTTGTTTGGCACATCGAACCAACTCGTCCATCGCACGTCGGGAGCTGTTACTCCGCGCCGGTGCTGGCTTCGGCACGCTCCCGTTGTCGTGGCTGTTGCAATCAACGCTGAGTGCGGCCGAGTCCGACAACTCCTCTCCCGCATCCGCTCACAGCGCGAAAGTGCCGCATCGGTTTGGGCGGGCGAAGTCCGTCATTTTTCTCTTTATGGAAGGTGGGCCTAGTTCGATCGACACGTTCGATCCAAAAACAAAACTCAATGAGTTGGCGGGGCAGAAGCTGCCACCCTCTTTCAAGCCGGTGATTTTGTCGATGGGGGAGGTGGATGCTCCGCTGTTTCCGTCGAAGCGGAAATGGGCGCGGTACGGCCAGAGCGGGTTGTGGGTCAGCGATTGGTTGCCTCACACGGCCGAGTGCATCGACGACATCGCGGTCGTGCGGTCGTGTTGGACGAACGGCATCAATCATTCGGGGGGCGTCTGCCAGATGAACACTGGCGTGACGATCGCCGGGCGGCCGTCGTTGGGAGCGTGGGTTAGCTACGGACTCGGCACCGAGAACCAGAACATGCCGGCGTTCGTCGTGCTGCAAGACGGCAAGGACGAGGTCGTCAACGGGCCGCGCAATTGGGGATCGGGATTCATGCCGGCGGTCTATCAGGGAGTGCGGTTGCAAAGCGGCAAGACGCCGATCCCAAACCTCGACAACCCCGAAGGCGTGAACTCGGAGCAGCAGCGCGGCAAGCTCGATTTCCTCACGCAGCTCAACCGTGTACACGCCGCCAGTCGGCCGCAGCAGACGGAACTGGACGCTCGCATTCAAGCGTATGAGCTGGCGTTTCGGATGCAGGCGTCGGCTCCGGAAGCGGTCGATCTGTCGCAAGAGACCGCCGACACGCAGGCTCTGTACGGCATCGACCAGAAAGAGACCGAGACGTTTGGCCGCATGTGCCTGCTGTCTCGGCGGCTGGTCGAGCGGGGCGTCCGCTTCGTGCAGTTGTATTCCGGCAGCGGCAGCAAGTGGGACGCTCACAAAGGGATCGAAGCGAATCACTCGAAGCTGTGCCGCGGGACCGATCAACCGATCGCCGGCCTGCTGCGCGATCTGAAGCAACGCGGGTTGCTCGACGAAACGCTGGTGATCTGGGGCGGCGAGTTCGGCCGCACTCCGATGAGCGAACAAGGCGACGGCCGCGACCACAACCCCTACGGCTTCACCATGTGGTTCGCCGGCGGCGGAGTAATAGGCGGCCAAACGATCGGCACCACCGACGAGATCGGCCTGCACGCGGTCGAAGATCGGCTGCACGTCCACGACCTGCACGCGACGGTGCTCGCGTCGATGGGTGTCGATTCGATGGAGTTGGTCTACAAGCACAAAGGCCGCCCCGAACGCGCGACGCTCAACGAAGGGATCGTCTGCAAGAAGCTGTTCTCGTAGGATGGGCACTCTTGCCCGTCCCTGCTCCGTTCCAAAATGGGACGGGCAAGAGTGCCCATCCTACGATTGGAATCTGATGCCGACCCTCTCTCGTGATGAACTTGCCGAAAAGTATCTCGCTCAATTGCCGTACCCGCCGTATCCAGTGCAGGAGGAGGCGTTGCTGTCATGGTTCACGGCCGAGCGTGGCGTGCTCGTGTGTGCTCCAACGGGGACCGGCAAGACGCTGATCGCCGAGGCCGCGCTGTTCGAGGCTCTGCACTCCAACACAATCGCCTACTACACGACGCCGCTGATCGCGCTGACCGAACAAAAGTTTCGTGAGATGCAGGCGGCGGCGATTCGCTGGGGATTCAAGGCGGACGACGTCGGCCTCGTCACGGGCAATCGCAAGGTGAATCCGGAAGCGCGAGTGCTTGTCGTTGTCGCGGAAATTCTGCTCAATCGGCTACTGCATGCAGAAGCGTTCGATTTCACGAATGTCTCAGCCGTTGTGATGGATGAGTTTCACAGCTTCGCCGATCCGGAGCGTGGGGTTGTGTGGGAGCTGTCGCTCGGCCTGTTGCCAAAGCATGTGCGGTTGCTGTTGCTGTCGGCGACGGTCGGCAACGCGGTGGACTTCACGATGTGGATGCAGCGGGCGCACGGCCGGCTGGTCGATCTCGTGCAGGGGACCGAGCGCCGCGTGCCGCTGAGTTATCAATGGGTGCCGGACTTGTTGCTCAGCGAGCATCTGGAATGGATGGCGGACGGCAACGACGAGTCGCGACGCACGCCGGCGCTCGTGTTCTGCTTCAACCGCGATGAGTGTTGGGAGGTTGCCGAGCAACTCAAAGGGAAGTCGCTGCTGGCGGACGGGCAACAGAAGAAATTGGCGGTGGAACTGGAGAAGCTAGACCTCACAAAAGGTGCCGGGCCGAAGCTGAAGCAAATTCTGTTTCGTGGCGTGGGGGTGCATCACGCGGGGTTGTTGCCGAAGTACAAACGGATTGTCGAGGACTTGTTTCAACAGAAGTTGCTGTCGGTCTGCGTCTGTACGGAGACGCTCTCGGCGGGGATCAACCTGCCGGCGCGGTCGGTTGTGATTACGTCGCTCATCAAAGGTCCGCCGGGAAAGAAGAAGGTGATCGAGCCGAGTGCTGCTCACCAAATGTTCGGCAGGGCAGGGCGGCCGCAGTTCGATAAGGAGGGCTTCGTCTACGCGCTGGCTCACGAAGACGACGTGAAGATCCTGCGTTGGAAAGAGAAGTACGATCAGATCCCGGAAGACACGAAGGATCCCATGCTGATTCGGGCCAAGAAGGCCATGAAGAAGAAACAGCCCAAGCGCCGCGAGACCGAGCAGTATTGGTCGAAGGAGCAATTCGAGAAGCTGCGAGCCGCTCCGCCCGGCAAGCTGACGAGCCAAGGTCCGCTCCCTTGGCGGTTGCTGGCGTATCTGTTGGAGATCACTCCCGATGTCATTCACTTGCGCGACTTCGTGGCCAAGCGATTGCTGGAAGGGAAGCATGTTTCGGAAGCGCAGAAGGAACTCGATCGGCGGCTCATTTCGCTGTGGGCGGGTGGGTATGTGACTCTGGAGCCGGCACCGCCAATCGTAGCAGGCACACTCCGTGTGCCGTCCGCCGAGAGCCAAGAATTACCCAGCGAGTCGTTGTTGCCAGAAACTGAACGCAAAGCGGACGGCACACGGAGTGTGCCTGCTACGATTTCATCGGCCGCGAAGTTTCTATTGGGACAGGCTCAGCAGAAACGGCTAGAGGCCACCGGGCAAACGACGGCTCCGGAGGTCGTCTATCGGCCGGATTGCGCGGTGCCGACGCCGAAGCTGGCGGAGTTGATGACGTTTCGCAGCGTGAATCCGATCTACGGAATGTTCCTGGTCGAGCATCTCGGCAAGGCAAATCGTGAGGAACGGATTCAAGCGTTGGAGAGCGTGCTGGAGATCGCGCGTTCGGCGGCGAAGTACGTGCGCGTGCCGCGAGTCGATGTCATGCCGTTCGGGCCGCTGGCGGCGGAGTTCTTGCATCCGACGTTGTTGCAGCGCGGGCTGGCGACAGCGACGGAACTCGGCGCATCGACTGAAGAAGAGGAAGAAGAATTTTGGGACGAGGGCGACCGCCCACGCGTGCTGACGCTGGCCGAGAAGTTGCTGCTGCTATTTCGATCCGAGTTTCCGGACGTGACCGATGTCCCGATCCAAGCCTGCTGGGGAGCCGGGGCATTGCTGCAATTCGGCGGCGACTTTCACAAGTTGGTGTCCGCTCGGCAGGCGGCCAAGCAAGAGGGGATTTTGTTTCGGCACCTGCTGCGGTTCGTGTTGCTGTTGGAAGAATTCATCCCGCATACACCGCCGGGACTCGATGCCGCCGAATGGAGCAGCGAACTGCGCGACATCGCCACGCAGATTACCGCCAGTTGCCGTGAGGTCGATTCACAAAGCACGGAGCAGATGCTTGAAGAAGCTCATGCGGCCGCCGCAGTGCTGGAGTCGTTGTCCACGGACTTTCGCGAGTCGATAAACAGCCAACCGAACGCGGCGACCAGCAACACGACGGCGTAAACCGTAAACATGGGATCCCACTGTGCTCGACCGGTGTGGCCTCGATCGTGCATCCAGTCGGCGAAGCGGCCGACGAATTGTTGTGAGGCGATTGCCCCCAGGCCGCCGATCGAATTCATCAGACCGAACAGCGCTCCCAAGTGCCGGCCGCTGATGTCGCTCACGGCTCCCCACCACGCCGACAAAGTCGAGACGGAAAACATCACCGAGGCCGCCGTCCACAACGCTGCCATGCGTGGCGAATCGTACGTGCGGCCCATCACCAGGCACGCGGCGGCCAACACAAACGCGCAGAAACCTAACACGCGGCGACTGCGGTGCCGATTGCCCGATCGCCGGATCAGCCAGTCGATCAACACGCCGCCGGCAATGCAGCCAATCGCGCCGCCGGTCAGCACTAAGCTCGACAACTTGCCCGATTCGATCGAGCTCACGCCGCGGCCTTTCTCAAGGTACGTTGGATACCACGAGAAGTAGAGATACGTGTTGAACGCCGCACAGGACAGCACTCCACCCAACAGCCAAACGTTGACGTTGCGGAACACGGCACGCCACGGAATCGGCGGATGCACGTGCGAGGTCGATTGGTAAGTGCCGGCGGTGATCAATTGCCGTTCGGCCGCGTTCACCGCCGGATGCGTCTGCGGGTCGTCGCGATACCAGCGCCAAAAAATGATCGCCCAGATCATTCCGGGAACGCTGTATAAGACAAAGGTCCAACGCCAGCCGTAGAACGCCATCAAATAAGCGGTCAGCAAAGGTGCGACGGCTCCGCCAATTTGAGCCGAAGCGTTGAAACAGCCCTGTGCGATGCCGCGCCTCTCGGCGGGATACCATTTGGCCAGAATGGTGGCGGTGTTGGGAAAGGCTCCCGCTTCGCCAGCTCCGAAGAGAAAGCGCACGACCAGCAGATAGCTCAGCCCCGCACCGCCCGGAGCGGCTCCCGTCAGCGCCGTGAAGACGGACCACCAGACGACGATCCGCGTCATCACGCCGCGCGAGCCGTACTTGTCTCCCCACCAACCGGCTGGCACTTCGAACAGCGAATAAGCGACCGTGAACGCGGTCAGCACGTTGCCCATGTTCGTGTGCGAGATCCCCAACTCCTCCTCGATCATCGGCACCGCTTTGCTGATGCAGATGCGGTCCAGATAGACAATAAACGCCAACACGCACACAAAGGTGAGCACGCCGTAACGGACTTTGGTGGGTCGCTCCGTCAGCGGCGGTTCGATGGGTTGGCTCATGGATGTTGTCTCGTGGTCGGAGCGTTGGCGAATCGGCTGGCGAGGATAAACTGCGTCTCGTGATGCCGCTACGAAGTCGGTCAGCCTTTCCAGGCTGACCCGAACGGCGTTCGGCGCGGATCTTCCTTCGAGTCAGGCTAGAAAGCCTGACCTACAAAGACAGAAAGCTCTCATGCAGATCACTCACGTCGAAGTTATTCCCGTCCGCATTCCGCTGAAGCCCGCGCGGTACATGGTCACTGCGCTCGGTTGGCACACGGAATCGAAATACTTGCTGATTCGCGTTGGCACCGATGCCGGCATCGAAGGGATCGGCGAAGCGACGGTCATGCCGAATTGGAGTGGCGAAACGGTTTGGGGTGGGAAGGCGATTATCGACAACGTGCTCGCGCCGAGCGTCATCGGGGCCGATCCGACGAACATTGAGGACATCGACCGCCGCATGGACAAGGTCTCGCGACATAACTGGTTCGCGAAGTCGGCGATCGAGATGGCCTGCTGGGACATCGCCGGCAAAGCGGCCAACAAGCCGGTTTACGAATTGCTCGGTGGTGCGATCCGGCCGTTGACCGTTCGCTGCCGGTTCTCGATGGGGGCTTATGAGCCGGAGCGAGCGAAGGCTCGCGCTCTCGAACTGGTCAGCGAAGGCTTCACGACGATCAAGGTGAAGGTGGGCGGCTCGGCCGAAGCGGATATCACTCGCGTCCGGACCGTGCGCGAGACGATTGGACCGGACCTCGGCCTGACGATTGATGCGAACTGCGGGTGGGACGCGTACACGGCGATTCACTGCGTCAACGCGCTGGCCGATTGCAACATCGCCCTCAACGAGCAGCCGACGCACGACGGCGATTACGCGGCGCTGGCTCGTGTCCGCCGCGAGACGAAGCCGCCGGTCATGGCGGACGACATGTGCTTCGACATGATTCACGCGCGCGAGTTGATTCGGAACGACGCCTGCGATCTGATCAGCGTCTATCCCGGCAAGAACGGCGGCATCCGCAAGTCGAAGGCGATTGTCGAATTCGCGGCGGCTCACGATGTGAAGTGCAGCATCGGCTCGAACCTGGAGTGGGATGTCGGCACCGCGGCGATGATGCACCTGGTCGTCGCCTGCCCGAACATGTGCGTCGAAGAGTTCCCCGGCGACATCCTCGGCCCGACGTATCACGAGGTCCGCATCGCGAAGAACCCGGTAGCGATCGACGGCCCGCTGGTCACGATCTCGGATCGGCCGGGGCTGGGAGTCGATGTGGACTGGCAGATTGTGCGCGAGCATCCGCTCAAGTAGCCCCTGCCTTTTATCATTCTGCCCCCATTGTTCTGCCTCCATTGTTCTGCCAAGAGATTATGGCAGAACGATGGGGGCAGAACGATGGAAACAGGTCTCGACTCGATTTGAGAATTCACCTATCAATCCGCCCCTCTCCGAGTTGGCCGTCCGGTCGGCTCACCCTACACGTCATCAAATCCTTCCCCATCATTTTCCCTTCAGCTTGCCTCGGAGGCATGGATGCCGCCGTCTGCGGTTGGTCCGCGTTCGTGGTTGCGCGAATCGCGCGGGATGATTTTCCCCGTGCTGATCGTGGCATCTGTCGTTGCGCTCGTGACGCCATTGCCGCCGATGCTGATGGACTTGTTGTTGGCGGCGAACATCACGGCGTCCGTGCTCATTCTGCTGACGACGGTGTATGTCGGGCGGCCGCTGGAATTCAGCTCTTTTCCCGCGATTTTGCTGGGGACGACGCTGGTTCGATTGGTGTTGAATGTCGCCTCGACACGGCTGGTTTTGACTCGCGGCGGGACCGACGGGACGCAAGCGGCGGGCAAAGTCATCGAAGCGTTTTCGCAGTTCGTCGCGGGGGATCAGATTGCCGTCGGCATCGTGATCTTTCTAATCGTGGTCGCGATTCAATTCCTGGTCATCACCAAGGGAGCAACGCGCATCAGCGAAGTCGCCGCGCGGTTCGCGCTGGATGGCCTGCCGGGCAAGCAGATGGCGATTGATGCCGACCTCAACGCGGGAGCGATCAATCACGAGCAGGCTCGGCAGCGGCGAGATGATCTGATTCGGCAAGCGGACTTCTACGCGGCGATGGATGGAGCCAGCAAATTCGTGCGCGGCGATGCGGTTGCCGGGCTGGTGATCCTGGCGGTCAACATCGTCGGCGGCCTGTACATGGGCGTGTTCGAGAACGACATGCCGATCGGCGATGCGGCTGACGTCTTCACGCGACTGACGATCGGCGATGGGCTGGTCAGCCAGGTGCCGGCGTTTTTGATTTCGCTGGCGGCCGGGTTGATCGTCACTCGGTCGTCGAGCGAAAGCGATCTGCGGCGCGATGTCATTCATCAGACGTTTCGGCATCCCGAAGCGTTATTCCTGGCGGCGGCGTTCTTGTCGGCGATGAGCTTCACGGGGCTTCCCGCGTTGCCATTGATCGCGATGGCGGCGGGCTGTGCGATCGTCGGGACGATGCTTCGCAAGACGAGCACACAAGCCGCATCGGCACCGAGTCCGGTCACGGAGAAGCCGCAGCCGAAGGTCGAAGACTTTCTGCGAGTCGATCCGATGGAGCTGACGATTGGATCTGGCTTGGTGACGCTCGCGCAGAGCGGCGACTTGTTGGCTCAGATTTCGGCGGTGAGGACACATATCGCGCATGAGCTGGGCATGTTGCTGCCGAAGATGCGGATCAAAGACAACCTGCGGTCCGAGCCGTTTGCTTACGAACTGAAGCTGCGCGGGATTCCGGTCGCGACGGGTGAGGCTCGCGTGGATCGGCTGCTGGCGATTCGCACGACATTTGTCAGCGGCGAGTTGCCCGGTCACGCGACGGTTGATCCGGTCACGGGTCGAACAGCGATTTGGATTGAACCGGATCTACGTGATCGAGCGGAGTTGCTCGGCTATCTCGTGCAATATGCGACCGAGGCGTTGTTCGCGCACCTGCATGAAGTGGTTCGCGAGCACGCGGCGGAGTTGCTGACTCGGCAACAGGTGCATGGTCTGCTCGACAACTTGCGGCTGACGTCGCCGAAGGTCGTGGATGAGTTGGTACCGTCACTCCTCAAACCGGCGCTCGTGCATCAAGTGCTGGAGCAATTGCTCCGCGAACGTGTGCCGATCCGCGATCTCGAAACGATTCTGGAAACGCTGGCCGATTACGCCGGCCGGACGCAGAACCCAGTGCTGCTGACCGAGTATGTCCGCTCGGCGTTGTCTCGCACGATCTGTCAGCGGCATCGCGATGGGCAGCGCGTGCTGCGTGTCGTGACGCTCGATCCGGACCTGGAAGACGTGATCGCGGCGGGGGTCGATTTCAACGACAGCGGTTTGATCGTGAAGCTCTCGTTGGCCACCAGCGATGCGATTCGGCAATCACTGACCGAGACGCTCGTAGTGACGGAGGCCAATCATGTGCTGACGACCTCTTCGTCGGTGCGACTGGGCCTGCGACACATCACCGCGACCGAGTTCCCGCGTTTGACGGTTCTCAGTTTGAACGACATTTCTCGTGACACACAGGTCGAGTCGCTGGGGCAAGTTCCCTTGGCCTTAGCGCTCGGCGCAGGAGTGATCCATGCCTGATATTCGAACCTTCCGAGCTGCCTCGATGCAGGAAGCGATGCGGATCATGCGTCGCGAACTGGGGGAAGAGGCGGTTGTGGTCAACACCCGCTCGATCGTACAGCGGCGGGCGTTTCCGTGGCTGAAGGCCAGAAGCGAAGTTGAAGTCATCGCTCGCGTTGGCGCGAAGACGGCGGAGTGTGCCAATCATGTAACCCGAAGCGTGAGCGAGGGAGTGACGGCCGCTTCCCGCACCCCCTCGCTCACGCTTCGGGTTACATCAACCGATGACTCGCGAGTTTTGTCTCCCTCACAGTTGGCGGAACATCTCGAACGAGAACTGCTCGAACCGGATCGGTTTGAGCCGAGCGACAGCGGGATTGAACTCAGCCCCAGCTTGGAGCGGTTGATCGCGACGCCTCCGTCGAAGCCGAATGGCGCGAAGCCGAATGTCGCGTACTCAGACAAGACGAACATCCCGGCGCTGTCGCAGTTCCGCGGGTCGGTCGAAGTGAATGAGCGGTTGGATTCGATTCAGCGGATGCTCGAAAGCTTGAACAAGACGCGGCATCTCGGCGGCGACAGCGAAGTGCCACCGGAATTGTTTCAGCTTTACACCGAACTGCTCGACAGCGATGTCGAGGAAGAGGTCGCTCGCGATTTGCTCTTCCGTGTCCGCCGGCATGTGAAGCCGGAGCAACTGCACGATCACGACTACTGCAAGTCGCTGCTGACGGGGCTCGTCGAATCCGACTTCCGCACGGCGTCACCCATCAAGCCAACTCCCAGCCGCCGCCGAGTCGTGGCGCTTGTCGGGCCGACCGGCGTTGGCAAGACAACGACCATTGCGAAGCTCGCCGCCAACTTTCGATTGCGCGACGGAATCAAAATCGGGCTCGTCACGGTGGACACGTTCCGAGTCGCGGCGGTCGAACAACTCCGCACGTATGCCGAGATCATCGACCTGCCCATGAAGGTCGTCACCAGCCCGCTGGAAATGCGGCGAACATTGGACGAACTCGTCGGACTCGACTTGATCCTGATCGACACTGGCGGACGCAGTCCGCGCGACGAGTTGAAGATTCAAGAACTCAAAGCCCTGCTGGCGGAAGCTCAGGTCGATGAGGTGCATCTCGTTCTGAGCCTGACCGCCGGAGTCAGCTACCTCAAAGCGGCCTGTGAGAAATTCACCGCCGTGAACACGACGGCTTTGATCCTCACGAAGTTGGACGAAGCGGCCGGCATGGGTTCGCTGATGACGGCCGCGCGCAAGCTGCCGTTGCCGGTGAGCTATCTGACGACCGGACAAGATGTGCCCGATGATATCGAATGCGCGAATGCCAGCCGCATGGCGCGGCTGGTGTTGGGGCAGGAGAAGCTGGAGACGTAGTTCGCCAAAATAACCCGAAGCGTCAGCGAGGGAGGACGCTTCACAATCTCTCAAAACATCATTCCGAGAAGCGTCCTCCCTCGCTGACGCTTCGGGTTACTTTCATGCGTGACCAAGCCTCAACCCTGCGAAATCTCATCCAACGCCGTTCGGCCGATGCGCCCACAGTGGCGGGCGAGCGTGCGCGGATTGTCACGTTCACGAGCGGCAAGGGGGGAGTCGGGAAGTCGAATCTCGCGCTCAATGTGGCGGTCGCGATGGCTCAAGCTGGTGCGCGAGTTTGTTTGCTCGACGCGAATCCGGGGCTGAGCAACATCGACTTGCTGTGTGGATTGAACTGCTATTGGAACTTCGGACATGTGCTGACTGGCGCGAAGTCGCTCGGCGAAGTGATTCTGAAAGGACCGGCGGGAATCAACATCGTGCCGGGAGCTAGTGGATTGCTGGAACTTGCCGCGTCACACGATCTGGCCGAGCAAGTCGCCGCGCTGGAAACCGCCTACGACATATTGGTTGTCGATACCGGCACCGGATTGACCGAGACGGCTCGGCGATTCGCCAATGTTGCGGACATCACGTTTCTCGTCACGACTCCGGAGCCGACGGCGATTGCGGATGCGTATGCGACGCTCAAGGCTTGGCAAGGGAGCGTGGCGGCGATGCCCGACGTGCTCGTCAATCGAGCTGGCTCGGCAGGTGAGGCAAAACAGATTTTGGAACGATTCCGTCAGACGGTCGAAATGTTTTTGCGCTGCCCGCCGCCATCTGGCTGCTGGGTCGCGGAGGATTTGTCCGTCGCACAAGCGGTCGCCGCACGACGGCCGTTTGTGGAGACCGTTCCTGACGGCGCGGCCACTCGCGATGTGCGAGCGATCGTGAAGCGGCTGCTCGCGGGAGCAAAACCGGTGCGAACACAAACTCTGCTGGAAAGATTCTATGAGTGCCCAACAAACGCGAATCTCAGTCGCGGGAGCGACTGAGATTCGTAGGCGAGTCGCTCCCGCGACTCGCATTCTGGCGAAACGCGGCTACGACTTTGACGGTTAGGAAATTTGTGACGAAAGGATTCAAGAAGACTTACTGACTTTGCCGATCTGATTAAAGAAGTTGATGCCGGTCCTGCGCCTGGATGGGTCGCCGGACGGCAATCACTTCACCCTGCCTCATCGTTCGGACTGGCTCCGAATCCTGTCGGTTGACTCTCTGAGTCAAGCGACGGAAATGGACTAGCTCTGAAACCTGCCTTTCTCTTATCTCACCCAATGACTCTGGATTCGCCCACGGAGGGGTTTGTCATGGCTCTTGTGAAACTCACGGAAGAACAACTCACCGAAGTTTGGGTCGATTACAAGAAGGACCAGTCGGATCAGCAGCTTCGCAATACGCTGATGGAGCGATACCTGCCGCTGGTCCGCTACAACGCGGAACGGGTCTGGTCCAAGCTGCCCGATGGCGTCGATTTGAACGACCTGATCTCCGCCGGCGTGTTCGGCCTGATGGACGCGATCGAAGCGTTTGACATGCAACGCGGCGTGAAGTTTGAAACGTACTGCGTGCCGCGAATTCGTGGAGCGATGCTCGACGAACTGCGCACGATGGACTGGGTGCCGCGGTTGGTTCGCAGCAAAGCGAGCAAGCTGGAAGCCGCTCGCAAGCAGGCCGAGGTGGAACTCGGCTACCCGCCGTCTGATGCCGACATCGCCGCCAAACTGCAAATCTCGGCTGAGGAATACGACCGCCTGAAGGCCGAAGCCAGCGCGGTGAATCTCGTCAGCCTCAACAAGAAGTGGTACGAGACCGACAGCTACAAAGACGTCCGCGAGGTGGACATCCTCGAAGACCAGAAGGGCGAAGACCCGACCAATGGCATTCAAAAGCGCGACCTGATGAAACTGGTGACGAAGGGACTCAACCGCAACGAACGGCTCATCATCATCCTCTACTACTACGAAGAGCTGACGATGAAAGAGATCGGCAACACGCTGGGTCTGTCCGAGTCCCGCGTGAGCCAGATGCACTCCAGCATTGTCCTGCGGCTGAAGGAACAGTTGGGCCGCCGTCGTCCAGAGTTTGGGTAAGCGTAGCCCGCTCTCGCCGAGAGCGGACCCGCGATTGTCCATTTCTGTCGGCCTCATCAATCTCAATCACCGATTCTCAAGACACACTTCATCGACCGGTGCTGCGCACCGTTCGACCGCTCTCGGCGAGAGCGGGCTACATTGCTTCAAGGACTTTGCCATGCCCTCCGCATTGGCTGCGAAATTGCGAACTCGCATGTTCGGCGACAGGCCGACGAACATGTCGGTCTATCACGACCTGATCGCCAAGTCCGTCGAGCCAGGCATGACCGTGCTGGACGTCGGCTGTGGCCGAGGGGGCATCGCTCCCTATCCGTGGCAGAACCATGAGAAGGTCAAACTGTGGGGCATCGACCCTGATCCGACGGCGGCCGAGAACCCGCATCTCGAATCCTTCACGCTGCTGACCGGTGATCCGATTTGGAGGATTCCCAGCGGTTCGGTCGATCTGGCCGTCGCGCGATATGTGCTCGAACACGTCGAAAACCCGATCACGTTTTTCAGCAATCTCTCGCGAGTGCTTAAGCCGGGCGGCAAGTTCATCTTCTTGACCCCCAACCGCTGGCATCCCGCGATGATCGCCTCGCACTGGCTGCCGTATGGACTCAAGCAACGGATCCTCGCGCTGACCAAACGAGCCGATCCGCATGACGTCTTCCCGACGTGTTACCTGCTGAACTCCGCACGAGCCGTGAAGCAGGCGGTTCAACGCTGCGGATTGGAAGCCAGCGAATTGCAGACCCGAGAAATCCAGCCGTGCGGATATCTGGACTTCAGCGTGCTCGGTTACATGGCGTCGTTCGCCTACTTCGCCACCATGCGACTGACCGGTCTGCAACGCTACTTTGGCATGACGCTGACCGGTGTCGTGACCAAGCCTCTGATGGCGACCGCTGCGGGGCGAGCGACTTCAGCGGAAGCCCCACTCCCCGCGCCCGCGTGGCAACAAGTCGGAGCCGCCTCATGAATCGGATTCACTCTCGAATGACTCTGTGCGTTTTCGCTCTGTTGGCCACAACCACGCTGACTGGCTGCATGGCCCATCGCCCTGCACAGTATGCCCGCCCGTCGTTCCATGCCTCGCGAGATCGTGGGCCAACCGGTTCCTTGTCGCACACACAATTCGCACGCTGGCAGCGGCCGGCCAACGAACAACTCGTCGCGACCGCGACAGCCACCGCTAACTCGTCGCAAGAGCTTGACGTTTCTCTGCGATAAACGGCAGATGATGCGGGATATGTCCGGTGATCCGTTCGAGGAAGGTTCGCAGCGTCATTGGCCCTGCCTCGCTATGCCGGCCGACTCGCTGAAAGTCGGAGTCCGGGACCGTTCGCAAGATCGTCGCCATCTGTTTGCGGACACACTCGATCAGACGGAGTTCCGTTTCGAGGTCACGTTCGTGATACGCCAGCTTGGCCGCGAACTTGTCAGGATCACCGCCAAAGAGAGTCGGCTCACTCTCGGCGAGAATGCGCTTCATGCGATCGCCGTAAACTGGCTCAAAGTCGGCCAGGTGCGCGACCAATTCCAGTGTGCTCCACTTGCCGGCGACCGGCCGTGCCAGCAATTGCTCGCGAGACATTCCCCCCACCGCGTCGCGCAACAGCTTCGGGCCTGTGAGGTATTCGTCGATCAATTGCGGGATGCTGAGTTCAGAAAGATTCATCGGCAGACTCCAAATTCACAGGATCAGTTGAGATGTTGAACCCCAACGCCAGCGGCGTGGGCGCGAGGGTCAAACAACTCCCGCGCACGCCGCTGGCGTTGCGGTTAAACATCTTACTCATCGCTGTGAAAGGTAGAAGTCCTGTGGAACGCTCGCCCTCGCTGACGCTTCGGGTTAGTTTGAGCATTCTCCTTTTTAACGTCCTCACCAACTTGCGAGTCTGCCAATGTCGATCGCTGATGAATGGTCCTTCCCGGAAGGCGTAACGTACTTGAATCACGGCTCGTTCGGCCCGTCGCCGCGCTGTGTGCGCGAGGCTCGGCAGGCTTGGACCGAAAAGCTCGAACGGCAGCCGATGGATTTTTTCCTGCGGCAGATGGAATCCGCGTTGGATGCCGCCGCCGAGAAACTCGGCCAATTGATCGGCGCGGACGGCAACGATCTGCTGTTCTGCGACAACGCGACCGTGGCGATGAACATCGTCGCGGACAGTGTCACGCTGCAACCGGGCGACGAGGTGCTCTTCACCAATCAAGAGTACGGCGCGGTCATGCGCATCTGGCGGCGAGCCTGCGACCGCACAGCAGCCAAGATCGTCGTGCAACCGCTGCCGCGGCCGATCACGTCGGCTGAGGAACAAGTCGCCGCGCTGATGGCCGGCGTGACCGAGCGAACAAAGCTGATTGTCGTCAGCCACATCACCTCGCAGACGGCGGTGATCTTGCCCGTCGCAGCGATCTGCCGCGAGGCGGCGAAACGGGGCGTCCAGGTTTGCATCGATGGACCGCACGCGCTCGCCATGATCGACATCAACTTGCGGAAACTCGGCTGCGACTTTTATTGCGCGAGCGGACACAAATGGTTGAGCGCTCCGTTCGGCAGCGGATTCTTGTACGTCGCCAAACGGCATCAACAGAAACTTTCGCCGCCGGTGATGAGCTGGGGCGGCAGCGTCGGCGGCCGACCGGCGCATTGGCAGGATGAGTTCCGCTGGCTCGGCACACGCGATCCGGCTCCCTTCCTGGCGGTGCCGAGCGCGATCGAATTCTTGGAGCGTTTCGGCTGGGAAACTTTTCGCGAGCAAACACACGAGTTGGCGAAGTACGCTCGACGACGAATCGTCGAACTCACCGAACTCGAACCGCCGATCCCTGACAGTCGCGAGTGGTACGGTTCAATGATCGCCATGCCGCTGCCCCAGGGAGATGGCCCGCCGAATCAGGGGATTCGCGATCAGCTTCAGACTCCGCTGTGGGAGAAGTTCGGCATCGAAGTCCCGATTATCCATTGGCACGGCGAGCGGCTGATACGCGTGTCGTGTCATCTCTACAACACTCGCGAGCACATCGACCGGCTCTGTGCGGCGTTGCGCGAGTCTGCGATCGGCGGTCGTTGACGATCGGCAATGTGATCGACCAGCGTGTCAACTTGGAGAATCTGCGAGTCCGAAAGAGATCGTGACGGTTGCCGGAAGCCGGTGCGTTGGAACGACGCTGACTCGCTGGTTTGGTCGATGAATTCCCGTTGTCCGACGTTCGAGAGTTGTTGGGCTGCTCCCTGGAGACGTCGGATCGGGGAAGCGTCACGATGCGATCGTCTTGGAGACCGCTGCTGCTGGTTGGCCTGATGGGCGGCGCATCGGTCCTCGGCGGCGATCATTTCCGGATCAAGGCGCGACTTCTGCCGGGCGCTCCGGCCGGTGCGAATTATCGGCACAGTGATGTCGTGTCGCGCGGGATCTATACGGCGATGCTGGACAGCGAAGAAGTCGTCGCGGATCTCAACTACTTTCGCAAAATTCAGAAACCGGCTGTCGGCGAATCCGTCGCGGAAGTGGCGGTGGAGTCTGCCAAGTCCAAGACTTCTCGGAAGATCTTTCGTTCGGCCGTGCGCGATGTCGCGACCACCGTGGAAGTTCGCTCGGTCGCTGCGGCTCCGGTCCGGCTCGACGACATTCGCCTGGCGGCATACTCCGATGGTCACGTCTCTTTCACGGGGAGACTTCAGGACCTGCCGAAGGCTGGCTCCAGTGACGCGACCGTCAAAGAGCGGACCGATGGTTGCCGGGTCACGATCCGAGTCCGCGGTTATGGCTCGACCGAAGTGGCGGCAACGGCAGTGACTCCCAACGGGCCGCTGCTGTTTGAATGCGTGCAAAACTTCTGGATGTCAAAACGGGATGACTGCGCAATCTCCTTGATTTGTCCTGAAGACTTACGGATATGTGGGTCTCACTACCAGGAACTGACCCATCTCCAGGTCGAGGTCGAGACTCGGCGGAACCGATAACCCCCAGCATGGGGAACCTGCGCCGATGCGCGGGCACGCACCCGCATTGTCTCGAAACTGCGATCCAGGGAGGGCCGCGATGACGACATTCAGGCACTGGCCGACCTCCGTCGTCTCTGCGTGTGCGCTGCTCCTGTCGCTGGGGAGTGCGGTGATCACGCACGCCGAACCGCGAGTCGCCGGCTTTGACGAAATGGTCGTCTACGCTCCGGGAACGATGGACCGAGACATTCCCGGCATCGACTTGCTCATGGACCCCGAATGCGGTTGGCAGGCGGATGTGCAACCGACGCTGCACGTTCATCGCTACTTCTACAACGGCGACAAAGAATTCCAGGGGCCGCTCTTACAAGGTGGACCGACCGTGGTCTCCGCATGCCATCCGAGAACGGGCAAGCGGCTGTACGCTCAAGTGAACCTGCCGTCGGGCGCGCCGCTCATCGCCTACGACGAAGACAGCATCACCTACGTCTATCGCGACCGCCGTGTCGTGCTGACCTTCCGTGGCAAGCCAGGCTGCGAAGAAGTTGTCATGACCTACAAGCACGGCCAAGGTTTCTGTCGGACCAAGCAGGAACAAGCAGCGACGTTGTCGAAGCAGCACCAGCAATTCAGCGAACGCTTTCCGTTGAAGCGTTCGGTGCATGACGCCGCGAAGTCCGTTCACACGACTGTCAAAGGAGCTGCCGGCACCGCGACCACCGCCGCTTCGGCCACCGTCACGCGCGTGAAAGATGGCTTCAGCGCCCTGCCGGGCATCCAGCAACTGCAAGGACTCGGCAAGGAAACTGACAGCCGAGCCAATCTCGAAACTCTCAAACAAGCCGCCCAGAAAACCCAGGACGAATCCACGGAGTACGTGAAGACGATTCGCTGACGAGTACGCCGCGTCGGATCATGGAGGATCCGCATCATGCAAAATCTGAGGACCGTCGCCGTGATGTCGGCGCTGCTGGGGGGCATGGCGACATTCATCGTCAGCACCTCACGGTCTCCCCAGATCGAGCTGGCGCGGAACTGGCAATCACCCGCACAGTTTCTCTCTCTCGATGCGCGGCCGATCTTCGACGCTCGTCCCACCGAACGTCCAACTCGTGACGGAATTGAACTCGCCGCGCACACGCTGACTCCGGCCGTCGTTGCCACAGCGCCCGTTCTGCTGGCACAAGCGTCCGCTCCGGGATCAGCCGCTGAGAAGCCGAAGATCATCGGCATTCACACCGCCGATCCGGCAACCTCCGCCAATCTGATCGACAACGCGAACCCCAGCACGAACAAAACCAAAGTCTTCGTCAAAATCGAATTCCCCAACAACGACGACGAGGTGCCCAAGGGAGTGCTGACGATTCGCCTCGGCAAGAGCGGCTCGGTACGCGAGGCACGCATCGAAATCGCGGCGAAGTCGAAGAAGACCCAGCTCCTGCCATTCGATGTCACCGCGCTCGAAATGAAACAACCGGAAGAACTGGTCGCCTTGTGGGATCCAGAAAAGGAAGGGGACAAAGAACAAATCTCGCTCCCCAGCGATCCGCTCAAGCTGTGGATCGACAATGTGCCGCCACGCATCTTGTCGGTCCAAACGGTCGGCGAGACGGGCGGCGTCGCGGTTCTTGAGATTCAGTTTGCCAAAAACGATCTCAAAAAAGGGACGCTCGTTGCCGCCAACTTCCTGATTCATCGCACCGGCGGCCAACACGACTTCGCCACCGAACATAAGAGTATCACCCTGCTGGATCGCACCGACGACAGCTTCGTCGTGCGGATCAATCTCGGCTCACTGATCACGGACCTCTATCAAATCGAAGTCCTCGCAGCCGTGACCGATCAGCACAACAACCCGCTGTCCGAGCCGCGCAAGTTCACGTTCAATTCGCTCCCGCAAGCGGTGACTGGCCCGCTGTCGGACCAAGATAGAAATGTCACAGGGTTCGCCCACTTAGAAATGTCACATTGCGGTTCTGGGGGGCTGGCCCGTTCCGCGTAGGTGAGCGCCAGCGAACCGGAGCGGAACGGGCCAGCCCCCCAGTTTTTTCGCTTGGCTGCATC
>CAMDEA010000135.1 GCA_945893045.1 Planctomyces sp. SH-PL62
AACGCTCTGGTGCTCGTTGGAATCTCCGCAACGCCGAATCCGTCTCCGCCCTGACCAACCTCCGCGACAGCAATCAATGGCAACCCTATTGGTCAACTTGCGACACCACAAAAACTTAACACCGCCAATATCTCTGGGCACACCCGTCGGCGCACCTTCAACGGTTCGGGGCTTGAAGTTTACCGGACCACCGGTGTCGAGAGTCATCAACGCGCCAACCGGGAACGCTCGCGAGATTGATGCGATCAAGCTCTTGATGCGATCTTCATCCCACACCCAACTGCGCTGAAAATCCGGCAACTGAAGAATGCCGTGGTGACAATCGTCGAGGAGCTTATTCAGATCAAAAGGGTTGGTCTTAAACGTCGATCCGGCCATTTGTTGGCATTCTCCTCGTTAGCGTCGCCGCCCACTCGTTCTAATCCAACGCGCTAATTTCGTGCAATCACACGGCAACGTATTTCGCCGGCGCATGTCTTGGCGTATGCTGATGACCGTCGTGATCCAAGATCATTGGAGCCAATCATGTTGACCGCCAAGATTCATGAAGGCCGCATTCAACCGGAGCAGCCGATTCCCGACATGTGGGAGGGGCTGACCGTGCAAGTGGTGCCTTTGCTACCAGATCAGGCAGACGATTTTCGTGATGAGGACTGGACCTCAAAAAATGCTCGGCGGGTGGCGTTGATTCGCCAGCGGTTTGCTCAAGGGCTGAACGCTCCCGAATCGAAAGAGTTAGAACAACTACAAGAGTTGGCCGCTCAGCGTTTGGAAGTATGGGATTCGCAACTGTTGAGCGATGTGGCGGCCATGCGCGAAGCGGTCGAGCGCGTTGTCTCACAGACCGGCACGGCGACGGCGACTTGAGAGCGTCTCATGTTCGACTATCCGCAGCACGTTCATCGACGTCGACACGGACCAAGCGGCTACAACGATTTTCGTTCGTTCAAGCCGTGGCTGCGCGATGAGTTCGCCTTTCGTTGCATATACTGCCTCTGGCGCGAAACGTGGTCTGCTGCTGGCGACGCGGCTTTCAGCGTCGAACATCTTCAGTCGCGCTCTCGGCGACCGGATTTGGCTCGTGATTACACGAATCTGGTTTATGCCTGCTGTGGTTGTAACTCAGGCAAGCAGGATCAGGAGTCGCCACTTGATCCGTGCCGCGACGCATTGGCAGCGCACCTCGCCGTTGGAGCCGATGGCGTGATCTCCGCGAACACGATTGAAGGCCAATCCTTGATTGAGATTTGCCTGCTGAATCGTCCGGCGCTCGTCACCGCGCGGCGGACGATGGTTCAATTGTGGACCCTGTTGAACGCCGTGAATTTGGCAAACGCCCGCGAGTTGAAACAGCGTTTGTTCGGCTATCCTTCCGACCTTCCAAATCTTGCGAAGCGTCATCCACCGGACGGCGATTCGATGCCATCCGGCTTGGAGTCCAGCTTCTTTGAACGTCGCCGACGCGGCGAACTTCCCGCTCTGTTTGAGACTCAGGAACCAACTCCCTGAAGGTGGTGTTGAGGTTCATGGAAAAGCCTTCGCGGGATCGTGGTGCTCGCGGCACCATTGGTCGAGCCGTTGTTTCAAGTCTTCGCGGATCTGTCGATGCTCCGCGTTCTGGCTGAGATCGAATTGCTCGTGCGGGTCGGCTTGGAGGTCGAAGAGTTGTTCGCGTGCGATCCGAGGATAACGGATCAGCTTCCAACGAGTGTCGCAGATCATGCGCTGAGTGTCGGTGAAGCAACCTGTGACGAAGTCGTGGACGCGGTCGGTTTGACCGCGCAGCAGTGGCACCAGGCTTCGAGCTTCGACAGTGGCGGGAATCGCAATCCCGGCCAAATCGCAAAGCGTCGGAAAGAGGTCGTTGAGATTGACGAGCGCGGCCGTCCGCCGATTCTTGGGGAGTCCCGGCCCGGCGATGATCAGCGGACTGCGAATGCTGTGCTCGTACTGGTTCTGTTTGCCCAGGAGACCGTGACTGCCGAGCGCCAAACCTTGATCGCTCGTGAAAACGATGAGCGTGTCCTCGGCATGTTCGGCGGCGGCGAGCGCGGCGAGGATGCGACCGATCTGCGCATCAACGTCGGTGATCATCGCGTAGTAGCGAGTCAGCTCTTCACGCACCGCTGGTTCCGTGAGCGGTCGGGGCAGCAGCAGCTCATCGCGCCCGGTCAAATTGCCATGCTCAAACGGATGCTGCGGTGCGAAGTTCGGAGGCAGCACCATCTTCGCCGGCACATAGCGATCGACCATTCCCGCAGGCCACTGCCGTGGATCATGCGGGAACGCGAAGTTGACGTGTACGAAGAACGGCATCTTCACCGGAGCGTTGCGCAGCGCCTGAATGGCTCCCTCGGCGACGTGCCGGCTGTTATCAGGCTGGAGGCCGATCCCTTTGCCCGGCTCCGGATCGTTGGCGGTGTTCTTGAACGTCCAGCCGCGATAGCCGGTCAGCGGACGTCCTCGCTCATCAGTCTCAGGCTGCGTGAAGTCTTTCGCTCCTCCGCTGGAAAAGAGTCCGCTGGTCGTCGAATACCCGCGTTGAGTCGGATGCCCGTCATTGTGCCACTTGCCGGTGTAGCAGGTGTGATATCCCGCCGCTCGAAACGTTCCCGCCAGCGTGGCCAGTGACGAGTCAATCGCTCCGCCGGGATACTGAGGCAGCGCCTTGAAAGCACAGCATCCAGTCAGAAGCTGGGCGCGGCTGACATGGCAGATGGGATAACCCGCATACGCGCGAGTGAAGGCTGTCCCCCGCGCGGCGAGCCCATCCAGGTGCGGCGTTTCAATGACCGCATTCCCCATTGAGCGAAGCGTGTCGGGACGTTGATCGTCGGTGACGATCCAGACGATGTTGGGCCTCTGCGAGATCGGCGCAGCAACAACACCAGACTCAGCCAACCGGTCCTCCGCATCCTCGGTGACATCCACCGCCGACACCGCTTGAGGCGCAAGGCTCCTCAATGGTTCGTCCGCACGGATCAACGTCGAGACCAGGATGACGGAGGCAATGACGACACTCAGAGCGCATCGTCGGGCGAGGCTCGCGGTCATGTTTCAGTCCTACTTCAGAAACGCTTCGAGCTTCGTGCGTTCGTCGTTGGTCAACGGCTTCCAATCAATCATCACGGCCGAAAGTGAAGTCTTGAGCGCAACAATGTCCGCTTCCGAAATGTCGATGCGGCGGAGTTCGAGCTTCTTCAGCCGCGGCAAATCCTTCAACCGCTGCAATGCCGCGAGCGACAGCCGAGCCTCGTCCAGCGTGAGCGACTCCAGCGTCTTGAGCTTCGTCAGCGCGTCGAAGGTCGAATCGTCCAGGCTGAGCGCGTTCGAGCCGCCGTCGTAGCGACGCAAGCGCTGACCGAGCCACAGCGATTTGAGTTCCGGCACCTTCGCGAGCGACTCATTCCCCGCCGGAGTTTGATAGGTGTGCCAAGTTCTGAAGTCACGGAGTTGCTTGATCTCGGCCACGGCCGCCATTCCTTTGTCGTTGAACGGCGTCCCGGCGATCGTCAGCCGTTCGAGTTTCGGCAGAGCCTTCAAGGCGGCAAAGCCCGATCCGTCGAAACCCTTCATCCCAAACGACGGATGAAAGAACGACAGCGACCGCAAGTTGGTCAGCGCGGTCAGCTTCGCCAAGCCGGCATCGCTGACTTGGATGCCGTCCGTTCCCAGTTCTTCGAGTTTAGTCAGTCCGGAGAGATGCGGCAGCGACTCATCAGTCAGACCCTTGCACTGTCCGTAGAGCGTCAGACTCTTCAATTCCTTGAGTTGCCCGATCAGCCGGAACTCGGCATCGCCCAGCTTCGAGCAATCCTTGAACGACACCTTCGTGACGACGCCGTCTGTGTGCGTGAGTTGTGCGCCGAGATCGGTCAATGCCGCAGTGGCGGACGCATCGACTTTCGCTTTCAACGTCGTCTTCAACCACGCGACGAGCTGTTCTCGGTAGTCGGAGTTCAACTTGTCCCAACCACCCATGCCGTGAACGCCCTCCGGGATCGTGATCAAGTCGCACTGGTTGCCCAGGTCTTTCATCTGCTTTTGGAATCGGGCGGATTGCTCAAAGGGCACGGTCGGATCCTTGTCCCCGTGAATAAGCAGGAACGGCGGCATCTCCTTGTGAACGAAGCTGCTGGGTGAGACCTCGCGGAGCCGTTTCCAGGCATCGTCGTTCAACACCGTCAGCCCCAGGAGTGCTGTCATCGACTCACCGAGCATGTTGCGGTGCTTGACCTGCAACTCCAGATCATGCGGAGCGTAGAACGGCACGACCGCCGCGACGCGCGTGTCCTCTTTGGCCCGCGTGCCAACCCACGATACAAGATGCCCGCCAGCCGACTCACCGATTAGCGCGATCCGGCTGATATCCACCTTGTACTCCTTCGCGTGCGACTTCACCCAACGAATCGCCGTCTCAACATCCTCCGCACACGCCGGCCAGCGATGCTGCGGAGCCAGCCGGTAGTTGATCGTGAACCATGCGAAACCCGCCTTGCTGAGCGGCTCAAACAACGGCTTGATGTAGCTCTGCTTGTCCCCCCTCACAAAGCCGCCGCCGTGGACCAGGATGCAGGTCGGAAACGGCCCGGCCCCGTCGGGCACGAACGCGTCCAGGGTGAGGCTGACATCACCCACTTTGCCGAACTCGATATCGGTCTTGAGCGCCGGGATGGCTGGTTCCGCCGCGTCTGCACTGATCGCGGACAACGACAGCAGAGTCAAAAACAGCATGGCGGTGAAGGTGAGTTTCATGTCGAGTCCTCGCGTGTTGCGGTCCAGGTTGGGACGACGTGATAACCAACAATGGGTCAGTTGGAGAAGTCAGCGGGCGTGTCAGCGGCGACCGCCGATGCATTGGCAACCTGCCGGCAGGCCCCGATCCGAAGCCGTCTCGGCACTGGCTTTGTCGTCGGATACACCCCAATACGCTGTCAGGCGAACTGCAAGAGAAAGTAGACCGGTCACTCCGTGACCGGAACCTTCGAGTCACGGAGTGACTCGTCTACTTTTGGGTCAGTTATCTCGTGCCGTTCGCCTAAGCGGATTGACTCATGGCTTCGGAGGCAGAATGAAATCGCGAATGGTTCTTCTTCAATGGATCGGACACAGCGACCTGCGGGCAATGGCGGCCACACTGCCGAGCACCAAGCAGCGGCAATTGCTGGATCGCATCGGCGGCGAGGCATCGCAGGCCGGCGACAACGGCCCGACGAAGACTCTGTTGACCACGCAAAACTTCGATGAGGTTCGGCTGCTGAGCAACTATCCACAGGAATGGAATCAGTGGTATCTGAGATGGCTCGACGTGAAGTCGGCGGTCGTCATTCCGGTCGAGTTGCCCAAGCCGACGGACTACGGGGCGATTTATCGCATCGCGGATGACGAGCCACGCCTCGACTTCGACTGTCCGAAATGCGGTCAGAAACATCGCTCGACGCCGTAGTATGTCGATCGCCAGCGATCAAACGTCAACGCCAATTCGGACACTTCTCGCTGATCCCGACAGTGGCGATCGGGCACGCGGGCGAGAAGTCTCGTGTCGATTGCACGAGCACCAAAGGTGCGTCACTCGAAAGCCCAGGCCATCGGCCTGGGGCAACGGTTCGATCAAAGTTCCTCAGCCCCAACGGGGCGTGACTCGAATTCAGGACTCGGAGTTTCGCCCTGTTGGGGCTTCCAATCGTCTTGGTTCAAAGTCCCAGGCCGCTGGCCTGGGCTATCGAGTCACACACCTTCGGTGCTGAAACATTGGTGATGAGCGTCATTGAGCGGGCCGCTCCCTGACGGTTGCTTGGTCCCTTTGCCACTCGCTCCGAGGCGCTGTCCGCCGAGCGTGCTTGGCTCGAACACAACTGGCTGGGCCACGGACAAAACGCGGATTGAACACGGACAAGGCGGAGCACTCCCCGTCTCCATCCGTGCGACTCCGTGCCAATCCGTGGCTCGGCCTCTCTTTCGTCCTCGCCTCGCGCGTGCGAGGCGGATGCTGTTGTTCGCAACCGCCCTGCTTGGGCTGTCGCTGACTCTTCTCAAGGAGTCTGTGACATGAGCCAGCGTGATTTGAACCATCAGATTTCCAAGGCCACGGGCGAAGACATTGCCACGATCGCCGGCTTCGGCTTCGTCGAACTGCGGCCCATTCCGTTTGAGCGCGAACCGCTGACGATCGACTGGGACGAGCATAACCTCGACCGCAACGTGGCCGTCATTCCGCAGCGCCGACGCAAATCGGCCGCGTAGGCGGGACCACGCTTCTTCAAACATTTCACCACCTTTCCGGAGGACTTCCCGTTGTTCATGATTTCTCGACAACTCGTCAAACACCTGCGCGGCGTCTTCCGTCGGATGCTGCCGCGCTCATCGAAGTTGTCAAAGATGAAAAGCAGTTGAGTCAGTTCGTCCAGCGTCTCGAAGTTGTTCCCCAAGACGGTGCGGTGGCGATGAACAGCCAGCAGCCGATGGCACAGCGAGTGAATCGTCGAGACACGCAGTTCGGTCAGGTCTCCCGAATATCCGACCTTGCGTGCCGCCGCCGAGATGCGATCACGCAACTCAAATGCCGCTTTCTCGGTGAACGTGCAAATCACGAGGTCTCGCGGTTCGGCCTTCTTGAGCAGCAGAAGATTCAGCGTCCGCAGAACCAAGCTGAAGGTTTTGCCCGATCCCGGACCAGCAATGACCAGCAGCGGACCATCGGTATTCGCGACGATGGCCCGTTGCGACTTATTCATCGCCCCGAACTTGCTGAGGATTGGCGCGGCGATCGTCACAGAAGTCCTTTTTTCGAAAGCTGAAATCGCTGTCTGGCGAGACAATCAAGTGGTCGAGAACTCTCATCTGAATCGTTTGCAACACAGGAACCAAGGCTCGCGTGAGAACTTTGTCATGCTCGCTCGTGTGCCGGAATTTTGAATGTCATTGCGACCCCTGGGATTCACGGCAGGATGGAATACGATGCGGGTTGGATCGTATTGACGGCGGGCAAGCTGGCGGCCGCGAGGAAGCGGGGTTCACGAATAATGCAATGCCGGCAGATGACGACTTCGTGTGCCCGTTTTCTCTGCTGCTCACCACCACAAGGAGACGTCGATGATTCATCAAGCGGATCGCCTGACATTCGTGCTTACCAAGAGGCGACTTATGAAATACTCGTTCGCAATCCTCTTTGCCTTGGTGTTGGCTCCGCTGTCCGTGCTGCACGCCGCCGACAAGCCCGCTCATCTTTTCATTCTTTCGGGGCAGTCGAACATGGCCGGGATGAATCCGAAGCTGGGGTTTGAGCCTGAAGCCGTGGCATTGTTTCCGAACGCCAATGTGGACGACATCAAGGTCGCCGCGGGAGGCCGGCCGATCCGCTATTGGGTGACCGAGTGGGACGAGATCGCCAAGAAGCACGGTATTGATCCCGCGAAGGCTCGTGCCGCGGACAAGAACAAAGGGACGATCTATTACCAGCCGATCCTCGACCAGTTCGCTGAGTTGCTGAAGAAGCATCCGAATCCGGCCTCGGTGACGTTTTGCTGGATGCAGGGTGAGCGGGACGCCAAGACGAATCTGGATGCCGCCTACAGCGACGCCCTGAAGCAACTGATCGCCAACCTGCGCCGCGATCTGAAGCAGCCGAACATGAATTTCGTCATCGGCCGGTTGAGCGACTTTGGCAAGCCCGACGACGCTCCCTGGCAGACCGTGCGGAAGGTTCAGGTCGAGATCGCGAACAGCGACCCGCGCGGTGCGTGGGTGGACTGCGATGATCTCAACAACAAAGAGAAGAACGGCGTCGTCAGCAACGACCTGCACTACACACCGTCCGGCTATGAACTACTTGGCCGCCGCTACATTCGCCAGGACAAGGCGATCATTGATGGCAAGAAACCCTCGGACAACGGACGACCGGAGTAATCAGCTATGAAACACACCCACGCACTCATCGTCGCCCTGCTGCTCGCTTCATTGTCTGTGTTTGAAGCCGCTGCCGCGCCTCCGTCTTCCAGGCCGAACATCATCTTCATCATGGCCGACGATCTCGGTTACACGGATGTCGCTTGTTTCGGCAGCAAGTTTTACGAGACGCCGAACATCGACCGGCTCGCGACACAGGGGATGAAGCTCCTGAGCCACCATCATTGCCAGAATTGCACGCCGACTCGGGCCGCGTTGATGAGCGGGCAATACGGCGCTCGCACAGGGGTCTACACCGTCGGCGGGGCAGATCGCTTCGATTGGAGCAAACGCCCGCTGCGGCCCGTGGACAACGTCACCGAACTGCCGCTCGACCGCGACATCATCGCCAAGCAACTCAAGGCCGCCGGTTACGCGACGGGCATGTTTGGCAAATGGCACATCGGCCAGCAGGGAGACTATCAACCCGGGAAACGCGGCTTCGACGAGGCCATCGTCAGCATGGGTCAGCACTTTGATTTCGGAACGAATCCGAAGACTGAATATCCCAAGGGCCAATACCTCGCCGACTTTCTCACCGACAAGGCGGTGGACTTCATCACACGCCACAAAGAGCATCCGTTCTTCCTCTATCTGCCGCATTTCGGCGTTCATTCGCCACACGACGCGAAGGCCGAGCTGATTGCCAGGTTCAAACCCAAGCCCGGAGTCGGTGGCCACAACAACGCGACCTATGCCGCGATGATTGCCTCGGTCGATGAAAGCGTGGGCCGCGTCATGAAAACGCTCGATGATCTGAAGCTGGCCGACAACACCGTGCTCATCTTCACCAGCGATAACGGCGGCGTGGGGGGCTACAACCGGCCCGGCGGCCTCCAACGCGAACCGGGCATGGAAGCCAAGGGCAAGAAGGCCAAGGGCGCGGACGAGGATGGCGGCGGCATCACCGACAACGCGCCGCTGCGCAGCGGCAAAGGAAGTCTCTACGAAGGGGGCACGCGCGAGCCGTTCATCGTGCGCTGGCCCGGCGTGACCAAGCCCGGATCGAGCTGCGACGTGCCGACCATCCATGTGGACATCTTTCCGACGTTCCTCGAAATCGCCGGCGCACCCAAGCCGCGCCAGGTGCTCGACGGCGAGAGCCTCGTGAAACTGTTCCGCGACCCCGCCGCCATGTTGCAGCGCGATGCCATTTTCCAACACTTCCCCGGCTATCTCGGTTCAGGCCCCGGCCTCTGGCGCACGACGCCGGTGAGCCTCGCCCAAATCGGCGACTGGAAGTTGATGGAGTTTCTCGAAGACGGCCGGCTGGAACTCTACAACCTCAGCGACGACATCGGCGAAACAATGAACCTGGCGAAAGAGAATCCCGCCAAGGCCAAGGAATTGCACGACCGCCTCGTCGCCTGGCGAACCGAAGTGAAAGCACCGATGCCCACGAAGAACGACGGTGACGCCGCGAAACCAAAGGCCAAAGGCAAAGGGAAGAAAAAGGGAGCATGACATGAAACGCATCCTGAAAGTGATCGTCACACTGTTGTTCATTCTGCCGGCTGCGTTGCCGACGTTGGAGACTCTCTCCGCTGCCGAGCGCAAGCCGAACATCGTCTTCTTTTTGATTGATGATCTCGGTTATGCCGACTGCGGATTCAATGGCGGCAAGGAGATTCAAACACCCAACATCGACAAGCTGGCCGGCGGTGGCGCGGTGATTGAATCGCATTACGTCCAGCCGGTGTGTTCGCCGACTCGCGCCGCGCTGATGACGGGGCGTTATGCCACTCGCACCGGGGTCTACACCATCGTGCGGCCGCATGCGAAGTGGGGGCTGCCTCTGGCTGAACGCACGCTGGCGAATGCCCTTCAGGACACGGGCTACGAAACCGCGATCACCGGCAAATGGCATCTGGGTGAATTTGATCGCGCCTACTTGCCGACGTCGCGCGGCTTCGATCATCAGTACGGGCATTACTTTGGTGCGCTCGACTACTTCACGCACATTCGAGATGGCTCGCACGATTGGTATCGCGACGACAAGCCATTGAAGGAAGAGGGCTACAGCACGCACCTCGTGGCACGCGAGGCGTGTCGATTGATCGCCGAGAAAAACAAAGCGAAGCCACTCTTTCTCTACGTTCCGTTCAACGGAGTGCATAGTCCGCTGCAAGTTCCGGACAGTTATCTTCAGCCGTATGCCGCGCTGAAGGGGCCGCGTCAGAAACTGGCGGGCATGCTGGCCGCCGTTGATGAAGCCATCGGGCAGATTGTGGCGTCCCTGGAAAAGGCGGGCCTGCGTGAAAACACGCTCATCATCTTCTCGTCTGACAATGGTGGTCCACCGCCCGGCACCAACACGCCGCTGCGCGATTTCAAGGGGACCATCTCTGAAGGGGGCGTGAGAGGCTGCGCTTTCGCCAACTGGCCCGGGAAGATTCCCGCCGGTCAACGCATCAAGGAACCGATGCACGTCATCGACTGGTATCCGACACTCGTGACGCTCGCGGGGGGAAATCTGGAGCAGAAACTTCCGATCGACGGCCGAGACGTCTGGCCGATGCTCACTCAGCAAGCACGTTCGCCGCACGATGCCATCCTCAGCGTGAAGTCACCCACCCAAGCCGCCCTTCGCATGGGCGATTGGAAGCTCGTGAGCCACCCGGCCACGAATCCCGGCAATCAATCATCGAAGGCCCGCGCCAAGAAACAGAACAAGCCAGCATCGGAGCCGGTTGCGCTTTACAACCTCGCCATCGACATCGGCGAGACGAACAACCTTGCCGACAAGGAACCCGAACGAGTCGCAACCATGAAGGCCAGACTCAGTGAATTGCTCAGGAACGCCGTCCCGTCCGGTGTGCCCAGCGGAACCGACACCGAATGACCCCTCTGCCAACCTGTCACGAACTGCGAGCCACGACTCCGATGCAACACACTCTTCGTTTTCTGATTTCGTTGATCCTGTCTTCAGTCTTCACGACGTGCGCAGCGTTCGCGGCGGACGCTCGCCCCAATGTGGTCTACATCATGGCCGACGAGCTCGGGTACTACGAACCGGGCTTCAATGGCGGGACGAATATCCAGACGCCGAACCTCGATCGCATGGCGGCCGAAGGGATGCGGTTCAAGAACCTCTTTGCCGGATCGTCGGTGTGTGCTCCGACTCGGTGCTGTTTGATGACCGGAAAGCACAGCGGACATGGCTCGGTGCGAGTCAACGGCGGCGGGACTCCGCTGCGAGCCGACGAAGCGACGATCGCGTCGATGCTCAAGCCGCTCGGCTACGCGACGGGCGGGTTCGGCAAGTGGGGCTGCGGCGGACGCGATTCCACCGGCGTGCCAGAGAAACATGGCTTCGATCTCTTCTTCGGCTATTACGACCAAGTTCATGCTCACACCTATTACCCGCCGTATCTGATCCGCAACAGCGAGGAAGTCACGCTCGCTGGCAACAACGGCGGATCGAAGGGCGAGACGTACTCGCATTACCTCATTCACGACGCGGCGATGAAATTCATCCGCGAGCACGGCCAGCAGAAAGAGCCGTTCTTCGCGTATCTGCCTTACACGCCGCCGCACGGCAACTTCGACATCCCCGATTCGGACCCGGCCTGGGCGATCTACAAAGACAAGCCGTGGCCTGAGAATGCTCGCCGCTATGCCGCGATGGTCAGCATGGTCGATCGGCAAGTCGGCGAAGTGCTCGCCTTGCTGAAGGAACTGGGCATCGAACAGAACACGCTCGTGATGTTCAGCGGCGACAATGGCGGGGCCGACTATTTTTCTACAGCCGAGCATCCGCGCGGCGTGCATTCCGCGAACAAGCATCCTCAGACCGGCGTTGAATACCGTGGCCACAAAGGGCAGCTCTACGAAGGGGGCTTGCGAATCCCGTTCCTCGCACGTTGGCCCGGCAAGATCGCCGCGGGCAGCGTCAGCGAGCATCTCAATTACTTTCCCGATGTGCTGCCGACGATCGCCGAAGTGACCGGAGCTAAAGCTCCCGCCGATGTCGATGGCCTCTCAATTCTGCCCACGTTGATTGGCGAGAAGGCTGCCGGCCACACTCAGCAGCAACACGATTTCCTCTATTGGGAGATCGGCGGAGCGACCGCCATTCGTCAGGGAACGTGGCGAGCGGTGCGGCCGAAGCCAACCTCGAAATGGGAGCTATACGACCTCGCCGCCGATCCGAGCGAATCGCAAGACCTCGCCGCTACGAAGCCGGACGTCGTCGCCAAGCTCGATGCTCTCGCGGCGAAAGCTCATATCCCGGCCGTTGAAGGAACATTCGCGCGCACCGACCGTCATGAGCGTGACCGCCGCGCAAAGACCGGTCAGCAAGACAATCTCAGCGCCCCCGACCCGCTGACCGGAGCGAAGCCAAACACCAAAGCCGCCGTGATGCCGACCAAAGGGATGCTCTCCAACAAGGACTGGAAAATCGTCCGCGTCAGCAGCGAGAACACTGACAACATGAAGTTCGCTCGCAACGCCATCGACGGCGATCCGACGACGCTCTGGCACACCCGGTTCGCCGGCAACGTCGCACCACCGCCACACGAACTGGTGATCGACCTCGGAGCCGAACGCACCATTCGCGGCTTCGTCTATCTGGGCCGCCAAGACGCCGGCTGGAACGGTGCGATCAAAGACATCGAGTTCTGCATCAGCCAGTCCCCGGACAAATTCGGCGAACCGGCGATCAAGACGAAGCTCGCCAAGAAGAAGGAACCGCAAACCGTCGAATGCCCGGCCACCACAGGTCGCTACATTCTGCTGCGAGCAAGCTCGGCCCACAGCGAGCAGTCGTTCGCAACGGTCGCGGAACTCGGCATCCTGGGCGAGTGAGTGGCATCACCTCGCGCCGTTCTAGTCGGCGCAATAACGACTTTGGTCCTGCCGACGGTAGGCATTTCGTTTTTTCGCCAATACGCTGGCTGACGTTGAACACGACTTCAACGATCTAACGTCTGAGTTACGCCATGTCCGATGTTGCGAGAGAAAAGGTTCGTCGCTTGCTGGAGTTCCTCAAGGAATTTCAGAAGCGGAATCATCCGCCAGTGCGGAGCATTGATGAGTACGAATGGACGCTCTCCTTCGACGAATTGCCTCGGCACCCGGCGGTGACGGTTGGGCAAATCTCCGAAATAACGGGTGAGGATAACGCGGGGGCCATTGATGGCTTGATTCTCCGAGTGCGGCGACCCGATCAGAAGGCAAGTCCAAGGCCACCGGCTGCTATTCACGATTGGCTATTGCCCGGATGGAATGACATCGAGAGCAATGCCGAATTCCTTCCAACCAAAAACGTCACGATTGGAAACGACACTCGGACGATTCGATTCGAGGATGACGTCAATCGGGTTCAGGCTCGCAGTGAATGGCTGGCAAGACGAAGTGAGTGGATCGTCGCAGAGACGCCAGTTCGGGAAGTTGGCAAGTGTTATGAGTGGCTTTACGAGTTGCGCGGCAGGTTGCAAAAGGAGTCGGAGAAATATCAACTGCTGATCGGTGATGGGTTGGTCCGTGTGGCGGACGTAGTGGGCCGCATTCTTCATCCTGTTCTGTTGCAACGGCTCGAATTGCAGTTCCATCCCGAAGTGCCAGAATTCTGTTTGGTCGAAACCGACGATCCGCCTGAACTGGCGATGACGCTGTTTTCCGACTTGACGAGTAAGGACGGCACGCTTCTCGCGAACTCCGACCAGTTGGGGCAATGTCAGCAGGAGTTGGCTGCGAACCGTCGGATTCATCCGCTCGGCGGTGACGAGACGAAGGGGTTTCTTGCCAGATTGGTCAACGGCGTCTTTGCGAAGGGGCGTCTCTGCGAGACACAAGAAGAGCAATCAATCAGCGAAGCCGAAGTTACGTTGCGGCGGTCACCGTTGGTTTTCTTGGCCGAGCGCACTGGCTCTGTGACGACGGCAATCGAGGCTGCGATTCGCCGCATCAAATCCACCGACTTTCAAATCCCGCAGGTGCTCGTAAATCTTGTCGGTGAGGCCGATCAAACGGACGTGCCGCAAGCCCCATCGCTCAGCGCACCACCTCAGAAGCAACGCAGTGACGCTTCAGTTGTCTGCGATTTGCTGCTCACGCGCCCGGCAAATCCCGAACAGGAACAAGTCCTTCGCCAACTCGATCAAACTGGAATGGTTTTGGTGCAAGGGCCGCCGGGCACTGGCAAGACTCACACGATCGCGAATTTGGTCGGACATGCGCTCGCTCAGGGCAAGACCATCCTCATCACCAGTCACGCGGCCAAGGCATTGCGAGTTGTCCGTGAGAAGATCGTCGAGGAACTCCGACCGCTCTGTGTGAGCGTGCTCGACACAGATGCCTCAAGTCGCGAGGAACTCAAAGAAGCGATTACCGCGATCAACCAGAAACTTGGCTCGGCAACCCAAACTCAGTTGAACTCGGCCGTTGTTGAATTGAAGCAAGCACGCGACGAAATCTCGCGACGACTCTCGGAAGCCGAAGAGTCATTGAAAAATGCAATCCGCGATGAATATGTGGATGTCATCGTTGGCGGTGAGGGCAAGAATCCCGCCGAGGCGGCGAGAAGTCTCTGCGAATGGCACGACGAATATTCGTGGCTGCCAGGTCCATTGGAAGCCGGTGTTGGTCTGCCGCTGTCGCTACAAGAAGTGAGTCAACTCTACGCCTCAAACGCGACTTTCCAGCCTGTTGATGAAGCGGAACTTGCATGCCGCCTGCCGGAGTCAGATCGGATTCCATCGCCGCAGCAATTTCAGGCGACGGTCTTGAGAATGAATCAACTTCGGCAGGCCAAGCTTGATCGGGATGGCCACGTTTGGAACAGCGCGTCAGCGAATCGTTCCCGAATCGAAGAGGTCCACGCTCAACTTTCGGACGCAAGCAAGCGGCTTCGAGACGAACCGGTTTGGTTTCGAGAATGCGTCGAAGCGGGGTTTCGTGGTCAGGCTGCGATCAATGACTGGATTGGCCTCGTCGCTTTGATCGAAGAGACCTATCAGACATCGACACAAGCTCGATCGGCGTCTCTTGCTCAAGGAATTCACGAGTTACCGACAGGCTGGAACCGAGCGCAATTGGTAACAGCCGCCAGCGAACTCGAACGCCATGTACGAGGTGGCGGTGGCTTGGGTTTCTTTGGACTTCTTGGACAAGCCGATTGGTCCAGGCTTGTGAATTGGACCGTTAATGGAAGGCGACTGACTTCGGCCGATGATTTCGCGGCCGTTGCCAAACTTGCGGCCGTTGAGCCGAAGCGACTTGACCTCATCAGGCGATGGGAGTTTCAAGTCAGTGGGCTTGGAGTTGAACTGCCGGACGAGGCTCGCGAACTGCCGGAAGAATTGCTCCGGCAATACATCAACCGGATTCGCGATGCACTTCGTTGGTTTGAAAATGTTGGCAACGAGCTTGAGCGAGCACTTTCCTCACTCGGCATTCGTTGGACTGATTGGTTAGATCGACAGCCACATCAAATCGGCTTGCAGCCGACGTTGGCTCGCTGGCTCTTGGCACTGGATTCGTTGGTCCCATTTCTTCACCGACGAATTCAATGGCTTGAACTTCAAGAGATCGCGAAACACCTCAGCAGTTATGCCGACTATTTGCGGGCTTTTCTCTTGGGCAACCAAACCGCTGCGACAGCCCAGCGATTGCTTGACGCGGTGACTCGCTGCGACAGCCAAGATTACGCACTTGCTTTTGAGCGACTCAAAACGCTGCGCTCTCTGATGGATCCGTTCCGTCAGCGACGAGAGCTACTGAATCGACTCAGAATCACCGCTCCCGCGTGGGCCGATGCCATCGCACGTCGGTCGTCTCCGCACAACCGCGAGTCAGCGCCTGGCGATGTCAAACGAGCATGGCTTTATCGCCAATGGACTGCGGAATTGGATCGGCGAGCCGATAACGACATTGATGCTTTCCAGCGCGAAGTCAACAGCCTGTCAGAACAGTTGCAGGAGGTCACGGCACATTTCGTCGTCGCTTCAACGTGGGCGATGCAGCGACAGCACCGACACTCGCCCAAGTTGCAGCAGAGTCTTGAAGGCTACCTCAAGACGATCTCAACGCGCGGGTTTGAAAACGGTGTGCGATCTCCCGCCTTAAAGGCTCAGGCGAGGGAACAACTCAAACACGCTCGCCCCGCAGTCCCCGTTTGGGTCATGCCGCTTTCGCGAGTCGTGGAGTCCTTTGATTTCTCAGCCAGCATTTTCGATCTAGTGATTATCGACGAAGCGAGCCAATGCAACATCGTGGGACTATTGCCGCTGATGCTCGCGAAGGAGATCGTTGTCGTCGGCGACAACGAACAAGTCAGTCCAGTTGATGCCGGTCAAACCGGCGCGCAGATTCAGGCTTTGATTAACCAGCACCTGCAAGATATTCCCAATAAGCAGAGCTACGACGGGCGAACGTCGCTCTACGATCTTGCCCGCATGTGTTTCGGTGAGAGAGTTCGACTGGTCGAGCACTTTCGTTGTGTGCCGGAAATCATCCAGTTCAGCAACGACCTTTGTTATCGCGACATCAAACCGTTGCGTGAAAGCCAGGACGTTGTGACACGTCCGTTTCTCGTGGCGCATCGAGTTGTCGGCGGGACGGCGCGTAACAAGCTCAACGAAGTTGAGGCAAAGGAAGTCGCGTCGCTCTTGGTCGCGGCGAGTCAACAGCCTGAATATGTCGGCATGACGATGGGCGTGATTAGCCTCGTCGGCGGTGAGCAAGCCGAAGAGATCGACCTGTTGCTGAGACGCCACTTGCCCGAAACCGAGTACGCAAATCGACGAGTCCTGTGCGGCAGTGCTTCTGAGTTCCAGGGCGACGAACGCCACATCATGTTTCTGTCGATGGTCGATTCATCGGATGGAACCCCTTTGCGTCTTCGGCAGGACGATCTCTTCAAACAACGATTCAATGTCGCCGCGAGCCGTGCTCAGAATCAAATGTGGGTCGTGCATTCGTTGAATCCAGCCACGGAACTCAAACCCGGCGACTTGCGATTGCGATTGATTCAGCACGCCGAAGACCCTTCCGCTCTGACAACACAGTTGGTTCAAGCCAATCGCCGAGCTCAATCAGAATTTGAGCGCCTGGTGATCCGTCGGCTCAACGCGCGTGGGTATCGCCTTGTTGCACAATGGCCAGTCGGTGCATTCTCGATCGACATCGTCGTTGTGGGCGAGAACGCAAAGAAGGTTGCGATCGAATGCGACGGCGACCGGTTTCATACGCTTGCCAACCTTGAGGACGACTATCGCCGTCAGTTGATGTTGGAACGGCTCGGATGGCGATTCATCCGCATTCGGTCGGGTCGATTCTTCCGCGACCCCGATGCGACAATGGCTCGTGTCGTTGAACGACTCGCACAATTGGAAGTCGAACCGATTGGCGCAGTGGAATCGGACCAGCCCGCGAAGCCGATTGACACCGAACTTAAAGAACGAGTCGTCCGCCGTGCCGAGGAACTCCGTCGCGAGTGGGAACAACAAGACGCGCCTGACGTGTCCTCCACGCCAAAAAGGCGAACACGGCGTTGGCGACGATCAAGCGAATCGAGCGATGCGGAACCGCTACCAACCCAATCGGCTACGGAGCCGAATCAAGGGACGCAACGAAGTCTGTTTGATGAACCAAGGAACGCGGCAGCAGCGGATGCGCAAGTACCCACTGCCGACCCGCTGGTCGCTCATCCCGACACGCGAAAGACAACGGTTCGACCAGCAACGGTGTTTGTCGATCCGAAGTTCCCCTCGACTGCCGCCGAAAAAGTTTTCAGCGCCGCGATCCTCGACTTGGTGCGAGCGAATCCCAACCGCTCGGATTCTGAGTACGCCGAATTGCTCAGTCTGCTGCTCACATCGGAAAACGTCGAAAAACTTCTGGGGCAGGCCGACGTGCAAGCATGGAGAAACCTGATCCAGTACGCCCCGGCAGAACTACGAACCCCTTCCGAGCAACCGCATTGGTTTCAGCTTCGAGATGCGTTGGGGGAAGCAGATGCCATTGTCATCGGTGCGAATGGCCTGACGTCTGGCCCGAAGTGGTCGGAAGTCCGCAGCCGTCTTCCGGCCATCAACACAACGCTGATTTCATTAGTCACGAAAGTGGTACAGGTCGTTTTCGATTCCAAGAACCTTGTTGGTGAAGAGAGGCGCGAAGCCGAGACCATCCGCACGAAACTTAAAACGATCGTCGTGATGAACAACTAACAGCCAGCGAGGTTGACGACCCGAAGACAGCGAACAAAATGGCGGAAATTCGACAAGCTCGCCACCCGTACTGGCGCACTCATGGGGTTGGATCTCAAACTTAATTGAAGTAATTGGCTCAGACTCAGGGCGGATCATGGCGAAATATCGACGGCGATTCGTTGACAGGATTGAGGACCGCGACCCCACCGTTATGTGGAAGGAACACGGCGATGGTTATGTGTTGCCGCACGATGGACGTTACATCGACGTTGGGAACCGGCTGATGGTGTCCCGGAACGCCGACATCTTGCTTCAAACACGGATCATCAATCTCGGTCAACGTGTCGCGAGAGGCCAAATCGTTTCGACAACCACACGCGCATGGTCCGCTCTACGGAAAGAGGTATTGGAAGATCCATCACTGCTTCAACACTTCCGTGTTTGGTATCGGAAATTTGAAGAGTTTGTTGCTGGTGCATACCGAGAGTCGCATTGGAGCGACGTCGTTCTCACACCCCGCTCGAATGACCACGGGTTCGACATTGCGGCACAGAAACGTGGTCGCCGGATTCTGGATGAAACGAAGGCATACAAACCCTCCCTTCTTGTCACCCATCAAATCGTCCGGGCCGCACTCGGACTCCTGATTTCGGAAAAGAATGTGCATCAAGTTCGCGTAACGACGACATCCTCATTTGCTCCACGGGTTTTTTCGGAGTTCTCTCATTTGATCCCAGGCAAACTTGGGCTTCGTGACCAGCAGTACCTTTTGCAGTGGCTTCGTTCGATTGGTAGTCAGTCAAGTTGATTGCCCGCGTTTCGCACAGTCACCGTGACGCGAGAACGTGAGATCGTTTACACGGCGTCGTTGCCTCGCGCGAGCACGCTCGCCAGAGCGTGTGTGAATGCGATGAAAACCCACGTTCTGGCGACTGCGGCTACGATTGATCGCCTCCAAAATATCAACCAACAATAGTGTGATCGACAATGAAGACTTTTCGCTTCCTCGCCTTGCTCGTTGGCATGCTTTTGCTCGCAACCTGCGAGGCGGCGGACCCGTTTCTGACGATCGACGACCAAGCAGAACTCGGCAAAGGTCAGCACATCGTCTTCGTCACGGGCGAGGAGTATTACCGCTCGGAAGAAGGGATGAGCATGTTTGCCAAGATCATGGCTCGGCATCATGGCTTCCGCTGCACGGTGCTGTTTGCGATTGATCCGGCATCGGGTCACATCAATCCCAATCGCAACAACAACATTCCCGGACTGGCCGCGTTGGAGACGGCCGACTTGATGGTGATCTTCGCTCGGTTTCGTGAGTTGCCCGACGCGGACATGAAGCACATCGTGGACTACGTGAATGCGGGCAAGCCGGTGCTGGGCATTCGCAATGCGACGCATGCGTTTCGGTATTCGCCCCAGAGCACCAGTCTCTACAAGAGTTGGGACTGGCAGAGCAAGGAATGGGCCGGCGGATTCGGTCAGCAGATCCTGGGTGATACTTGGATCGCTCATTACGGCCAGTTCCAAAAGGAAGCGACGCTGGCTCACGTCAACATGACGCAGCGCAATCATCCGGTGCTGCGAGGCGTTGCGGACACGATCTTCTGTCACACCGATGTAAACTCGGTCGAGCGACTCACGGCGAATGATGTCGTGCTCTTTCACGGTCAGGTGCTCTCGGGATTGAAGCCGACCGATCCGCCCGTGACCGACAACCGCAATGACACGCGCATGCCGTTCGCCTGGTTCAAGACCTACACCGCGCATTCAGGCAAACAAGGCCGCTCGTTCACAACGACGGCCGGTGCGTCTTTAGACTGGCTCAGCGAAGATCTGCGGCGACTGATGGTCAACGCGATGCTCTCGTTGACCGGCCATGAGAAAGAGATTCCCGATAAGACCAACGTCTCTTTCGTCGATGACTACAATCCCAAGCCCACCGGAGCAATTGCCGACTCCGTTTGGGCCGCCGAGAAGCTGACTCCGGCGAGCTTCGCGATCAAGAATTGGAAAGAGTGAAATCGAAGTCGGTCAGCGCTCGCTGCGAAGGTAGCCATCGACCCAGCCGCGCGAGGCTTGTGGACGAACCTTGTCCGCCTCGTCCTTGCCGTCGGCCAGCGTCAAGGCGACCGCGAACGGGAACTTTCCTTTGGGCGCGCCGCCGGTAAATGTTCCTTCGCCCCAATACTTGCCACGGGCGACAACGTCGAAGCGCGTCACTTGTTTGTTCTCCGTTTCGACGACCCCTAACACGTCGCCTTGAAAGCCTCGTTTGCCATCGGCGGTTTCCAAATGGAACGTGCCCGAGATCCGGCCGTCAGTGAGTGTCAACTTGAGGGACTTGACGTCCGCCTGTTCCCACATCGGAGGTTCGCCGCGAGTGTTGTCCACCAGATGAAAGCGGGCGATCCGATTGGCCAGCGAGCTTGAGGCCATTCCAGCGATCAAGGCTTTGTGCTCATCGGCAGTCACCCACAAGTTGTCTCGCGATAGAGATTCCTGGAATGCCTTCCGCCAGATGTCGTCAGTTGGCTCGTAGCCACCGAGCACTTTGGCGGTGACGCGCACGATGAGGCCATCCTTGGGAGGCTGATACGTCCAACGCGGATCGAACCGCTTGGCTTCGGCGGGCGCGAAGTCGGCGGGCTTAAAGTTTTTCAGAGCCTGCGTCAGAGTCTGTTTCACGCGATCTGGACCACGATGATTCGTGAAGCCCAGCAATTTGCCATCGGCCGTTCCGACGTAGAGTCCCTGTGTCGTGCCGTTGAAGTTGTTGCGCGGACTCTGGCCGGCGAGCTGACGATAGAAGTCCCCTTCATCGTCCTGCTGGCGACGTTGATAGGCCTGGTCGATGGCGACGTTGATGAATCGGGACTTGAGCAGTTCGATGATTTCCGGATTGGCGAAGGTCGACACACGGTCGATGACTCCGTTGTTTCAAGTGCAGCCCAACGGATGCCCGTCCATGGCCCAAATGAAAATCGGCTTCTGCTGCTTGGC
>CAMDEA010000136.1 GCA_945893045.1 Planctomyces sp. SH-PL62
GCGCGCTCGCCGGAGTACCGTGTCGAGATCATCACGCCGCCATCGGCCACCGTCACCGAAGTCCGTTACGAATACCCGGAGTACACCGAGCTCGACCCGCGCACGCAGAAGGGCGGAGCCATCGACGCCTGGGAGCGAACCGCCATCACGATCACCGCCGCGACAAACGTGCCGGTCAAGCGTGCCGAGTTTGAACTCGCAGACACCGAAGATTTTTCCGCCGCCTATCCTGGCAGCACGGTGAAGATCGCCAGCGGGAAGAACCTCGCGATCGCGTGGCGAGCCGACCCGCGACAAGCGGACGGAAAATTCCCGAAGTTCTACCGCGTTAAAGTTTGGGACGCCGATGGCAGCCCCGATCCCAAACCAGCCGTCTATCCGATCAACATCCGTCTCGATCAACCTCCGCAAGTCGTGCTCGTTGACCCGACAGCAAACCTCGAAATGCCGGCCAACGGCACCGTCCCGCTGGTCGTCGCCGCTCGTGATCAAGACTTCAAACTCCGCACGGTCAGCCTGAAAATCGCTCGTGAAGCGGACGACGTCACCGACGAAACGCTGTTTGAAGGTTTGCAACAAGAAGTCTCGCTCAAGCACGATTTCTCGCTGGAGCCGCTTCGCTTGAAAGACGGCGACACCATTCGGATTTGGGTCGAAGCCCAAGACAATAAACTGCCAACGCACAACCTCGCGAAGACGGTCCCTATCGAGATCACCATCAAGAAGCCGCTCTCCAAAGAGGAGGCCAAGAAGCAGCTCGAAGAACAGAAGAAGGAACAACAGAAGCGGATCGAAGAAGCCAACAAGAAGAACAACGAACAAGCCAACGATCCCAATGAACAACAACCTGGAAACAATAGCCAGAATCAGGATAACCCCCGGATCGCACTAACAGTCAGACTGTTTGACGCGGAGTCGAGCCAGCAATTAGACGTCACAAAACACCTTGATAAGCCGTTGTTTCGTGGTTTCGTGCTGGGTGAATTCGCTGGACCACATTGGGGCATCAGCCCAATCAAGTCGCAGGTTGGTGATCGCCGTAAGATTCCGGTGACTCCGCACGATCAACTTATCAGATATGAGATTTGGCAAGAGCCGAACCCAGAGTTCGAACGATGGGATCAAGGTATTCTGCACACCGTTCCGCAGTACCAAGATTGCCGTTTGGATCAAGAGCAGACGCAGGCGATTCAAGGTCGTATAACGTCGGCACTGTATCGCGAGAAAGCAGTATCCGAAGACCGAGTGTCCAAGTACTCGGTTTATTCAGAAAGGCCCACTCGCAACAAGCGGCTTCCATTCTCCATCGCCACGTTGGAAAGCGATCTGAACGCGAAAGAGCGGGAATACTACTGCAAGCTACCGAATGGACTGACAGAATTGCGGAAGTTCGCGCGAGACGCTGTAGAGAATCAGGAAGGCGATCCAATTGAAATCGCCCACCGTCTAGTTGCCAGTCTCCATGTGCGCAACGGTTTCAGCTACGACAAGAACCCGTCGGAAGGCTTGCCGCGCATCGACACGGTTGAGCAATTCCTGCTCGACAGCAAACGGCGAGAGGCGAAAGGGGATTGCAAACAATTCAACTCAGCCCTCGCGCTGATGCTGCGCGAGTTCAAAATTCCCTCGCGGATGGTCTTGGGCTTCCAAGGTGGAAAAGGAGAAAAAGAAGGTGAAGACAGTAAGTTCGTCGTGCGATGGAAGACCAGCGACGGCGGCGGACACGCTTGGGTCGAAGCCTACTTGAATGGCCATTGGCTGTTTCTGGACGCCACGCCCGACGGCGGGGCCGGAAGTGCCGAACAACAACCGAGCGATGGCGACGACGCTCAACCCAATTCGCCGAACGAAAACCAGCCGCAACAAGACGACAAGAATCAGAAAGACAAAGACGACGGAGCAGGCAAAGACAAGCAGGATGGCCAAGGCAACAAGAACCAAGCCGGCGAGAAGAAGCCGGGCAAGCCATCCCTGAAGAACGACGGCACGGAAGACCAACAGGCTCTCGAAAAGATCGCCCAACGCGCCAAGAAGAACGGCGACTTGCAAAAGAAGAACGAGCAGCAGAGTTCAACTCCACCGGAGAAGCCAGAACCTCAAGACAACTCAGACAAAGCCCCATCGGATAAACCGATGCCCGGCGAAGAGAAGCCCGGTGACAAAGCTGGTGAGAAGCCCGGCGATAAAGCTGGCGAGAAACCCGGTGACAAAGCTGGTGAGAAGCCCGGCGACAAAGCTGGTGAGAAGCCCGGCGACAAAGCTGGCGAGAAGCCCGGTGACAAAGCTGGTGAGAAGCCCGGCGACAAAGCTGGTGAGAAGCCCGGTGACAAAGCTGGCGAGAAGCCCGGTGATAAAGCTGGTGAGAAGCCCGGCGACAAAGCTGGTGAGAAGCCTGGCGACAAAGCTGGTGAGAAGCCTGGTGACAAAGCTGGTGAGAAGCCCGGCGACAAAGGTGGCCAGAAGCCCGGAGAGCAGGGGAAGAAACCTGGAGGAGGTGGCTCGAAGCCAGGGAAGGGTGGCGGCAGCAACCAAATTGGAGACCCAAACGCGCCGAACAATTCTTCGAGTTCCTCAAGTAGTTCCGGAGAACCGGAGGACGCGAATGAGGAGTTCACCAAAGAGGCGGCGAACCTCGTGCTCAAGAAGTTGAAGAAGGAACTGGAGCGCGGCGAAGTCGATCAAGAATTGCTCGATGAACTCGGCTGGACGCCGGAGCAACTCCAAAAATTCGTCGATCGCATGCAGAAGGAAGTCGAAGCCAAGCCGGACGACGCTTCACCACAAGCGAAAGCTCGGCAACGTCAGTTCGAGGAGATGCTGAAGAACCTCAACCTGAGCGAGAAGACTCAGCGGCGCGATGACACGAACAAAGAGAAGCAAGGTGGCGAGGGGATCGGCTCGGTGCGCCGGCCACCTCCGCCGGAGTACCGCGAACTCTTCGAGTCGGTCACGAAGGGCCTGTCGAAGAAGAAGGCCGCCGAACCGCCGAAGAAATAAGTTCTGTAGCGGAACGGCGCGAGCCGTCCGGTGTCGGCGAATCGCCGCCCGATACCGGAGGGCTTGCGCCCTGCCGCTACCCTAGCGTCGTCCGAATCGCGCATACAGCGGCGGCAACAGGAAGACATTGAGCAACGTCGAAGTCACGAGTCCGCCGAGGATCACGACCGCCAGCGGATGCTCGATCTCTTGTCCCGGCTTGATTCCACCGAAAATGATCGGCACCAGTGCGAGGCCCGTCGCCAGCGCGGTCATCAGGATCGGCGAGAGGCGCTCTTCGGCTCCGCGTAGAACTAGCTCGCGACTGAACGGCACCCCTTCGACTTCTTCGAGATGCCGGTAATGACTCACGAGCATGATGCCGTTGCGAGCCGCGATGCCCAGCACTGTCACGAAGCCGACCAGCGAGCCAAGGCTCAGCACGCCGCCGGTCAGCAGCACGCCGGCAACGCCACCGATCAATGCGAATGGCAGCGTCACAGTGACTAGCGCGGTCAGTCGCCACGATTGAAAATCGACGTACAAAATCAGCACGATGCCGATGAACGCCAGCAACGACAGCGACAGCAGCCGGTCGCTCGATTCCTGCCGAGCAGCGTATTCCCCCAGAAACTCCGGGTGATATTCATTGTCGAACGAGAGTTTTTTCACCCGCGATTCGATCTCCCGCGCGACGGAGCCGAGGTCTCGGCCCTGCACGTTGCAGGTGATGTCCAGCCGCCGCGAGGCTCCTTCGCGTTTGATCTCGTTCGGAGTCGGGACAATCTGCACATCGGCGACGTCACCCAATCGCAACTGCACGCCGGCCGGAGTGTCGATGACGAGCTGTTGCAGTGCGGTCAGATCATGGCGTGTTTCAGGAGTGCTCCAGACGACCACGTCGAATTTCTTTTGTCCCTCGAAGACTTCGCCGACCTTGGCCCCTTTGATCAGCGTGGTCGTCGCGCGGCGGACGTAGCCGGCGGTCAGCCCGAAGCGCTCGGCCACTTCGGGACGCAGCCGCACTTCAATCTGCGGGACGAGTACTTGCGGCTCGACCTTGAGGTTTACGATGCCGGGCACGTCGGCGATGGCCTTCTCGACTTCTTTGCCTTTCGCACGCAGCACGGCGAGTTCCGGGCCATAGATGCGGACGACGACGCTGGCCCCCGCGCCGGTCAGCACTTCTTTGATCCGCTCTTTCAAGTACGTTTGCACGTCGCGATACAAGCCGGGATAGCCATCGACGGCCGTTTGAATCTTTTTCAGCGTCTCGTCGTAATCGACGTTCGGGTCGATGCTGATCCACAGCTCGGTGAAATACGGGCCGTAGACTTCGTCAGCGACTTCCGCGCGGCCGATGTGCGAGCCGAAGTTCTGGACGCCCTCGATGCTCCGCAGTTCGCGGCTGGCTCGCAGCGTGATGCGGTGCATCGCCTCGATCGACGTGCTGGGCCGATTGTAAAAGTGCATCAGGAAATCGGTCTCGCGGAAGTTCGGCAGGAACTCCTGCCCCGTCCGCGTGTACGCAGCCCCGGCCATCGCGAACGCCGTGAACAGCACCGCCATCGACAGCAGCGGCCGATCGACCAGCGGCGGCAAAACCACGCGGTACATCGCGACCAGCGCGCGGCTCAGCGGCGAAACCGGAATGTCGCCCGTCGCCAAAGTCGTAGGGTGGGACAAGCTCGCTTCGAGCGCCGGCCCACCATCAAGGGCCACGGCAGATTCTGGTGGGCCGGCGCGGCGAAGCGCCGCTGGTCCCACCCTACCACCTTCGCCCGTGCGGCGCGACAGCAGCATCAGCGACAGTGCGGGAGTCACCGTCAACGCGGTCATCAATGACGCGAGGATCGCCAGGATGTACGACATCGCCAGCGGCCGAAAGAACGAGCCGGCCAAGCCACCCAGAAAGAAAATCGGCAAGAACACCAGCGTCACGATCAAGCTGGCATAGACGACGCTGCTGCGAACTTCGAGCGACGCGTCGAGCACCACTTGAAAGGCCGGTAACGGCGTTACCAATTCGCGATTGAGCCGCAAGCGTCGCACGATGTTCTCAACGTCGATGATCGCGTCATCGACAACCTCTCCCAGCGCGATGACCAGTCCGGCGAGCACCATCGTGTTGATCGACGCGCCCCACCACGTCAGCACCAGCACCGCCGCGACCAGCGATAACGGGATCGCCGTCAGGCTGATGATCGCTGTCCGCCAATCAAACAGGAAAGCGATCAAGATGATCGCCACCAGCCCGCAGCCCATCAGCAGCGAATGCGACAAGTTGTCGAGCGCACGTTCGATGAACGTCGCCGGACGAAAAATCTTCGGATCGATCTCGACGTCCTTCAGTCCCGGCTCCAGAGCTTTGAGCGCGGCCTCGACTTGCCGAGTCACTTCCAGCGTGTTGCTCTGCGGCTGCTTCTCGACGATCAGCAACAACCCCGGCCCGTCGTTGATGACCGAGTCCCCAATCGCCGGCGGCGAACCAATCACAACTTCGGCCACGTCTCCCAATCGCACAGGCGCGCCGCCTCGGAAATCGACGACCGTCCGCGCCAGGTCTTCCGGGGTGACAATCGGAGACAGATGCCGAATGGCCAATCGCTGATTCGGCGTATCGACAAACCCGCCCGTATCGAGCACCGTCGCATCACCTGCCGCCCGGACCACCGCATCCAACGTCACGCCGTTCGCGCGCAGCCGTTCGGGATCGACCAGCACTTGGAATTGCCGATCGCGCTGCCCCCAGATCGCAACGTTGGCCACGCCTGGAATCGCCATCAGCCGCGGCCGGATCGTCCACAACGCCAGCACCGTCAGATCGCGCTGCGACAGTTTTTGGTCTTTCGACCAGACGCCGATTTTCAGCAACCGGCTCATCGAAGAGAGCGGCTGCAACATCACCGGTGGCCGGGCGACATTCGGCAGTCGAGTCGCCTCAACGGTCAATCGTTCCTGCACCAACTGCCGCGCTTTGATCAGATCGGTTCCCGGCGTGAAGATCAGCACGATCGACGACAGACCCAGCACCGACTTCGACCGAATCGTCTTCACCCCCGCCGTGCCATTGAGCGCGTTCTCCAACGGCATCGACACGAGCGATTCGACTTCCTGCGTCGAGAGACCCGGCGCTTCGGTTTGAATCTCGACATAGGGCGGCGCGAACTCCGGAAAGACATCCATCGGCGCGTGACGCAGCGATCGAAAGCCAACGATGAGCAACAAGACGCTCGCCGCAAAGACGACGACACGGAGACGCAAGGCGGTGGAGACGAGCCAGCTCAGCACGGGGTGGCTCCGTTTGCGAGGTGGCCTTGCGGTCGAGAGGCGATTGCAAATTGCATCCGCCGCGGCGGAGCAAATTGCGAATTGGGCGGCAACGAAAACGCCGCACTGAACTGCCCTGCTCTCTGCGGTTCAATTTGCAGTTTGCAATTTGCAATTTTCAATTTGCAACCCTCGCCCTACTTGCTGAACCCCACTTCGGTCCCGAACAACTCGGCCGCTCCGGCCGTGACGACTTTCGCTCCAACGGCGGGCCCGTTGTCCAAGACGGCGAACGCATCGCGAACGAATCGCACGACGATTCGCCGTCGCGAGTACGTCCGCTCGGCGACTGCTTCATAGACCCAAGTCCCGCCGTGGATGTCGTGGATCACCGCCGACCACGGCAGAATGAGACTGGTGGCCTCATTGACCAGCGGCACGACAACTCCGACACGTTCGCCGGGGATCAATCGGCCGTGAGAGTTTTCGACTTCGTAATAGGCATCGACGGTTCCCGCATTCGCATTCGCCGACGGCGGCGCGTCCACGGGTTTCGCGACCTCCGACAGCCATGTGCTGCCGGGCCGAGCGGTCAAAGGCACAACTTCCGCCGCTTCATCGGTTCGCAATTCAAATTCATCGCCGACGTAGATCGGCACGCGGACCCAGACGCGCGACAGGTCCACGATTTCAAACAGCGCCGCGCCGGCCGGCACGGCTTGGCCCGGCTGAGCGTTCAGTGCTCGCAGCAGACCATCGGTGGGAGCCTCGATCGTCAGCGGCGCACCGGTGCCCCGTTCAAATTCGCCGAGTGCTTTGATCAATAAGTCGCGTCGCGCCTCGGCCGCTTCGAGCGTCTTCTGAGCGAACTCGTGCTGCGCTTCCGTTTCATCGACGTTGCGCTGGCTGCCGACATCATCGCGCAACAGCTTCTTCGCGCGTTGGAAGGCGATGCGAGTTCCCTCGACCTGCGTGCGAGCGTTTTTGATTTGTCCTTCCGCATCGACGCGCGCCGCCGCCAGCGTCGTCCGCGCTTCCGGAGTCAGCAGCGGCGAGAGCAACAGGATCGGCTGCCCCTTGCGAACTCGCGCACCGGGACGCGGCAGACCTTTGTCGGTGACTTGCAACTCGCCCCCCAGCGGCGCGGCCACGAGCACCGACTGACCCAACGGCACCATCACCTCGCCGCCATAGGTCCGCGATTGCCGAATGCTGCGCCGTTCGACGGCAGCGGTTTCAATTCCGATTCGCTGCTCGGCTTCCGGCGTGAGTTTGACGACGTTGATCTCGTCTTCTTTGAGTACCTTTGTGACGGTCGCCGGCGGCGCTGGTTTCTCCGCTTTCACGACGGGGGTTGCCGAGTTCGCGACCCACCAGGCTGCCGCGCAAACACCGCCGCAAAACAACGAACCGAGCACTCCTGTCAGCAGACCAGATCGGTAACTCATCGCGTCGCTTCCTTCGTTCCGAATGGAAGCGGGACAGTAGCCGCGTCGCGCAGCGTCGCGAAGACTGCCGCGTAAGTCTGTGGAAGAATTCATGGAATCCGAACGGCGGCGACAGGTGACGGGGTCCGCACGGTCAATTCGCGGCCGGAGCCGGCGGGGGGTTGATCTCCAGCAACGCACTCGCGGCGGGCGCTTCCAGGTGTCGGCCGACGCTCCGTTCCAACTCGGCCCATGCGCGGCGGAGTTCCGCGTGCAGTTGTTCCTGCCGCAACTCGGCGTCGATCAACTGCCGCGAGGTTTGCAGGACGACGATGTAGCCCACGTCGCCATCACGATAGGCCGTCGCCGCGCGTTGAATCGCTGCGGAGACTTCCGGCCGCGTCTGGCCTTCGAGCACTTCCAATTCGGCGTTCGCCTGCACATAGCGCAGATGAGCCTGCCGCACATCGAGCACGATTTGATTGTGAATCGTCTGCTGCTGCCGGCAGAGCTTTTCCCATTCGGCTTCGGCCCGTGCGATTGCCCCCTCGTTGTGATTGAAGATCGGCAGCGTCATGCGGAAGCCGCCGCCGAACTCATGCCCCGTGCGTATGCCATTCGTCGCGTCGGCGATGCCGAGGAATTGGAACCAGCCAATCTGAGCCAAACGCAATCGCTCGGCCGCCGCATCGGCCGCTTGAGCGACCGCCAGAGAATCCGGCCGCGACGCCACCGCTTCGGCCGTCAACACGTCCGCATCGAAGTCACCGCGAACGACCGGTTCAGGATCGGTCGGATTCAACGGAGTACGGTCGTCGGACAAACCCAACAAGTTTCGCAAGCGTTCCTCGGCCAGCGCGACATCTTGCCGGATGCGCGCGACATCTTGCTTGGCTTGCAGCGCGTCGATCTTCGCGGTCGCGACTTCTTGCGGGCTCGCATCGCCGCCATCCAGTCGAGCTTCAGCGAACTTGGTGATGCGCTGCCGCAGTTCTTCGGCTTGCTCGGCAACGCGCAGCCGGCCGCGAGCCAACTGCAAATCGGCATAGCCCTGCCGCGTGTCGCGGATCAAATCAAGCCCCGCTTGCGTCAGTCGCTCGCAGACCCGATACGACTCACGCTCCGCAGCCGCGATCCGAATGGGGCGCAGCCACAAGGCTTCCAAGGGCACGTTGACCGCATATCGAAACGGCTTGTCCGGCGCACTCGCCACATAGAAGAGTTCCGGGTTCGGCAGCAGCCCGGCCTGCACTAAGTCTCCGTGAGCGATCTTCCAATCGACAAGCTGCTCTTGAAACGCCGCGTTGTTCCACAGCGCGAGCAGGACAGCTTCTTCTTCGCTGAGACCGTCATTCAACGACGCTCCGTTCGGATAGACGATCTGGCCGCAGCCGGTCTCATTCAGCAAGCCGTGACCGGTGCGCGCCGCGATCTTGCTCGACACGCAATCGCGATCGCACGCGGGCGGCAGAGCATGACATCCCACTAGGCCGATCGCAGCAATCGCGATGCTCAGCCACCCGGACCAGCCAACGGCGACCCCTGCCTCGCCGAGCGAGTCGTGCCGTTCCCCACTCATGGTTCCGCGTCCTTGCAATCGTCATCGCCCAGAGTAACGCGACACTCCGGCCACATCCTGCAGCTCGTGTCGTGTCAGCGGATGACACAACTTGTCCCTGAGAATTCCATCGTGTCCCGGTTTGGGCTTGTCGCAGAGAAAACGGTGAGAATTCACGCTCAGCCCCGCCCACGGCGGCATCTCTCAAGAGACCTCGCTAAACCGCCAAGCCCTGCGGCGGAATCTGCCGACGATCAAAGAAAACATTGCGGGTCAGATGCCGCAGCTTCGCGAATTCGCTGGCTCCTTAAATTCGCTGTCGATTCTTTTCATCCGCTGAGAAGACGGACTCCGGAAAAGCGACAGCGAATTTAAGGAGCCAGCGAATCCGGCACTTTCCAAATCCATTTCCAAGGCATTTCGGTTGCGGTTGAGCCGCGCCACAGGGCACAGAGGTGGGCGCTTCGCGAGTCCGTTTTCCGGCGTCGCACTCCAAAACGTGCGCGGCCACTCCTATCATCCCGCCCCCGCGGCTCGCCTGTTTGCGAGCCGGTTTTCTTGGCTGAATCGCTGTTGAAGGAGCCTCTGAGATGTTGCGTCGATCCTGTTTGTGGGCGTTGGTGGTGGCTGGTCTGTTGCCAACGGCGGCGATGGCTCAGACCCCAAAGACCAAGATCCTGTTCCTGACCGAGAGCAAAGGCTTCAAGCACGGCTCGGTGAATCGCGACGTCAAAGATGGCGTTAAGAAAGATCTTGCGGCGTCGGAAATCGCGATGACGCAACTGGGCAAGCAAACCGGATTGTTCTCGGTGCATTGCACGCAGGATACGAAGGCCGACTTCACCAAAGAGAACTTGAAGAACTACGACATTGTCATGTTCTACACGACCGGCGAACTGCCCATCGCCGACGCCGATCGCGACTACTTCATGAACGAGTGGCTCAAGCAAAAGGGACACGGCTGGATCGGCTTCCATTCGGCCGCCGACACGTTTCGCACGAACAATCCCGCTCACAAGTGGTACTGGGACTTGAGCGGCGGCACGTTCAAAGGGCATCCGTGGAATGCCGGCGAACTGGTCTCGATCACCGTTCACGACAAGTCACACGCCGCGATGAAGCCGTTCGGCGATGAGTTCCAGATCAAGGACGAAATCTACTGGTACGACCATTGGGTGCCGGAGAACGTTCACGTCCTGATGAGCCTGAACCTGGAGAAGTGCAAAACCAAGGGACAGGTCAGCAAGAAGAAGGAAGGCGACAAAGAGGTCGAGTCGATCCACGCCGAGCACGTTCCAGTCGCGTGGTGCCGCTCGTGGGGCGATGGAAAAATCTTCTTCAACAATCTCGGCCATAACGAGACGACGTGGACCGATAAGCGATTCCTCGATTCGACCGAAGCCGCGATCCGTTGGATTCTCAACGAGGTTCCCGGCGAGACGAAGCCGAACCCGGAAGTCTCGAAAGCGTGGCAAGAGAAGTCGGTCAAGGACGCGGCCGCGAAGTAGACCAGTCACTCCGTGACTGGAACGTCCGAGTCACGGAGTGACTCGGCTACTTTGGCCTCACGCCGCTTGATGCTGAGCCGTCAATCGGCTCAACACGCTCGCGTGTGTTTCGGGATGGAAGCAGAACACGTTCTGCGTGCGGATCGCCAAGACGTCCTCGCGGCTGAGCGGTTGCATGTCGTCGTCGAACAACCGATAGCCGTGCGACTCGAAGAATTCCCAAACGCGGTCGTGCTGCCGTTGCACCTCAACGAAGATCACCGGGCGATGGCTCATCGTTTCGTGCAAGCCTTCCAGAACCTCGAACTCAAAGCCTTCGACGTCGATCTTCACGAAGCTGGGGACGATGCCGGCCTGCGCGGCGTAGTCGTCCAGGCGAACGACTTCGACTTGTGCTTCGGTGACACGCACCCCTTTATCGAAAGCGTTTTGGAGGTTCTTCTGTAAGCCTTCGAAATCTTTGACGAGCGAATTGTTCTGGCCGGCGAGGTTCTCCATGTAGAACGTCGCCACGCCGTTGTGGTTGCCGGCTGCTTTTCTCACGAGCGTGATGTTGTGTTGCGAGCGAATGTTTTGCTCGATGTACGGCAGGTTGTTAAGCCCCGGCTCGAAGACGTGAACCTGCCCCAGCTCGCCGACCAGTTGTGAGAAGAACAGGCTCAGATAGCCGATGTGCCCGCCGACCTCGATGACCGTGTCGCCGGGGCGGATCGCTTCCTGGCAGATCTCCAGCGACCGCCGCTCGCGGTTCTTGCCGTGGTACCAGTAGCCCTTGTGCAAATAGCTGTGCAGCCGAAATCGGTCGCCGGTGAAGTGATGCCGAATCTGAATGTCTCGCGACAGCCACTTGAGCACGGGTAAGACGATCCGGCGGAGGGAATTCTTCTGGTAGAGCATCGAGCATCCTTTCTCGGCATGCGAAACCTCATCCGTGAGGTTCGGCGGGGCGGCGTGATAGCAAAAGCGGGCGGGTGGGTGAAGAGGCTCTCGGACTCGCCGCAAAGTAGACCGGTCACTCCGTGACCGGAGCGTTCGAGTCACGGAGTGACTCGTCTACTTTTTCTCGCCACACGGTGTATCGGCTGTGCCAATTCTGCGATGTGTTTCGATTGTGTGCCGGTCCGATCCGAATAGCGGCGCTTCAGACCACTCGGATCATCGTGTGGACGGAGCGAATTAGACGATTCATGGCTGAAAGATCACGGCCTTCCGAATCGCGCGATTGTTCCGGCAGATTTTGCCGCAGCATGACCTACGTTGGAATGTCGGGCCTGTCTCATTCGTCATGGCCGCCAGCGGAACAGCGGCCAGGAGTTCCCGCGATGAAATTCTGGACTCGAACAAATTACCGGCGCAAAGCCCGACGCTCGCCGTGGCAGATGGTGCTCGAGCGACTTGAAGATCGCACGTTGCTGGCGGCTCCGGTCGTCGCCGCAATTCCCGATCAGTTTGTTGCTGTCGGCTCAACCAGCACTCCGTTGGTGAACGTCACGGCCTCCGATGCCGACAATAACCCAGCCGGCACAGATCCGATCAACCTGTCGGCCTCATTGGCTGGCGGCGGGGTCTTGCCGCCGTGGCTGACGTTCACTCCCGGAGCACCCGGTTCCGGAACAGGCAGTTTCAATACGGTTGGTACGGGCGCTGTTGGCTCGATTGATGTCCTGGTCACGGCGACGGATTCGACCGGCCTGATGGGGACCGACACGTTCACGATCGCCGCTTTTAACGCATCGCTGTCGGCCAACGTTCAAATCGCGAATACCGTGGTGGGAATTCATACGCCGCTGACGCTATCGGTGCCGGCCAATGCCTTCACGAACGTGGATAACGATCTGCTGACGCTCTCAGCCACGACGACCGATGGCAATCCGCTGCCCGCGTGGTTGACCTTCACGCCCGGAGCCGCCGCCAGCATTCCAACCGGGATCTTCAGCGGGACTCCGCTGGATAACGACATCGGTGCCACGAATGTGAAACTGACGGCGACCTCTCCCACGGGTGAAACCGCCATTCAGTTCTTTACGATCAATGTGCCGCTCAATCACACGCCGGTGTTCATCAAGGGAGCCGATCAGACGCAGACCTTTGATCCGAACCAGGCCACTTACACCGACGTGGATTGGGCGACAGGCATCCTCGAAGGTCCACCCGAAGAATACGGGCAGACGCTGACCTTCATCATCACCACCGACAACGACGCGCTGTTCAGCGTCTTACCGACGATCGTGATCGACGCCGACGCGACGCGTGCCCCTAGCCTGACGTCTGGAACGTTGAAGGGAACCTTGACCTATACGATCGCCGCTGGTGCGCAGGGAACCGCGAACGTCATCGTGATGCTGAAGGACAATGGCGGCAGCTTTATGGGTGGAGTCGATACCAGCGATCCGCAGACCTTCACGATCACCGTCACGCCGATCAACGACCCTCCCAGTTTCACGCTGGCCGGCAGCCCGCCGGCGGCGAATGAAGATGTCGGACCCGTCTCGGTCCCGAACTTCGCGAGCAACATCAGTCCCGGCCCTGCCGACGAAGCCGGTCAGTTACTCACATTCACCGTCACACTGATCCCACTCACCACGACGGGCGGCCTGACGTTTACGACTGCTCCCAGCATTGACCCCATCACTGGAGCATTGACGTATCAAGCCGCACCCGATTCCAACGGGTCCGCCTCGTTTAGCGCCGTGCTGATGGACGACGGCGGCGGCACGGACACGAGCGCCGCGCAGACCTTCACGATCACGATCAATCCCGTGAACGATGCTCCCACCTTCACGTTGGCGAGCTTGCTGCCGATCAACGAGGACGCGCCGCTGCAAACCGTGATGGGTTTCGCGACGACAACCAGCCTCGGCGCGGCGAATGAATCGACTCAGATCATCACGGCATTCACGGTGACTCCCACCGCGAGCACCGGCAACTTGACCTTTATCACGGCTCCCAGCATCGACCCCACGAACGGGACACTGACGTTTCAGCCGACGGCTCAGACAGCAGGCACGGCGACGTTCAGCGTGACGATGAAAGACAACGGCGGCATCACGTTTGGAGGCGTCGATACCAGCGTCACGCAGACCTTCATCATCTCGGTCACGGAGGTCAACGATACTCCCAGCTTCACGCTGGCGGGGAATCCGCCCGCCTCGAACGAAGATGCCGGGCTGCAATCGGTCGCCAACTTCGCGGCGAACATCAGCGCCGGCCCCGCCAGCGAGTCCGGCCAGACGCTGACGTTCATCCTGAGTCCCAACGGCTCCACGGGTGGCCTGACGTTTTCCACGGCTCCGAGTATTGATCCGGCGACTGGCACGCTGACCTATCGAGCCACCGCCGATGCGAATGGCACGGCCACATTCGATGTCACTTTGATGGACAACGGCGTGCCTGCCGCCACGAGCGCGGCGCAGACCATCACGATCACCGTCACTGCCGTCACGGATATCGTGGCGGACGCGCTGACGACGAATGAAGACACGCCGATCACCGCCAACGTCATCACGGGGACCAACGGAGCCAGCGCCGACAGCTTTGAAGGGGCTCCGATGCTGACCAGCGTCACGCAAGGGACCAACGGAGCCGTGACCTTCACCGCCGCTGGAACAGTCACCTACACGCCGAATGCCGACTTCAACGGCTCGGACAGCTTCACCTACACGGTCACTTCCGGCGGAGCCACCGAGACCGCCACGGTCACCGTCACCGTCAACGCCGTCGTGGATATCGCGGCGGACGCGCTGACGACGAATGAAGACACGCCAATCACCGCCAACCTCATCACGGGGACCGGCGGAGCCAGTGCCGACAGCTTTGCGGTCGGTGCGGTGATCAGCAGCGTGACCCAGCCAACGAACGGCACCGTCACCTTCCTGGCCAACGGGTCCGTCACCTACACGCCCAACGCCGACTTCAATGGCTCCGACGCTTTCACCTACACCGTCACGGCTGGAGGTGTCACTGAGACCGGCAACGTCACCGTCACGATCAACGCCGTCGCGGATATCGTCGCGGACTCGCTGACGACGGTGGAAGACACGGCCGTCACCGCCAACGTCATCACGGGAACCAACGGAGCCAGTGCCGACAACTTTGAAGGAATGAAGACCCTCACCAGCGTCACTCAAGGGACGAACGGGGCCGTGACCTTCACCGCCGCCGGGTCCGTCACCTACACGCCCATCGCCGATTTCAACGGCGTGGACAGCTTCACTTACACGGTCACTTCCGGCGGTGTCACCGAGACCGCCACCGTCACCATCACTGTCACTTCCGTCGCGGATATCAGCATCGTGAGTATCGGCGTGGCGGACACATTGACGACGCTGGAGGACACGGCCATCACCGCCAACGTGATCACGGGGACCAACGGAGCCAGTGCCGACAACTTTGAGGGTGCTGCGGTGCTCACCAGCGTCACTCAAGGGACGAAGGGAACCGTGACCTTCACGGCCGCCGGCGATATCACCTACACGCCCACTCTCGACCTCAACGGCTCCGACAGCTTCACCTACACCGTTACTTCCGGAGGTGTCACCGAGACCGGCACCGTGACCGTCAACATCACCAGCGTCAACGACGTTCCGACGTTTACGCTCAATCTCAATTCGGACATCACCAGTCCGAGAGTTCTGTTGACCGCCGGGCCGCAGTCGTTTTCCCCCTGGGCCACGTTCGGGGCCATCCCGGCGGATGAGGTTGGCCAAACACGATCCTTCCTCGTGACGACGGACAACCCCGGCCTGTTCCGTGTCTTACCGAAGGTGACGATCATCGCAGGCATCCCCACGCTGACGTTTACGCCAGCGGCGGGTTTTGGCGGCACCGCCACGATCAAGGTCAAGCTGCAAGACACGGACGCGAGCGGCAACGTCGCGACCAGCGCCGAGCAGACCATCACGATCACCACCTACTTGGCCGACGTGACCTACACCGCCGTCGGCAGCAAGAAGCTCAAGGCCACCGTCGTCAACGGCGTGCTGACCGTGCAGACCGGAGGCATCTCGAACTCCAGCTACACGCCACAATTCATCGAGAACCTGACGCTCAACGGCGGTTCGAGCGACGACTTGATCAACCTCTCCGGCCTGGACCCCGCGCAGTATCCGGCCTTAAAGAGCATCGTCATCAAGGGGGGCAGCGGCAAAGACGCGATCACGTTGAACTCGATCTCGACCGAAGCCTTCGAGAACCTCACGACGCTGATGATCGACGGCGGTGCCGGCAACGATCTCATCAACTTGACCGGTGTGCCGACATCGTTACTCCCCGCCATCACCACGCTGCAACTCAACGGCGGAGCGGGCAACGACACGATCTTCGGCTCAGAACTCAATGACATGATCACCGGCGGAACGGGCAACGACTCGCTCAACGGCCTGGGTGGCACCGACCGTGTGATGGAGTCCGGGAATGTCTCGTTCAAGCTCAGCAACAGCAGCCTGACCGGCGTCGGCACCGACAGGCTCGCCAACATCGAGGAAGCCTCGCTCACCGGCGGAGTCGGCAACAACAAGCTGGATGTGTCCGCCTTCACCGGGAACACGACTCTCTCAGGCGGAGCCGGCAACGACACCTTCTTGGGAGGCAGTGGCATCGACCAGGTCGTCGAGTCCGCGAACGTGAACTTGACGCTGACGAATATCCGCCTGACCGGCCTGGGGACCGACACGCTCGCCAACATTGAGAAAGCCTCGCTGACCGGCGGCACGGGCAACAACCGACTCGACGCTTCCGCGTTCACAGGCGACGTGACTCTCTCCGGCGGCCTTGGCAACGACACATTCGTCGGAGGCAGCGGCACCGACCGTATCGTCGAATCCGCGGACGTGAACTTCACGCTGACGAATACCAGCCTGACCGGCTTGGGCACCGACATGCTCACCAGTATTGAAGAAGCGTCGCTGACCGGCGGCGTCGGCAACAACAACCTGGATGCGTCGGCCTTTACGGGCAACGTGACTCTGTCCGGCGGCGATGGCAACGACACGCTCCTGGGCGGAGGCGGCAACGATGCGCTGCTGGGCGGCAACGGCACGGACAGTCTCGTGGGCGGAGCCGGAGCCGACACGTTGATCGGCGGCAACGACAACGACACGTTGCTCGGCGGACTTGGTGATGACTTCCTGATCGGCGGCTTCGGAGTCGATTCGCTCGACGGCGAAGGTGGCACCGACACGGTTCTCGGTGGCCAAGGAGCAATCGGCTCCGCGCGCTTCGGCAATAGTGCGGCCGATGTCGGAGACGTGCTGGTCGCAGACGCGGTCAATGCGAACATCATCAACGAACTCTTCGCCACGCTCTTCGAGTTTGAGTAATCGCGGAAGCAAATGACGCGACGATCGAAAACGGCGTCGGCGACGGCGACTCGCGCGGCCAAGATCTGTTGGGTTCATCCCAGAGGGATTGCAGCCATTAGCCGGGGGTCGAGGAGCGAAGCGACGACACCCCCGGAAAAATCGGCGACGAAGGCTTCGACCCCGGCAGGGGTCGCAGCGCGATCTCGCCCAACGGCTGGCATCCCTGCCGGGATGCAACATGATGAATGCTGGCCGTCTTCCGGTGGTGTCGTCCGCCGAAGCGGACTCAACCACCGGCTAATGGCTGCAATCCCTCCGGGATCAACCACACACGGCACACATACCGATTCTGGCAGTTATGCGGAATCTTTCGCCGCCGCGTCTGCCAGTTCACCGAGCGCTGTCATCCCACCGACGGACCATCGTGCTCATCAATCGCCGTTGACGATCCAGTTCTAGCGGCCAGTTCGCGCGTGGCTTAGCCTGTCTTCACTCCGGCAGAACTCGCCACCCGCCGCAACGTTCTCCAAAAGTCGTAGCCGCGTTTCGCCAGAACGCGGGCTTCGAGAGTTCGCAACACCCCGCGTTCTGGCGAAGCGCGACGACGAAGCCCCAGTCCAATTCCACACCACGGCTCTGACCTCCGAACCGTTGGGAGTTCCCCCATGAAGTCCTTCGTGAAATTCCGCCCAAAACAATCCCGCCGCCGCCAAGCACGCCGCTTCTCGCCGTGGCAGTCCGCTCTGGAACGGTTGGAAGACCGCTGCCTGCTGGCGGCACCGACGGTGGCGAATCCCATTTCGGATCGCCAAGCGTTCATTCGGACGTCATTCGAGTTCACTGTGCCCGCTAACACATTCGCTGACGCGGATACTGACCCGATCACGTTGTCCGCGGTGGGTATGCCAGCCTGGCTGACGTTCACACCTGGAGCAGCCGGGTCGGGCACAGGCACCTTCAGCGGAACTCCTGGCACAGCCGACGTTGGATCAACGAACGTCACCGTCACCGCAACGGCGAATGGAGAAACGGTGACGGACATCTTCGCGGTCGTTGTCCCCGTGAACTCCGAACCAAGCTTCGCGATCGCCACAGATCCCGCGGCCGTCGTTGAAGACGTGTCGCCGCAACCGATCACGGTGCCCGGTTTCGCGACCGCTATCAGTGCGGGGCTCAATGAGACCGGGCAGGCGGTGACATTCGACGTCGTCAGCGTCAGCAATGCGAATCTGTTGGTCGGTGACAGAGTCGTGATTTCGTCCACGGGCACGTTGAGCTACTCGCTGGAACCAAACGCGAACGGTAGCGCATTGGTGACAGTGAGGCTCACGGACAACGGTGGCACAACCGACGGTGGCGACAACACCAGCCCATCGGTTTCGTTCTTAATCACAGTCACTCCCGTCAACGACGCTCCCACTTTTGCCCTCGATGGCAACCCGCCGACAGTTGACGAAAACGCCGGTCTTCAGACCGTTTCTGACTTCGCGATGAACATCAGCGTTGGACCGAATGATGAGTCCACTCAAGTCCCGTCCTTCACAGTCACGGTAGGACCAATCACTGGCGACCTGACGTTCGCGACGCCTCCGAGCATCGATTCCACGGGGACACTTACCTATCAACCAACGGCCAATACCAGCGGAATGGCGACATTTGACGTCACGTTGAGCGACGGCATGGCGACGACGGTGGCTCAGTCATTCACCATCACGGTTGAGTCAGTCAACGGCGCGCCGACCGTGCAGAACGCTCTCACGAATCAGACGGCTCCACTTGGCGAGTCGTTCGAGTTCGTGGTTCCATCAAACACGTTCGCCGATCCTGAAGGGGATGCCATCACACTGGCCGCGTCCGGTGTGCCGGCGGGGCTGACATTCACTCCGGGAGCCGCATCCGCCAATCCAACGGGCACCTTTACCGGAACTCCGACGGTCGTGGGAACATTCAACGTCACCGTCACGGCAACTGCTGGTCAGGAATTCGTCAGCGACACATTTACGATCACGGTTCTCCCGAACGCGGTTCCAAGCTTCTCGAAAGGAGCCAATCAAACGGTGCTCGAAGGTGCGGGGCTACAGATGATTGCCAACTGGGCAACTAACATCAGCGCCGGCCTGAACGAACCGAGCCAGACGGCGGACTTGAGTTTTATTGTCAACTCGGATCATCCGGAGTTCTTCAGTGCCGGCCCAGCGATCGCTGCAAACGGCACGTTGACGTACACGCCGGCTGACGACGCGAATGGAACTGCCACCGTCACCGTGTTCCTGCATGACGAAGGTGGAACGGCCAACGGCGGAATAGACACTAGCGCCTCGCAGACTTTCACGATCACGGTCACGGCCGTGAACGACGTTCCCAGCTTCACAGTCGGTGCGAACCAAACCGTGCTGGAAGATGCCGGAGCACAGACGGTGGCGAACTTCGCGACTGCCATCAGTGCCGGGACGAACGATTCTGGCCAGACGGTCGATTTCCAGGTGAGCAACAGCAACCCCAGCTTCTTCAGTACGCAGCCGGCGATTGCTGCAAATGGGACGCTGACTTACACGCTCGCTGCCAATCAGAACGGAACGGCGACCGTCACCGTCTTCATTCATGACAACGGTGGCACCGCGAATGGCGGTGATGACACCAGCGACTCCCAAACCTTCACGATCACGATCAACGGCGTCAACGACGCGCCCAGCTTCACAAAAGGTTCAAACCAAACCGTGCTGGAAGATGCCGCACCGCAGTCCATCACCAATTGGGCCACCAACATCAGTGCGGGCACCAACGAGACGATCGGCGCTGTGGCTCCCGATCAGACCGTCGATTTCCAGGTCAGCAACGACAACAACGGACTATTCAGCGTCCAGCCGGCGGTTGCCGCCGACGGAACGTTGACGTTCACTCCGGCACTAAACGCCAACGGAACGACGACGGTCACGGTCTTAATTCGCGACAACGGTGGTACTGACGATGGCGGTGTGGAGGCCAGCGTGTCGCAGACCTTCACGATTACGGTCACGGTGGTGAATGACGTGCCCAGCTTCACGAAGGGTCTCGATCAAATCGTCGCTCGCAACTCCGCAGCTCAGACGGTCACGAGTTGGGCGACGGGCATTAGCGCGGGGCCTGCGGACGAATCGAGCCAGACCTTGAACTTCATCGTGACGTCGAGTAGCCCGGCGTTGTTTAGCGTCCCGCCGACGGTCGCGGCGAATGGAACGTTGACCTACACGCCGGCCGTGAATGTGACAGGCATCGCACTGGTCAGCGTTCAGATACATGACAACGGCGGCACAACCAACGGCGGCATGGACACGAGCGCGATTCAGACGTTTACGATCACCATCGGAGATGGACCACTCCCCGCAGCTCCAAATGGGAATGCCGTTTACACCGCCCGTGGAACCGCGAAAGTGCGGGCCTTCGTCGTCAACGACTTGCTGATGGTGCAGATCAACGGGATTCCGTATCCGACGTATTTACCGAGTTCCGTGATCACGCTGACGATCAACGGTGGCTCGAAGAACGACGAGATCGACCTGAGTGGACTCGATCCAGCCATCTACAACGGTGGCCTCGTGAGCGTGAAGATCAACGGTGGCGCTGGCAATGACCGGCTGATTGGCTCATTCGCAATGGACTCGATTGATGGCGGAGCGGGAAACGACACGCTGGCTGGTGGCGAGAACAGCGACACGCTCATAGGAAATGCAGGAACGGACCTGCTGGTGGAAACGGCGACCATCGACGATCTCATTTTGAATGACACGTCGTTGACCGGACTGGGCACTGACAAGTTAGTGACCATTGAAATCGCTTCGCTCACGGCGGATGACGTTGGCCGCAGCATTGACGCGAGCCTCTTCACACGAGGTGCGGTCACGCTCACCGGCGGTGCGGGGAACGACACGCTGACTGGCGGTTCCAAAAATGATGCGATCACCGGCCG
>CAMDEA010000137.1 GCA_945893045.1 Planctomyces sp. SH-PL62
CACCTGCTCCCGAACCGCTGGCATCAACAACTCGGATTTCACTTGTGGGACATCATCCATGATCGACTCCAGAAAGAGGTTCCGAACATTTTCAACCTCATTCTGACAACTCTGTATTCATCGCGCCAGGCAAAATTGGCACACCCCACAAGCCGGCTCAGATGGATGATTCGATGGCGACCACGACACCGAATCGGCAAGATGCTCGTACCATGAGCCTCACTCCAAATCCGCCCGCCATCAACGTTGTCGTCTTTCGCTTACCCGGCCCCGATGATGATCGCATCGAAGAGTTGTCCGCCAAATTCGTCGAACGCAAGACAGTCTGCCCGCTCGGCGGGGGCTTGGGCTATCTCGTGCTGCAACCAGACGATTTCGACCGCGTCTGGGCGGGGGTCGATGCCGGCGACGCACTCGGCACGGCCGACGCGGTGCTGTATCACCTCGGACCAGAGGCTCGGCCGTTCATGCACCGCTCGGAAGACTTCATCTACGGCTGGGTCGGAGCCGACGACGAGCCGGAATTCGAGCGTGTCCTGCTGCTGCAAGTCGTCCCGCGTCCGCACTTGGTTGAAATGATGCGGCGGCGAGCCGAAGAGAATTGATGGCCCAGGCCGAGGTCAACAAGCCGTTTGACCGACTTCCGGTAGCGACCTATATTCCTCCCGCTTTCCGCCCACGGATCATTGTCATGCGACTCGACTTTCCAATCACGATCTCCATTATCGCGGTCGCTGCCGGGATCAAAATTCTCGCCAGCGGCCTTGGTCAGCGGCATTGAGCTTGGGGTTCGTTTCTTTTCGTCACGACGTTGTCACCCTCAGGTTGATCGCCTGAGGGTTTTTTGTTTTCTCAAGAGCCAAAACCGGAGACGAAACATGTCTTCGTCAAATCGACTTGAGCGCAAGTTCCAAAAGTCACTCAATGAGCGTTGGCTGCTTCGGTTCTCAACGATTCATCCAGACGGCGGAAATTATTACGGCATCGTGGTGGCCATCAGATCGGAATTCATTGTCGTTTGCGACGATAGTGAGTTTGAATTCAATGGATTTCAAATCTTCCCCAAGCAATCCATCACGGAAGTACGGGACGGCAGGGTTGAGGCGTGTATCAATCGAATCATTCGTAGCAATCAAGCACTGGAAACCGTGACGACTCCCCAATGGATCAGTGAGTGCGAGGGCATCGTTGATGTGTTGCACTCGATTCACCGACAAGACATTTGGCCGATCGTGGAATCTCTGTATGAGAACAAACAGAAGACTGCATTCTACATCGGACCCATTACGAAAGTTGGCGACCATTCTCTTTGGCTTCGCTGTTACGACGGTGATGGCAAATGGGAAAAGCGATACGAACTTGATTACTCGGATATTTTCCGAATCGAATTCGGCAGTCGGTATGAGAGGCACTTCAACGCCTACATGAAATCGCGAGCGGGTCAGCGAAAGCAAACCGCAAAAAAACCAAAGCTGGACAATCCACGAAAACGGAATAGCAAATGACTCGCATCCAAATCTATGACACAACTCTGCGCGACGGCAGCCAGGGTGAGGGCGTGAACTTCTCGTTGCAGGACAAGCTGCTGATCACGCAACGGTTGGATGAACTCGGCTTCGACTTCATCGAGGGGGGCTATCCGCTGTCGAACCCAAAGGATGCCGAGTATTTCCAGCAGGCGCGAGACCTCGGCCTGAAGCACGCGACGGTCACGGCGTTTGGTATGACTCGGCGGCGCGGAGCGGCTCCGGAGGACGATACCGGCATGGTTGCGCTGCGGGATTCGCAAGCGAAGATTTGCGTCATCGTCGGCAAGACCTGGGACTTGCACGTCTTCGAGGTGCTGCGCGTCGATGAGGCGGAGAATCTCGCCATGATCAGCGACTCGGTTGGCTATTTGCACGGCGAAGGGCGGCGAGTCTTCTACGACGCAGAGCACTACTTCGATGGCTATCGAGCCAACCCGGAGTTCGCGCTGAAGACGATCAAAGCGGCGGAGGAAGCCGGGGCCGAGATCGTCGTCCTCTGCGACACGAATGGGGGGCGTTTGCCAGAGGAAATTGTCGAGGCGGTGCAAGCTGCGAAACAAATACTGAGCATTCCAGTCGGCATTCACTGTCACAACGACTGCGACTTGGCGGTCGCCAATTCACTCGCGGCCGTGGATGTTGGAGCGATCCAAGTCCAAGGCACGATCAACGGCATCGGCGAGCGGTGCGGCAACGTCGATCTGTGCAGCGTCGTCGCCAACCTCGCATTGAAGAAGTCCGGCTACGAAGTACTGGGCGAGGGCGGGCTGAAACACATCGCGGAGTTGTCTCGCTACGTCTACGAACTCGCGAACATGAACTACCGCAACGGCCAGCCGTTCGTGGGAACGAGCGCGTTCGCTCATAAAGGCGGGATGCACGTGCATGCCGTCAATCGCTTGGCGAAGAGCTACGAGCACATCGAACCGGAGACCGTCGGCAACGTGCGGCGGGTGCTCATCAGCGAGCTGTCCGGCAAGTCGAACATTGTGGCCAAGACGATGAAGTATGCCATCCAGAACGACACGGCGATGATGCAGAAGATTCTCGACCGGGTGCAGGACTTGGAAAACGAAGGCTTTCAGTTTGAGGCAGCCGAGGCGTCGTTCGACCTGCTGGTCCGCAAGATCGTCGGCCAGTACGTCCCGAAGTTCGAGAAAGTGCATTACCGCGTGAACGTCGAATCCGACGGCGGGCTGCGCGACGATTCGGTCGCGGTCGTCTCGAACAGTGACGTCGCACCCGCGACGGAAGCAACGATCAAGCTGCGTGTCGCCGGAAGACTCGAACACGTCGTCGCCGAGGGAGACGGCCCGGTCAATGCCCTGGACACCGCGTTACGAAAAGCTCTGATCCCTGCGTACCCGAACCTCGCTGAGATGCAATTGGTGGATTACAAAGTCCGCGTCATCAACTCGACCGCCGGCACAGCCGCGCGTGTGCGCGTCGTCATCGAAAGCCGCGACGCTCACGAAGTCTGGACGACCGTCGGCGTCAGCGAAAACATCATCGAAGCCAGTTGGCTGGCGCTGGTTGACAGCGTCGAGTACAAGTTGTTCAAAGACGAAGAGCCCTCGCAAACTTAGTTTCACAATCCTCCGAATGCAGAAAGGCCCACCAATGTCTCGTCGCCTCCTGTTGCTCGCTGCGGTGTCATGCTTGTGTTTCACATCACTTCGCGCTGACGACAAAAAGCCGACTGAAGATGGGTTTGTCTCACTCTTCGACGGCAAGTCGCTCGCTGGCTGGGATGGGGCGAAGGACGCCTACAAAGTGGAAGACGGAAATATTGTCTGCGTTCAAGGAACGGCCGGTAACTTGCTCACGGAGAAGGAATACAAGGACTTCATATTCCGCTTCGAGTTTCAACTGACTGCCGGAGCCAACAACGGCCTGGGGATTCGTTGCCCGATGGTCGCGAAAGGCAACTTGCACATCGACGGGACGGAGTTGCAAATCCTCGACAACACGGCGGAGAAGTACAAAGACCTCAAGCCCTATCAATATCACGGCTCGGTCTACGGCATTCAGCCGGCAAAGAAGGAGGGCCTCAAGCCGCTCGGCGAATGGAATGACCAATTGGTCATGGTCCAAGGCCGCAAGATCAAGATCGTGCTCAACGGCGGGACGATTGTTGATTGCGATCTCGACGAAGTTACCAAGAACGGCACGATGGACGGGGCCGAGCATCCCGGCCTCAAGCGAACGACCGGCCACGTCGGCTTCCTCGGCCACGGCGACCGCGTCCTGTTCCGTAACATCCGCATCAAGGACTTGGGAAAGAAATAGCCCTTTGTTGATGGCCTGCCGAGACAAGACTTTTTCACAGAAGCTCGCAAAGGCCGCGAAGGGAAGTCCTCGTTGCGGGATTGCACTTCGCGTCCTTAGCGACCTTCTGTTGAGAGTGTTTCTCTTGTTCGCTCAGTTTCGGACACCGTTGATTCGCGGTTCGTCCAAGTCGAGGCGGTACATGATTTGGTTGTAGTCGTAGCGCGGCGTCTGATCGGTGTTGCCGGAGAACGTGTGGGTGTAGGTTCCCTCGAAGAACAGGAACCGGCCAGCCGAGAAATACGGATGCTGTTTCGGGTTGTAGAAGCTGTATTTGTCGTGCGTGACGATTTTCGTCCCCTTCCGCCACGGGCCTTCGGGGGCATCGGCTTCCGAGTACCAAATCTCGCCCAACAGCGATGAGCCGAAGTGCTGCGTGAAGACGGACACCCAACGGCGGCGATGCTCGTTCCACGTCACCGAGCCGGCATGAGCAATCACCGGCTTTGCGGTCTCCGCATCGGCAATCTTCAACCACACTTCGTCTGGCTTGAGCTGACCGCTCTTCAACAGCTTTTCTTGAAGCGACCAGCGGATTGGAGCGGTATCGCGCTTCCAGCCCCAGACGACTTTGCCCGTCGAATCGCGTTCGACCCGCGGTGACTTTTCGCGACCGCCAGGGACGAGGCAACTGAAGCCTTCGTACTGTCTGAGATCGCGAAACGCGGCGACGGTTGCCCGGACACGCATGACGGCTGTGGCTTCGGAAAAGTAGACGTATTCGACGCGATCGACTTTATGCAGCACCGGATGCCCGTCGGGATACAACGGCGCGTCTTTGTCGAAGCGATCGCGATGAACAAACTCGCGGCGTTCGTCGTCGAACTCAGCGATGCCTCGTTCGTAGACTTCCAGCAAGTTGCGGACTTTCATGTAGCCACAGAAGAGCCGCTCGCGGCCCGTGTCATCCTTCAACACCGTCAGCCCGAAAATCCAAGTCGGGCCATCGCCCGGCATCTTGCATGTTGCCTTTGCGAAGCCATCTTCGCCAGCAAAGTAGTCGAGGTTCACACCGACGGACGGATCGAGTCCGCCATCGCCGGGCAATCGCGAGGTCGCCCCCGGAACGTGAAACAGACCGAGCGGATACTTCGGTCGATTCGTGTCGCCCCAAAACCAATGCAGCCGACCGCGGTAGACCGCTGTAACGACGCTGTCCGAACCAGAGACTTGAGCATTCAGCAACGGCTGCGCGATCGGCGGCTTCTCGCCGAGCAACATGCTGTCGGCGTAAATGCCGGCACCGGTGACGCGATAGAGCCGCTCGGCGATGTTGAGCCGCTTGATCTTCAGAGTCGTTTCGCCGCCGGGTTCGACTTTGATTTGCTTGCCGCGAAACCCGAATCCATCCTTGGGAAACTCATAGCCGTGACTGCTGACGTAAAAGAACGCCGTCTGCCCGAACAACTCCGGCTCGCGAATCGCGACGACTCCCGCCGAGTCCGTGAGGAATCGCTGATTGGTCACCGACTTCAACTCGACCAACGGCACACCTCGGCCGGTTTGATCATCGACGACCTGAATCTTGAAGTGTTCAGATCGCTCAACCGCCTGACCAGCGGCCAGCCACGTTGAGAAGATCAGGGCGGCCAAAAATAACGACTTCATATTCCTTCCTTCGGACTTTCACGATTGCCATGACTGCGGCTCATGTTTTTGCCCCGAAAGTTTTTGCCGATGAATTCATTTGGCAGAAAAATTGGGGGCAGAAAAATCCTCTCAGAAATCGAGGAGGACAACGACGAACTACTTGCCCAACTCGATGTAGAGCGGCAGATGCCGGTAATAGACTTCGAGCATCAAGAGATTCATGCAGGTGACGTAATGCCGGCCGCCGGCCGCGCCCCATTTTTCTGGAGTCGGGCGATCGGGACTCCAGCTCCCGTTCGGGTCGCCGTCTTTGAGTTGCGTGCTGACCAGCGTGTCGCGCAGGCGAGTGTTCCATTCGTCCCAGTGAGCCCCCTGCATGTGGAACATCACCTGCGTCGCGTAGTACCAGTAATAGGCATCGCGATCGGCGAGGTCGGGCAGGTGCTGCCGCAGATAATCGGCACCGGCCACCAAGCGTGCATCGGTGCGACCGGTTCCGAGGTATTGCCGCATCAGCAGTCCTTCGGCGGTCATGGCCAAGCTGGCCGGTCGGCTGGGGTGATAGGCGAATTGTCCCTTGGCGGTTTTGCTTTCGACCGAGTCCAACCATTTCGCCACGCCGGAGTAAACGTCTTTCGGCACGGACAAGCCGGCCATCTCGCCGCTCTTGAGCGCCATCAACTGCCAGCCGGAGACCGATGTGTCTGATTCAAACTTGGGGCGGTATCGCCAGCCGCCTAACTGCGGATGTTGCGACGCCACGATGAAGTTGAGTGCCTTCTGAGCCGGCTCGCGCAACGCCGGGTCTTTGGTCAGTCCGTAGGCTTCGCACAGTGCAATCGACGCCATGCCGTGGCTGTAGAACCAGACGAATTCGCTTTCGTCCGCGAAGAGATCGCCATCCGGTTTCTGATGTTGAATGAGCCACTGGATGCCGCGATCGACCACGGCTTGATGGTCGCCGGACTGATGGGTGTAACCCGCGCCGAGAAACGCCAGCAATCCTAAGCCGGTCGCGGCCGTGTTCGATTGGAAGCTGCCGTGTCCCGTGCATTGATGATCTTTGCAATGCAGTTCGTGAATCCCCCAGTGCCCGTCCGCATCTTGATGCTTCGCCAACCAGAGCAGTCCGCGTTCGACCGCTTTCTCCGATTCTTCCGAACCACCGAGTGACTTGATCGCTTCGCGGCGCGATTCGGTTTTGCGCATCGAGAAGCCCGCCGCGATCTTCGCTTCGGGTGAAGCGCCGATGCCCGGAGCCGCTCGCTTGATGAGACCAGCGACCTGCGATTCTGTCGCCAGCTTCGGACCTCCGTCACCAACGCCAGGACGCGCAGAGCCACTGGCGATGCGTGTCGGCTGCGCGGAATTCGAGCCGGTTGGAGCGGACGTTGTTCCCGGCCCACTGCTGCCAGGTAATCCGGCCGATCGGCGCGGGACTGAGGCTGATGATTGCGGTCCTGCCAGCTTGCCACCAGCGGACGGTTGCGCTTGCGGTCCCGAAAAGACGAGCGTGCCGCTCTGTTCGGCGGCGCTCGCGCTGGATGTCACCGGAGCAGCCGCCGCGCGCGATGTCGATAGACCGGTGCTGCTACCCTTCGCAAAGCCGGCGTTGGCATCAAGTTTCGCGGAAGGCTCTGAACTCTTCGCCGCAAGGCCGCCGCCGGTGGATGATCGCACGGCGGTTGGTCCGCTGTTCGTTGTGGAAGATGCCGGCCCCGCTACGTCGCCGGTTCCATTCGTGGCTCGCGCGGGAACGCCAGTCGTTTGTTTTCCGACTGAAGTATTCGCCGGACCGCTGCCGAGCACTCCTGACTTCGCGGTCGAACTTCCGGCCGCGCTCGCCACATTCACTTCGCCGGCTTGAGCACCGACCGCGTTCGCTTGGCGGCCGGTTCCGCCGCTGCCCAACTTCGACGCCTCGGCTTGTCCGAGTTGTGGTTGACCGGCACCGGTTGATTGCCGAGCGAGATTGCCTGTGTTGCCGCGCGACGGAGCGCCGGATTGCGGAGTGCTCAATGCCGTCCCAGTTCCTGCTCCCGCGTTGCCCAACGGCACCGTCGCCGCAGCCCCGCGTGTCGCCGCACTCGCGCCGGATGATTCTGAAACTCTCGCCGCACCAGCACTGCCGGCTGATGCGACATTGACCGATTGAGCCGTGGCATTCGCGGCTCCGCCGGGTTGTCCATTGTTGCTGCGTGCGAGTTGTGCCGAGCCACCGCTGGTCGGAGTGGCGTCTCCCGGATTGCCGGCGTTGGCCGCACGCGCGGGCCGCGCGCTGCCGACATTCGCGGAACTCGATTGCGAGGGAACATTGTTCGCCGGTCGCTGTGATGCGGGGACGTTCGCCGGAGTTTGACGAGCAGCCTCGACCGCTCGTTCTTGAGCGCTGACTTCTTTGGCATTCGCCGTGGCGACTTCTACGGATTCGTTCGCCTTGGCCGCAGTGGCTTTGGCTTCCACCGCTTGCCGATCATTGAACTCAACTGGCTGCTCGGACATTTTCGTTTTTGGGTCCGCGCGATTGGCTTTCAGTCGCGCGGCGGCAACTCGCGGGTCGGTCGAGTTGAGCTCTGCTTGCTCACGTTCCGCCTTCGCGAGCTGGCTGGCTTGCTTGGCCTGTTCGACTTGCGTGTCCAATTCCGGCTGAGTGGTCTTCGTCGTTTCCACCTTCGGCGCGGCGACCGCTTGCGGAGCCGGCGTTGGTTGCTCGCGCATTTGCCGCTCAAGTTCGGTCTTCGCTTCTTTCTGAAACGCGGCTTGCTCCTGCCGTTTCATTTCTTCGAGCTTCGCGACTTCGGTCTGACGTTCGACTTCCAACGCTTGCGGCTGATTGGGCTGTTGGATTTCGGACTTCTGCCGCTCCAACTCCATCTGCGCTTCCGGAGTGTTCGAGTCCGCCGGCTTCTGCCACGCCGCTTCGGCGTTCGGAGCTTCCATGCCGCCGTAATTCGGCAACGTGAGTTCTTCTCGCGAATCGCTCGCTTCATCCGCCTGAGCCACCTGCGACAACGGCACGCCAAATCGAAAAACTTGCAGCGAAAAACCCAGCAACAAGTGCAAGAGCAAGCTGATTGCCACGGCCCACTGTAAGCGCCGCATCATGACGCCGCGCACCAGCCACGCCGCCACGACCATCGACAGACCCAGTGTCGCAGCCCAGCCGACCTGACCCCAGAACTGATTCATGCCCGGCAGCGGAGTGGCCTCACCCGGAGAGAACCGAGCCATCATCCCCAACAGCGCCAGCACGCCACTTCCGATCGCCAGACCCGCCGCGACCCACAAGCGCAGGGCTTGCCGAGCGGAGAGTTCCGCCAGCTCTTCTTCAGAGAGTCGCAGCAGATCTCTCATGGCTGACCGTCCGGAGTACGTTCGGCTTCGGGGACTACGGCAACGCGATAGTCGCTGATCTTCGCTTGATTACACAGGCTCATGACACGCGCGATGTATTTCCAATCGGCTTGCTCATCGCCGCGAATGACGACCGTTTGATTCCCTGGATTATCGACGACCGACCGCCGCAACCGATCGGCCAATTGCGGTTCCGAATGCTTTTCGCCGCCGACGTAAAACTCGCCGCGCGCATTGATGTTGATGATCATCTCCTTCGGCCGCATCACCATCGGCATGGCGGCAGCGGCTTCGGGCAGATTGGCGTCAAGCGATCCCTCGCCACTGGTCCGCGCCTCTTCATCGAAGTGGCTGGAGACCATGAAGAACAACAGCAATTGAAACACGCAGTCGATCATCGGCGTCATGTCCAGCGACCGCTTGTTTTGTTTTCGTCGGAATCGCATGGGATCACTTTGGAGTGCAACAACCAGAGTTGTCGCTTTTCAAATCGGTCTGGTTCCACAGAAGTCTTTGAGTTTTTGGGACGTGTTGAAAAGCGGTGACTTGGGTCACCGCAGTCCAAATCACGACGTCTCACCGGTCGATTCGCCTTTCGCCCCCATCACGCTCCAGAGTCCTTTGCCTTTCGGTATTGGTGACTCAACATCGGCGGGCGGCTTGCTGGCTGTCACGGGCTTTGCCGGAGCAGTCGCCGGCTTGGCGGTCGTTCCTTTCACCAGGACTCCCTCGCCATCGACCGTCCGCCGGATGCGCAGTTTGCCCTCGAAGCGTTCGAACTGCGGCAGGATTTCCAGGAAGACGTCTTCCATGTCGCGGAGCAAACGATCAATGCGACTCTCCAACCAACTGGCGATCAGCACGGCTGGGATGGCGATGCACAGCCCGCCGAAGGTCGTGACCAGCGCGGCGTAAATTCCTGACGCCAATTCTTGAGCTTTCGCCGCCCCCGTGGCGGTGGTGGCGCTCGTGACCATGAAGGCCATGATCATGCCTTGCACCGTGCCCAACAGACCGATCAGCGGAGCGACGCTGGCCGAGACATTGATCGGCCGCAGGTTGTCCGACATCTCGTCCGCCTCGCGGCCAACGGCGTCTTGAACGGCTTGCTCCAATTCCGAGTGCGGTCGGCCGATCTTCAAGATCGCCGTCCGGATGACGTTCGCCAGCGGCGACGGATGCTGTTGGCAAACTTGATAGGCCAGCTTTGGGTCGATGCCATTGTCGTCGGTATTCAACTGCTGAATGGCGACCAACAATTTCGGCGGCAGGATCTTCTTGCCGCGCAGACCGAAGAAACGCTCGATCGCGTAGGCCACGACGATGATCGAATCGAGAAACAGCGGAATCATGAAGATGCCGCCTTGAACCGTGAGATCCCAGACCGAGGGCATCGTCGGCGGTTTGCCCGCAACCGGAGCGGGACGCGGTGCTGCTGCCGGTTCAGCAGCGACAGGCTCGGCGGGTTGTGCTTGCTCGGCCGCCTCTTGAGCGCGGCCCAAGAGCGGCACGACTGACAAGCTCAGCGCGAGCAGGACGATCGCGAAGCACAACCGTTGTCGCCAGGATTTCGGTTTGAACGGTGAGACACGCATGAAGGACATCTCGAAATGATTTGAAGTGAAATAGATCAGTGGGCGATCCGTGCAATCCGTGTCATCCGTGTTCTTCGTCTTGATGTGCTTGGTCGAGGAGGAACACGGATTTGACGGATGACGCGGATTTCGGTGGAGTCAAGATGCTGGTCACTTCATAGTTCCGCGAGCCGTTTCTTGGCGGCGGCGGCTTTCGGGTGTTCGGGGTATTTCTCGATCAACTGTTGGTAGGAGCTTTTGGCTTGCGGGATGTCCTTGAGCACCTCGAAGCAACGTGCGGCCTCGAAGAACGCCATCGCCGACCACTCCTTGTGGCCATAGGCGAACGCGGCTTTCAGGAAATGTTTCGACGCGGTTTTGTGATCCTTCTTGGCGAAGAAGCACTCGCCGATCATGAACCGTGCTTTGGCGGCAGTCTCGGTTTCGGTCTCCTCGGTGACTTGTTCGTATTGCTTGATCGCGTCATCCAGTTTCTCTTGCTGCTGCAACGCCCAGCCGACGCCGTAGCGGGCTTCCGGTCGCAATTCAAAATCGGGGAACTGGTCGAGCGTCTGTTGATGAAACTTGAGGCTCGTGTCCCATTGTTCGAGTGCCCCGGCGCACTCGCCGGAGCGATACAGCGCGAGTGCCTGATACGTCGGATTCTTGGCGGCGATCACTTGTGCGTAGCGGTCAAGGGCCCCTTTCCATTCCTTCTGTTTGAACTGGCACTCGCCCAACAAGAAACCCGCGTCGCCGGCGAGTGGACCGGTCGGATACGTCTTCAATTGAGCCGCGAACGTCTCGGCGGCCTCTTTCAGCTTGTCCGATTTCAAATAGCTCCAGCCGAGTTTGTGGACCGCCTTCTCAGCCAATTCTCCTTTGCCGGCTTTTTGCTGAGCCTCGGCATACGCCTTGGTGGCGTCGGCGAACTCACCCGCGTCGTAGAAGGACTCGCCCACGCGAAAGAGGCTCTCGGCGGCCAATGGACTGGTGGGGTAATCGGTGGCCAAGCGACGGAACGCCGCGACCGCTTCCGGCCGGCGGCCGAGTTCCACATAAGCGAAGCCAAGCTCATAAGCCACTTTGTCCGCGCCGGCGTATTGGCGATCGGTGCTCAAGATGGCGGAGTAGGTCTTGGCGGCCTCATCGAACTTCTGCTGTCCCGCGAGCGCCAGGCCGAGCAAGTATTGAGCATCGAGCATGTCCGCTTTCGGTGGCTTGCTCTGCAAGAACGCGGTCGCGTCATCGGCGGCTCTCGCAAACTCGCCGAGCTGATAGCGAGCCATCGCGCGAACATACAGCCCTTTCGAAGCGACCTCCGACTTCGCGTACTTGCTGGCGAGCGTCGTCATCGAGTCCGCCGCCTTCTGGAAATCTCCTCGCTTGAAGTGCGTCCAACCCAGACCGTATTGAGCGTGCGGCGCGAAGGTGCCCTCCGGCCATTTGCCAGTCACCTCGGTGTAATGTGCGAACGCCTGATCGAAGGCGTTCTGAGCATAGGCCGCCTCACCCATGCGGAACGTCGCCTCTTCCACGCGAGTGCTTTTCGGAAATTGTTTGGCGAGCTGTTGCAGCTTCGTGGCCGCATCGGACTGCCGATCCAGCTTGCGGTAAGCATCGGCCAGAGCCAGCAACGTCTCATCGGTTTGCTCGCGATCGGGTTTCGTCTTCAAGGAACTTTCAAACGCTTGAGCCGCTTTCGCGAACTGTTGTTGAGCGGCCCAGGTGCGGCCGATCAAGGCTTGTGCTTCGCTCAGCAATGCCGGGTCTTTGAGTTCCTTATTCGCCGCTTCCAAGGCCGTGATGGCCTCCGCATTCTTACCGGCCAAGTGCAGCGCGAGACCGCGTCGGACTCGCGCTTGTGCCGCGTTCGCGTGAGTCGGTGCCTTGTCCAGAAACACGCGATACTGTTGGTCGGCCTCCGCATATTCCTTCAGCAAGAGCCGTGATTCTGCGGCGATGAACAACACGTCGGGGACCAGCTTGTCGTTAGGGAACTTCGTGAGGAACGTCGCACTGTGAGTCTTCGCCGCCGCATGATTGTCGGCATCGAGCGCCGTGAGCGCGGCCATGTATTGCGCCTGCGCGGCCAATTCGTGCTTCGGATTCTTCTGAGCAAAGTCCGCATACAGCGGAACGGTTTCGCGGCGGCGATCGGGGATCTCATACAACGCGTCGATCCGTGCCAACACCAGTTGCGGAATCGTCGCGCTGTCTGAGTTCTCCTTGATCGCGTCGTCGAGCACTTCCAACGCCTTGGCCGGGTTCTTCTCTTTGAGGTAGGCGCGGGCAATCCATTGCTTGGCCTCGACCGCTTCCGGGGCGTCGCGTTTGGCGACGATCTCTAATCCGTTGCGAGCCGCCGCGTACTTGCCGATCAAGAAGTAACACTTCGCGCCGGCCAACACAGCGGTGTCGTAGTGCTTCGTTTCCGGAAACAGACGCGGCACATCCCAATAGACCTTGCCCGCCTCTTCGTGCTTGCCGAGTTCATAGAGGCAGCGCGCCTGCCGCAACAAAGCCGTATCGGCCAAGGAAAACTCTTTGACCGCGCCGACTTGCGCGAACAAGCTCTGAGCCGCCCCATAGTCCGCTTTGGCGAAAAGCATCTCGGCCTGTCTCATGCGGACTTCGGTGACCAGCGTGTGCTTCGGGAATTTGTTCTGAAACTGCGTGAACGTGGCCTGAGCCTCATCGGTTTGCTTCAGCGCCTCTTGGGTCACACCGAGCGCGTATGAGGCATCCGCCACGAGTTCATCGTTTGGGTACGAGCGGATCAACGTCGCATAGTTCTTGACCGCGTCGTCCCATTTGTTCTGCTGATAGAGGCTCTCGCCGCGATAGAACATCGCGCGTGCGGCCAGCGAACTTTTCGGGAACTGCTCCAACAACTTGCTGAAGGCTTTCTCCGCTTTGTCGTAGTCGTCCGCTTTCTTGGTCTGCTGCGCCTGGCTGTACCAAGCGGTCCCCAGATTTTGCAGCGTCTGATCGAGCAGCTCAAATTTCGGAAACTGCTTGCTCACGGTCTCGAAGGCGGCGATGGCGGCCGGGTATTGCTTCGCCTGCAAGTGACAGGTGCCGAGATAGTGCTGGGCCTTATCGAGCCGCGAGTCCTTCGGGAACTTCTTGATGAACGTCGCCCACTCGTCGATCGCCAGCTCGTAGAGCTTTTGATTTTGGAATCCGACGGCGACGGCGAACTGGCGTGTGCCGGCCTCGGTATCTTCCGCGACCGATCGCTGCGTCGCCGACGACGTCAGCACACAGGCCGCCAAAAATAACAAAGCAATCCAAACTCGCTGCCGAAGCATTTCCGCATCCCCCACAGAAACCGAGACGAAACCTCGCGGTCAGGATACGGTTCACGCCGTGGACTGTTAAGCGACGGCAGAATGTCGCCGGCTCTCACTGGGACTCTGGCAAAGTAGACGAGTCACTCCGTGATTCGATTCGAGTCACGGAGTGACTCGTCTACTTTGGGGCCGATTCGCGGAGCAACTCTTCTTCCAGGCGATTCATCTTTTGCCGGATCGCACCCTGCACCGATTCCAGGCGGCGCTGCACTTCGGTGTATTCGTCGGTTTGCTTGGTAGAAGTGGCTTGCGTGCGTCGCAGGATCAACGGACGCAGTAACCGCCGAGCTTGGTCGTCATGGCCAGCCGCGACTTCCACCACCACCAGCCAATACTTGTAGCCCAGATTGAAGGGGTTCTCGACGATTGCCCGTGTGATCTCTTGGCTGGCGGCTTCATGGTTTCCTTTGCGGTAATGTTGCAGCCCTTCGTCAAAGATCGTCGCGGCCTCGCGCGGAGCGGGCCTGATCACCATCAATTGGTCGAGCTTCGGCACCGGAAGGACTCCGTTTGCGGACGCGAACATTTCTTGCATCACCGACTCGCACACCTTCCCGGCTTTGGAGCGGAGTCGTCCTTCCGACAAACGGCCGTCAACGACCAGGAGCAATTGGTCCTGATCGTTCTCGAACCGCACGCTCGTCATTTGGATGCCATCCCATTCCGGGTTCTGACCGAGCGCTGTTTGAATCTTGACCAACGCTGCATGAGCCGACGCGGCGTTCGGCAACGCGACTGTTGCCGGTTGAGACTTCGACGGCGCAGCCTTGGTGGTGCTCGGCTTCTTGCTGGCGCTTGGTGGTGGCGGAGGCGGCGGAACGGGATCGTCTGAGGACTTCGATTCCGCTTTCTTTTCCGTGGCCTTCCCTTTCGCTCCGGGAGATTCTTGAGCCACGAGCAACCCGCTCAAGATCGCGATCAGAAGACCAGTCACCATCAAACCACAACGAGCGATCGACATGAGGAATTCTCCCGCGGCTCACCGAGCACAGCTCTATGAGAATTTGAACGAAGACTAAAACTCTCCCACCAAATCCTTCGCTGACTTGGTCGAGAGCGACTTCAGCACATTGTAGGACGTGCTGAGATTCAAGAAACGGACATGGCCATCGACCAGCAAAAAATGGGCACCGCCGGGATGCCAGCTCCAAAACTGGCTGACGGTGATGCTCGTGGTCGGCAGGTTGTGCGGCGGAACCAAACCGTTTTGCAGGCTGAGGTACTGCTCGCATTCCGAACCGCCGCACATCACCCAGCCCCAGCCGAGATCGTTGGGCAAGCCACGCTCGCCGTAGAACAACGTCTGGGAGGTGCCGTCCTTCACATGGTCGAAGCGGGTTGAACTGCGCGTAAACATCATGCCGGTGCCATTCGTCGTAGCGGTGATGTTGAAGAAGCAGGTCGGATAGCCGATGCCGGTGTCGCCCGACACGCCGAGATAATTGCCGGGATACAGCACTCCGCAATCGACGGACGGGGGCAACGGTCCCGTCGGTCCAGAGAGCAGCGTCTTGCCGGAGTTCGGATCGCTCGGACAGGTGTAGGCGAGGATTCGTGTCATCGGCGCGTTGGGTTTGCCGGCAGCCTGAATGGCTTTGGTCGAAATGCAGCAATCCGGCGCGTTGAAGTCCACCGTGGCATAGGCCGCGCGTTGTTCGACATACGGCAGCAGCGCCAGCAAACTCCCCAACGAAAACGTGGGACCGGGGCGCACGTGGCTCCCCATCGGAAAGCATTTGTTGGAGTCGTGGTAGTTGTGCAGACCGATGCCGATCTGCTTGAGATTGTTCTGACACTGCGTCCGCCGCGCCGACTCGCGAGCATTCTGCACCGCCGGCAGCAGCAGCGCGACGAGCATCCCGATGATCGCGATGACGACCAGCAACTCGATCAGCGTGAAGCCGGTCGGCCGAGCGTTTGCAAAGCGTCGATCAGTGTTCGACATGAGTCCTCATTTTTTGCCCTTCATTTTTCGCCAGCCGCTGGACCTTGTTCGGAAGAGCTGGCGAAAAATGAAGGGCGGAAAATCCTCAGTGTCCTCGTAGGAAAAAATTGAGAGTCCCGGCAATTTCTTCTGAAACAAAGACAGTTCCAATTCAACCCACTACTTGAAACCCAAAAGACTTCCAATCTCAAGCTACGGTTTGGTTTCGGCTTTCAGTTCATCGGCACTCTTCCAAAGAAAGTGCTGAGTTGCAGATTCTTGGTCAGGAACGGTGACTTCTTGCTCCCACTGTGTCGGTGGAGGCGGAACGTTCGGATCTTCGCTGGCGATTTTCGACACGCTGCTGAGTTCCAGATTCACACTCACCTTGTACTTGCCGGGTAACGGTCCATCCAACTTTGTGAAGTTGTAGAGTCCGCCGGAAACCGACGTCCAAGCGACTGGTCCCGGATTCCCAGGTTCCGGCAGAAATCGAACGGTCGCGTCTGGCACCAGCTTATCGCCAACGATCACCGAACCGCGCACGGCAACTCGGCGAGGCTCCGCCTTTCCACCGCAGCCGATCAGCATCAGCAATCCCAACAACATCAGGGCCAGCCGCATCAGATTTCCTTCGCGATTCCTCGTCGGACGATTCTGCTCGCGCCATTGCAGCAGAATCTGTGAATGAGGAAAAGTCCCGTTGTCTTGCACCGGCATCGATGGCGATTGCTCTCTCTCAGGAGAGAATCCGATGCAATGGCGATTGAAAAGATTGAAAAGAAACTGACGCCAGAGATCGCATAGCAACCGCGTCAGTCTCGAATCCACGGGCCGCGTTCTTTGTTGCCAATCCAGCGTTCAGCAGCTTCAGGGTCCAGGCCGGTCCCCGATTCGATGCAGGCAATCGTGTCTTCCGCTTCGGCAGACATCGGCCACCAGTATCCAGGAGCCAGCCGGTGATCGTGAGCGGCGATTTCTCGGAGTCTGGGCAGCGCTGCGTGGAATCGTTCATTGCGAATCCGTTGCCCGATGCGATTGATCGAGGCGAGTCCGGCGATGGCGAACATCGACCAGAATTGAACGTCGATGTCCGATTCGTTCAGCCCGTGCAATGCGGCGACCCACGTTCGCTGAAACAGTCGAGTCCGGCGGTCAGCAATGAGAATTGCGTCACCCGCGTCCCCACGCAGCCAGCCGGCGAGATCGGTTCGCTCAAAATCGTGACCAGCACATCTTCCCCGGCGTCACCGCAGGAATACTTTAAGCCATGAATCACCGCTTCGAGGACGAAGCGATTCGGGACGGCAGAATTCAGCTCACGACGCGCGATCTGGACCAGAGATTTCTCGACCCGCTTTCCGCCAATCGCATTCAACGCGCATCCACACGACAACCGACCGTCAACATCATCGGCCAACATTCGCAGCAAGACGGGAACGGCTTGTTTGGCTTTCAGCGCTTGCACCAACGAGATGCCGAAGTCCTTCAGCTTGCGAGGCAGCTTTGGCAGGGCATCGAGAAGCTGATTCAGCGTCTGAATGCGTCGTTCGCGCAATTGCCGAAGACAACGATCGCCGGTCTTCGCAAATTTCTGAAGATGCTCGGCACAAAGGGCGCGATGCTCATCCGACCGCTTGGACAAGCCCGCGGTCTCTTGTTCGAGATGACGCTGAAACAGCTTCAGCAAACTTGGACTGGTTCGAGTCATGCGGTCCTCTCGGCAATGATCGGCACAAATCATCGAATCGTTTGCCCCTGTCAAAATCGGGGTCGTAACTCATGGCCAAGAGTGTCTTCAATCCCCGTGAGGTCTGCGGCTACACTATCGCCCGTTTCCTGTTCTGTCGGAGTTCGAGTCGAGGTTGAATTATGCCATCGCCATCAAGGAAGTTGCCGGCGAACGAAGTTGCCGATCGTGGCGATCAGATTTACGCACGGAAAGTTGTGGGGCAGGTTGATCCTGCTTTGAAGGAGCAAGTCGTGGCCATCGACATTGTCTCGGAAGATTTTCGGATTGGTCCGACGGCCGCCGTCGCCTCCAGAGAACTCCGGGCCTCACATCCCGATGCACACGTTTGGTGCGTGCGGATTGGGTTTCGGTCATTCCATCGGATCGGTCGCTCACCGAGGGCTTCAGCATGATTTGCGGGGCCGTCAATGTGTGCCTGGAGCCTTGGATCAAATTGACTATTCAGGATCGACAGGGTGGCAACCATCCGCCCACCGGATCTGATTTTCCCGGAGTCTGAATCATGTCTGAGACTGGATCCCCGCTTGCTCCCGAAGAGGTCGCCGCACGCGGCGACAAATTGTACCGCGAAACCATCGAAGCACAGGTCGCGTCGGCCAAAGGCCAGGTCGTCGCCATTGATGTGCTGTCGGGCGACTTCAGTTTGGCGGCCAATGGGATTTTGGCCGTCAAAGATCTTCGGACGCGGCATCCCGACGCGGTCATTTGGGGAGTGCGCGTTGGCAGCCGGACATATCATCGAATTGGCCGTGGGCCGAGGAAGCTGAAATGATCAGGGGAATTGTCACCGAAGAATTGGAAGCTTGGGTCGATTTGGCCATTGCCGGTGGCGAACAACCAGCCGTGGGTTTCTCAGCGCTGGTGGATACAGGATTCAGCGGCAGCTTGACGCTGCCTCAAGCCGTGCTGGAGAAGTTTCACGCGAAGCCGATGTTTCAAGTGAATGTGACCTTGGCCGACGGCAGCGAGATCGTCGCCGACCTGTTCGAGCTGACTGTTCTTTGGGACGGTCAGCCGCTCACGATCGAAGTCGATGCGGCCGAAACCGAACCGCTCATCGGCATGGCACTACTCGCGGGACACGATCTGCAAATGCGAGTTGTTCCAGACGGCGACGTCACGATCACCTCAATTCCTCAATGATCCGTGGAGCTCATCGCCGGAGTGAAATGGGGCTTTGTTTCTTTAATCAATGGAATTTCATCAACACTATGACCGAACTCGCTAAGCAGTACGAACCCAAAGAAGCTCAATCGAAATGGTTTTCGTTTTGGGAGGAACGCGGATATTTCGACGCGAACCCAAACCCGGATAAGAAGCCGCACACGATCATGATTCCACTGCCGAACGTGACCGGAGCGCTGCACATGGGGCATGCGCTCAACGGGACGTTGCAGGACTTGCTGACTCGCTGGCGGCGGATGCAGGGATACGAGGCGCTCTGGATGCCCGGCACCGATCATGCCGGCATCGCGACTCAGGCGGTCGTCGAACGGCGGATGCTCGAAGAGGAAGGGCTGACTCGGCACGACGTCGGCCGCGAGGCACTCGTCGAGCGCATCTGGAAATGGAAGGACAAGTTTGAAGAGCGGATCATCAGCCAACAGAAAATGCTCGGAGCAAGCTGCGATTGGCGGCGCGTGCGATTCACGCTGGACGATGTTTGCTCGCGAGCCGTCCGCCGCACGTTCTTCAAGTTCTTCAAAGACGGCCTGATCTACCGCGGCAAGCGGCTGGTGAATTGGGACACGTTCCTGCAAACGGCGGTGGCCGATGACGAAGTGTTTCACGAGGACGTCGCGGGGCATTTTTGGACGTTCAATTATCCGGTCGTGGAGAAAGCCGACGTAGAAGTTTTGAAGGTCGAACCTCCGGACTCAGAATCTGGTGTCGAATCGCGACTCTGGTTCCGCAAAACCGGTGAGCGCATTTCCTTCAGCACGACTCGTCCCGAAACGATGCTCGGCGACACGGCCGTCTGCGTTCACCCGACCGATGAACGGTACACACATCTGATCGGCAAGCATGTGATTGTTCCGGTCAGCGGGCGCGTCATCCCGATCATTGCGGATGCCTTGCTCGCCGACAAAACGCTGGGGACGGGGTGCGTGAAGGTCACGCCGGCGCATGATCCGAACGACTATGCCTGTTATCAGCGCAACAAGCAGATCGGCGTCATCAACATCCTCAACCCGGACGGCACGCTCAACGAGCACGGCGGCAAGTATCAGGGCTTGACGATGCTGGAGGCTCGCCAGCAGGTCGTGCAGGAGATGGAAGCGCTCGGCCACTTCGAGAAGGTCGAGGACCGCACGATCCCGCTGATGCACAGCGACCGCTCGAAGACCCCCATCGAGCCGTTCTTGAGCGACCAGTGGTTCGTGAAGATGGACACGCTCGCCGAGGCCGCCATGCAAGCCGTCCGCGACGGCAAAGTGAAATTCTTCCCGTCGCGCTACACGACCAGCTACATGGACTGGCTCGGCGAGAAACGGGACTGGTGCATCAGCCGCCAGCTCTGGTGGGGACATCGAATTCCCGTGTGGGCGAGGGGCGAGGGGCGAGGGCTGAGGGGCGAGGGGGAAGGCATGAAAGCTCTCGCCGTGTTCGGCGGAACGCTCGTTAGCGACGGCGTGACCGTGAAGTTCCCTGATGAAAAGTCTGACTTCGTTTCCGCACGCTTTGTCGATGGTCCGACCGGCGATCAAGAGACGCTCTTGGTCTCTGTGGACATGGGCCACGATGACATCGAGAAGCAACTCGAAGCCAGCGGCTTCAAGCAAGACGAAGACGTGCTCGACACTTGGTTCAGTTCTGCACTGTGGCCGCACGCCACGCTCGGCTGGCCCGACGCTGAGTGCAATCCTCCGGTTGCACTACGGAAAGGCATCTGGTTTAGAAAGTCCGACGGCTACTTCACAATGAACGAAGATGAGAAAGCGATCTTTGTTGCTTGGGCGAAGTCGGGACGAATCGGAATACTATCTGGAGAGCATCGCGCGTCATTTGATGAAACCGAGAAATTGACGTTTTCATATTCGACGGCAATCGAAGTCGGGCATGTCCACATTCTCGTTGCAGATGTTCGGGACAAAGAGGTTGTTGATTACGTTGAGTCGCACGGATTTCAAAAGCGGCCCTCGCCCCTCAGCCCTCAGCCCTCAGCCAAGAACGAAGTCCTCGACTACTTCTACCCCGGCAACGTGCTGGTGACGTCTCGCGACATCATCACGCTGTGGGTGGCTCGGATGGTGCTGACGGGGTTGTACAACATGGGGGAGGTGCCGTTCCGGCATGTCTGCATTCACCCGAAGATTCTCGACGGGTTTGGGC
>CAMDEA010000138.1 GCA_945893045.1 Planctomyces sp. SH-PL62
GCCCATCAACCGGTCTCCGTCTATCGCACCGGTGCCTGGGAGCGATTGCGACTCTGGCGTCGCCGCAACCCCGTCGTGGCGTCGCTGAGTCTGTTCCTCGCCGTGTCGCTGCTGACCGGCAGCGTCGTCTCCACGCTCTTCGGCCTCGCTGCCAGTCGTGAGGCGAAACGCGCCAACACAGAAGCCGACAATGCCATTCGCGAGCGGACCAAGGCCGTTGAACTCTCCCAGGCAAACGCCACGTTAGCCCTGAAGGAAAAGTCCGCTCGTGAGAAAGCTGTTCTCAACGCCGAACGCGCTGATGCCAAGACGGACGAGGCTCGGCGTCATCTGTATTCCACACATATGAATCTCGTGAATCGCAATTGGGAGATTCCGCATGTCGGCCTCGTGCTAGATCTCTTGAAAAAGACCCAGCCTCAGCCAGGCGAAACCGACTTACGCAGCTTTGAATGGCATTTCTGGGACCGGCTTTGTGATTCGTTTTTGCTGAACCTGAAAGGGCACACCAGCGCGGTCTGGAGCGTGGCGTTCAGCCGGGATGGAAAACGGCTGGCGTCGGCTGGCGATGACAAGACGGTGAAGGTGTGGGATGTCATGAGCGGCCAGGAGATGCTCACGTTGAAAGGTCACACCGGCGAGGTTACGAGCGTGACGTTTAGCCCGGACGGAACACGGCTGGCGTCAGCAAGCGGCGATCAGACGGTTAAGGTGTGGGAAGTCGCGGGCGGTCAGGAGAAATTCACATTGAAAGGGCACACCGACCGGATCATGTCCGTGGCGTTTAGCGCGGACGGAAAACGCCTGGCGTCGGCTAGTTCGGATCAGACGGTGAAGCTGTGGGACGCCACGAGCGGTCATGAGACGCTGACGTTGAAAGGGCACACCGGCGTTGTTACGAGCGTGGCGTTTAGCGCGGACGGAAAACGGCTGGCATCGGCAAGCCATGACCGGACGGTGAAGGTATGGGATGCCACGAGCGGTCAGGAGACGCTGACGTTGAAAGGGCACATCGGCGTTGTTACGAGCGTGTCGTTTAGCCCGGACGGGAAGCGGCTGGCGTCGGCAAGCGACGATTGGACGGTAAAGGTGTGGGATGCCACGACCGGTCAAGGGACGCTCGCGTTGAAAGGGCACACCAACGCGGTCACTTGCGTGGCGTTTAGTCCGGACGGGAAGCGACTGGCGTCGGCAGGCTGGGATTGGACGGTAAAGGTGTGGGATGCCACGACCGGTCAAGAAACAATGACGTTGAAAGGGCACACCGGTGTTGTTACGAGTTTTTCGTTTAGCGCGGATGGAAAACGGCTGGCATCGGCAAGTGGCGATTGGACGGTAAAGGTGTGGGACGCCACGAACGGTCAGGAGCCGCTCACGTTGAAAGGGCACACTCGCGCGGTCTGGAGCGTGACGTTTTGCACCGATGGAAAACGGCTGGCGTCGGCAAGCGACGATGGGACGGTGAAGTTGTGGGACGCCACGAGCGGTCAAGAGACGCTCACTTTGAAAGGACACACTGTCACGGTTAACAGCGTGTCGTTTAGCGCGGATGGGAAACGGCTGGCGTCGGCAAGTGTCGATCAGACGGTGAAGGTTTGGGATACCACGAGTGGTCAAGAGACGCTCACTTTGAAAGGGCACAACGGCTCGGTCACGAGTGTGGCGTTTTGCGCAGACGGAAAATGGCTGGCGTCGGCAAGCCACGATGGGACAGTGAAGGTTTGGGACGCCACGAGCGGCCAGGAGACGCTCACGTTGGAAGGGCACTCTCTTCTTGTCACGAGCGTGGCGTTTAGCCCGGACGGGAAACGGCTGGCGTCGGCAAGCTGGGACAGGACGGTGAAGGTGTGGGACACCACGAGTGGTCAAGAGACGCTCACGTTAAAAGGACACAGCCGCGAGGTGTGGAGTGTGGCGTTTAGTCCGGACGGGAAACGGCTGGCGTCGGCAAGCTGGGATGCGACGGTGAAGGTGTGGGACGCCACGAGTGGTCAGGAGGCGCTCACGTTGAAAGGGCACATCAACGCGGTCAGTAGCGTGGCGTTTAGCCCGGACGGGAAGCGACTGGCGTCGGCAAGTTGGGATGGGACGGTGAGGGTGTGGGACGCACGGCCGTGGACTCCGGAACTGCGTGCGGAGCGTGAGGCGCTGAGTCTGATCCACTGGCTGCGAGACCAAGACAAACCGCAGAGCGAATGGCTCGACGCCATCGCGGCGGACCAGACCCTCACCGAGCCCGTCCGCCAACGCGCCCTCCAATTCGCCCGCGATTGGAAATAGAAATCCCGCCTCCCCCCTTGCGGGGGTGGTTCCCGCGCTCTGCCGCTACGGGCCACGAACGCTCAACAACGCCTCGATCGCGGGGTCTTTCGACCACTCCACGCCGTAGCTGCAGAGCGCGGGAACCTCCGGGACAAGCCCGGAGGCGTGGCAGAAACGCGCCGAGCGCGAGGCGCTGAGTCTGATCCACTGGCGACGAGACCAAGGTGATGGCCGAACGATCCAAACCTTGGACGTCGAGTCCGTGCAGAATCGGCTCCGTCGCCTGATCGGCACGAGCAGACAGTTCTGATTCTCAGCGCACTCCCGCGTGTTGTTTGGCGAGCTTCGACAACTCGGTTTTGATCGCGGCGAGGTTGGGATCGTCGGCGAGGTTGGGATCGTCGGCGAGGTTGGGATTGTCGGCGAGGTTGGGATTGTCGGCGAGGTTTTTCAGTTCGTGCGGATCGGCTTGCTCGTCGAACAACATTGTGCCGGACTTGCCTCCGTCGTATTCGACGTAGCGGTATCGCTGCGTGCGGACGGCGACGCCGCTGACCCCCTTCGCGTTGCCGAAGACGGTGAACGCTGGATGCGACCACTCGGCCCGCGGGTTCGCAAGCAGCGGTTTCAAACTGTGTCCGGCGAGGCCGCTGGGAGTCGATAGGCCGCATAACTCGCACAGCGTCGGATAGAGGTCGAGCGACTGCACCGGACGCGGCGACGATGAGCCGTTTCCCTTGGCCTTGGGGTCGATCACGATCAGCGGCACGCGCGTGCCGATTTCCCACAGCGAGCCGTGCTTCGACCATTTGCCTTTCTCGCCGAGGTGATAGCCATGGTCGCCCCAGAAGACGATGATCGTCTTCTCGCGCAGCTTGAGCGTGTCGAGTTCGGCCATGACTCGGCCAAGGTTCCAGTCGGTCCACGTCAGCGAGGCCCAGTACGCGCGGATCATCTCGCGAGCTTCGTCCGGGGACGCATCACGCTCGACGAACAAGTCGCCGTTGCGAGCATTCAGGCTCGGCTTCGGGAATCCTTCCGGCACCGTCGGCCGAGGCTGAAAGTCGGGCGGCAGCGGGACGGACTTCAGATCGTACATGTCGATGAACCGCTTCGGAGCGGTCGGTGGGCTGTGTGGCTTTGTGAATCCGCAGCACAAGAAAAATGGTTTGCCGCTGGAGCTGTCGGAGTGTCGCCGCAGGTAGTCGATCGCGCGAATTGCCGTCTTGTAGTCCTGATGCGATTCGCCATCGCCATCGAGTACGACAATGCGATCCGAGTTCTGCTTCTGATTCACCGGCGGCTTGCGATTGGAGATCGCGCCTTCAAAGGTCCGCTTCTCGCCTCCTTCGGTCCAGGCGTCGGCGTCGTCGATGCCGCCGTGAAAGACCTTGCCGGTTCGCAGGACCGAGTAACCGTTGTCTTTGAAGTGCCTCGGCAGCGACACGAAGTCGGGATGAGTTGCTCCGAACCACGTCGAGTTGTCGAGCACTCCCGTCACGGGCGGATGTCGCCCGGTCAACATCGACGACCGCGAGGGATTGCACAGCGGAAACTGGCAATAGGCTCGCTCGAACCGCACGCCGGCTTTCGCCAGCGCGTCGATGTTTGGCGTTTTCACATGCTGGTTGCCGTAGCAACCCAACTCCGGCCGCAGGTCATCGACCAGGAAAAACAGCACGTTGAGATGTTCGGCCGCAGGCAGCGATTCGCGCAGCCCGATGTTCGTGACAAACGAGATGACCAGCAGGATAAGGCTTTTGAGAATCCATCGAGTCTTCATCGGGATGCGTCTCCGGACTTTCTGGGGTTGCGTAGGTCAGCATCGCCAACAATAGCTTGATCGCGGGACGCTGGAAATTCTCGAAGGCTTAGGGCGACAATCGGCGTGTTGACCACCAACCTCAAAATTTCGTCCCGACATACTCTCGAAACGGTGGGCGCTCATGGGGCCAGATGAACTGCTCATCGTGTTGCTGATCGGGGCGGTGCTTGTCGCTGGGCCTCTGGTCGCGCTGATCCTTTCGATCATCGCGTTCCGGCGCAGCCGCAGAATTTTTGAGCTGGCTCGGCGAGTCACCCAGTTGGAAGCTCGACTGCGGGAGCGGCCAGAACCATTGATGAGTCCAGCCAAGGCGGACGTCGTCGCACAGAGCCAACCGGACGAATTAGTTTCCGATGAGTCCCTGGTGACGCTTGAGTTGGACATCGACCAAACCGCACGTCCCTCCGGCCGGAGTGCAGAGACTTCACACGAGCCGATCGGATGGGAGACCTTCATCGGGCAGAAAGCGTTTGGTTGGGTGGCGGTCTTGTTGTTCGTGTTCTCGGCGGCGTTTTTCTTGCGATACGCCTATCAGAACAACTGGATCGGGCCGGTCGGACGAGTTGCGATTGGGGAACTGGTCGGCGCGGCGCTGCTCGGCTTGGGTTGGAGCTATTACCGGAAGGGTTGGACGCGGTTCTCGAACATGCTCACCTCGGCCGGAATCGTGGTGCTGTATCTGGCGACCTACAGCGCGTTCGGTTTCTATCGGCTGTTGCCGCAACAACACGCGGGAGTCTTTTTGGCCGTGCTGGTGATCGAGTCGATGGTCGCGGCCGTCGGCTATCGCTCGTCCGTCGTAGCACTGGTCGCGGTCATCGGCGGGTTGCTCACGCCGGTGCTGTTGCAGACGGATCACGATGCCTACTCGTCGTTCTTCACCTACTTGGCCGTGCTCAACGTGGGAGTCGTCGTCGCGCTGCTGATGCGCTCGTGGTCGGTGGTGGGATCGGTGGCCTACCTCGGAACGCAGTGGCTGTTTTGGCTGTGGTATGCCGGCAACTATCACCCGGAGAAGTTCGCTTGGACGCTGGGGTTTCAAGCGGTGTTCTGCGGAGCGTATTTGGCGCACACGGTCATCGGCTCGTTGGTCCATTCGCGACAGGCCGACTGGGAAGAGTTGGCTCGATTCGTGTTGAACGCCATCTTGAGCTTCGTCGTGCTGCGTGTGCTGACGCGAGAAGACTACGGCGTTTGGCAAGGGAGCTTCGCCATCGGGCTAGCGACGATGTACGCCGATGTCGCACGTGCGACCTTGGCTTGGAGACCGAAAGACAATCGGCTGCTGCTGACGTCGTTGGCGGTGTCGGTCGGTTTCTTAGCCTGGGCGTTTCCAATTCAAGCGGACGCGCGGTGGGTCTCGTTGGGTTGGGCCGCGATGGGAGCGGCCCTGTGGTGGTTCGGGCTGCGCGTCTCCGCGCCGCCGCTACGCATCATGGCCGGCGTGTTGGGAGCGTCGGCGGTCACTCGCTGGCTGATGCTCGAAATGCCAAGTTACACGCGCGATCCGTTCGTGCCGATCTTCAATCTCATCGCCCTGCCCTCGCTGGGAGTGGCGGCATGTGTCTTAGGCTCCGTGGTGTTGGCCGATCGGTTTATGAAGCGGCTAGGTTCAGCCGAACGCTGGCTGATCGCGGCTGGCGGTGTGACCGGCGTGCTGCTGCTGTGGTTGATCCTCTCGTTCGAGTGCTACGGCTATTTCGCTGCGCAAGCGATTGGCAGCGACGACTTCGCGGTTTGGAGATGGCGCGGGCAACTGGCTCTGACCGTGATGTGGACGGTGTATGCGACCGCGTTGTTGGTTTTGGGCTTCCGTCTGAGTCGCGCCCGGCTGCGCTGGTTGGCGATGGCCTTGTTTGGCGTGTCGGTCGTGAAGCTGTTCCTGGTTGATATGGCCAACGTGCAGCAGTTGTATCGCATCCTGGCGTTCTTCGTGTTGGCAGTTGTGTTGGGCTTGGTCGCGCGAACTTACCAGCGTTTCAAATAGAGCACCTGACTATGAAGACTCATTCAAAAAGTAGCCTGACTCTCCGAGTCGGGAGGATTTCGGCGGACATCCCGACTCAGAGCATCTGGGAAGCGATCGGCGTGCAAGCGAGCTGGGCGGCGCCAGCCCTCTGGTTGAAGGCGGCTTTGCGGGTCACCGAGGGGCCGGGGTGCGGCAAAGTTGAGGTTGACGAAACTTTGTCATCGGTCGGGATTTGTTTCTTGTTCTCAGGCCCGAAGGGTCGCAACTCGATAGCCCAGGGCGCAGCCCTGGGGCAAGAATCACCTCGATCCACTCAGTCCCAACGGGGCGAAACTCCGTTGAAGTCACCGTGGAGTTACGCCCCGTTGGGGCTTGCCGATGTTCGTCGTTTCGTGACCCAGGGCTGCGCCCTGGGCTGTCGAGTCTCGCCCCGTTGGGGCAAAGCCGCGAAACAAAACAGTCCGGTTTTCGACCATCACGAAACTCCGCCAACACCAACTTTGCATCTCCCTACCGGGGTGCTGACGCCGCCCCGCTCGCCAATTGTTTTGCGGGCTCGCAGGATGGGGCTGCTGGGCGTCGCATTGCTGATCCTTTCGGCCGCGGCTGCTCGTTCTCAAGAGGTGTTGGACGCAAACATCGCAGAGACGCCCGCGATGGCCGAGGAAGCAACTCCCGAATTACAAGCACGCTGGGAGTACTTCGTGCCTGTGCCGATCTCAGCGGCGAAGACCGACGACTCGCCAACGCTGATGGACGTGATCTTGGGCAGAGACGTCTTTGCCCATGCTCGGCCGGACTTGGCTGACTTGCGGCTGTACGACACGACCGGCAAGACGATTCCGTATGCCCTGCGATACCGGCGACCGCAGTCGCTCCAGGAGCGAGTGCCGGCGAGAGAATTCAATCGCGCGGAACCGGACAATGGCCCCCGCGAATTGACGCTCGACCTGCAACAGAACGAGGAGCTCAATTTTCAACAGGACATTCAATACAACGAGATCAAGATCGAAACTTCTGGCAGAGATTTTCGCCGGGCTGTCGAGGTCGATGGGAGCGAAGATGGTCAGACTTGGCGGAGACTCGTCGCCGCTCAGTTGATTCGCTTTGAATCCGGCAAGCAAAAGATCGATCTCGATTCGCTGACGTTCGCCGACAGCCGCTTCCGTTATGTGCGAGTCCGAGTCTACCCGGACCCCGGTCGTGTCACTGCCAATCAGGAACAAGAACTCTTTCGCATGACACAGGTCAGCATCTTGCGTCATACGGAAGACGCCGGCGAGCGGCTGACTCAAGACGCGACCCTGCAACCGCGCCAGCCGACCAGAAACAACGGAGCACCCGCCTCGGCCTGGATCATCGATCTGGGTGGCGACAACGTGCCGTGCGACCGGATTGAAGTGGACGTCGCCGATTCCGAATTCGCACGCGACATTTTGATCGAGGCGGAATATCCCTCCGGCCCGCTGGGACAACTCCGGTTTACTTACGTCGGGATGACTGGAGAACCGCTGTGGCAGCGCAAACCGGGCCAGCCGAAGAAACCGATGATCGCGACCTTTGGCGAAGTGCAAACACGGAGGCTGAGGCTGTTCGTCACCGACCATCGCAACCCACCGTTGTCGATCCGCTCGATCAAGTTCAGCGCGCCGGCGCGGCAACTCGTGTTCGCTCGCCCGGCCAGCGAGGCCGGCGAACCACAACTCTTCTTCGGCAATCCGCGCGCGGAGTTGCCGGTCTACGACTTCGCCCGCAACCTGCCGGCGAAACTCGCACCACCTCCGGCTCGCTCGGAATTGAACGCCGCCGCCCGCAATCAGAACTTTGTCCCGCCGCCGCTGCCACTCACCGAGCGTTTCCCGTGGTTGATCTACCTTGTGCTCGGCTCTGTCACCGTGGTGCTGGCATTTGTGATCGTCAGCCTATCGCGCGCGGCGATCACCATTCACGATGCGAACGTCGCTGACGCCCAGACGTAATCCCCAGCGAGGGGGCCGATCCGGTTCCACGTCGTGCAAAAGCCCGCAAGCCACTGAGGCAAGCTCAGTGGGGTATCTGGGGGATGCGGAAACTCGTCTCCATCCGTTGCGCGGTGTCATCGCTGCTCCGCGCACGGAGCGATCGCAATCGCACACAGACCAATGGAGTTTCACGATGACCAACGGGAAACGACGCGGGCGTGATTTCTTCCAACTCCACGACCGTGGGAACCGCTTCCAAGTGTCGCAGAGTGTCACGCTCCACCACGGCGAACAACTCGCCCGTCTCCGGGACTTGTTGCAGTAACTCTGCGAACGTGCGGACTTGGTACACCGGCTCGTCCAGGTAATAGATCGACGGATGGAAGCCCGGCAACAGTCCCGACCGCAGATAGGCGCACACCGGCCGGTCCTTCAGAACCTCCTGACGCAACTGCCGGGCGAATTCGGCCGAGTCGCGGCGGTGATCCAATTGCGGAGTGACGAACGTCACCGCCACCAGAAACACTCCCATTGCCGACGCGAACAGGGTCCATCCCGTCAGCGACGCCCGTCGCCGCTGCCAACACCACCACGTCGCGATCAGACCGCACACAGCCACGGCACTCGCTCCGCGAATTCCCATCTGCGCCGCCGACCAGTTCGCCGATCCAACGACTCCGGCCACAACGCTCGCCAGGACGGCCGACACGATCACGAGCGACACCGCGAATTGCGGAATCTGAAACTGCTCGCGATGGATTCGCGCCAGATGCCGAGCGATGACCTGACTGGCCAACAAGGTCAGCACGGGCATGATCGCCAGCAGATAGTTCGCATGCTTGGACGGCGACAACGAGAGGATCGCGACATCAACCAACAACCAAATCCAGAGGAAGCGTTCGCGCTCATCACCGTGCCGCCATGCTCGCAGCCAACTCTGCGGAGCCGCGAAGAGCACATGGCCCAGCCAGGGCAGCGAGAGCAGCAGCAGGTGCAGACCGTAGGACCACCACACCCCACGACTCTTTTCGCCCAGCGCCCGGCCGATCGTTTCCGATCGAAGTTGCTCCAACGCTTCCGGAGACTCGCGCACCAGCAACCAGGGCCAGACCACCGCACAGCCGGCGAGCACGAGCACTCCGACGGGATTCACCAAGTTCCGCCAGCCGCGCCAGTGACGTTGCGCCATCCAAAACACAAACACCGGCCCGAACACCATCGCCGAGCCATAATGAAACTTGGCGAGCCAGGTCACCGCGATCAGCGTCAAGATCCCCGTCCAGCGCCAACGCGACTTTGACGAAGACTCGTCCGCCGGTTGTGTCGCGATCAGAAACATCGCGGCCGTCGTCAACAGACACAGCCCCATGTCGATCGCGGCATGTCTTCCGAATTTGATCGCCCAGAACGAGGTCATCTGCACCAGCGCCGCACCGAAGGCCGCCTCGCGCCCGTACCAGCGTGCCGCCCAGACGCTCAGAAGCGCCACCAAACCCAATGCGGACAGTGCCGACGGCAGCCGTATCACAAACTCGTCGAAGTCGCCGACCAGCCAGGCCGAGGAGGCCACCAGCCAATACACCAGCGGCGGTTTTTGCGCGCGGAGCACATCGCCGTAGCGCGGAACAATCCAATCGCCGCTGTGCAGCATCTCACGCGCGGGAACCGCGGCGATGACCTCATGACTTCTCAGGGTCTGGTAAGAACCCAAGCCGGCCAGACAAATCACCAGAGACGCCGCGATCAACAGGCTCCAGGCGATCAACGTCGATGACCGGAAAGACGCTTTTTCGTGTGGCATCACCTGACGGCTTTCAATTTTCCAAGATCGCGAGGATGTCCCGTCGCTCCCTCATGAAGCGATCACCGTGTGACGCCAGAATGTCACGCAGATGGCCACGCGAGTCCTAACCGCGAGGTCTGGCGAGCAGGGTCGTTGGCAAACATCTCAGCTTCCCGAAAGTGGGTCAATTGGGAGTCTCAGCGGCTGGGCGGTCGGTGAGCCGGCGAATCCACCGCAGCACTGACGCCGCCCCGCTCGCCAATAGGTCTCACGATCCGCTGTCTCGAAAGCAATGTGCGGCGGCGCACATGCGGCGTTTGTTCCACGCCAGTTCGCAGGCGTTGATTCGTTCAGGCTTTTCCTGAGCACCCCGCGTCGCAAGTTTCGTGGGATATTCTTCCGAAACAAATCGTTGTACCTCACGACCCTGTGCGGTGGCGCAAGTGCTGTGTTCTCAACGAAACCACGAGCAAGATGGTTTGTTCAGGGTTTTCCTGAACCGAATGGAGCACAAGTTCCTCGGAGTTTCGTCCGAAAGAGAACTCATGAGGACTTCCCTGTTATGCCAAACCTCCATTGCGATGACTGGCCACTTGCGACAACGGTGACTCCGAGGCCATTGGTCTTAACCGGCCTCGCCGTCTGGGCGATCGCCAGCGGTGGCGGGTTCTTATGGCTGCTGTCGTCCTCGGCGACTCCCGGAGCGACCAGTGTTCGGGAACCAACCTGGCCGCAGACAAGTCGAGTCGTTCCCGATTCCGCGCGAGCCAATCTCGTGCTGCTCGTGCATCCGCATTGCCCGTGCAGCCGCGCCACGATCGCCGAGTTATCCGAGATCATGGCCCGTTGCGACGGACTGGTCACGGCACATGTGCTGTTCCTCAAACCGCGAGAAATGCCGGACGGTTGGGAAGTGACCGACTTGTGGCACCGCGCCGCGTCGATCCCCGACGTGCGTGTCCGCGCTGACGTCGAGGGCCGCGAGGCACGACGATTCGGAGCGCTGACGTCAGGCCAAGTCGTGCTGTATGACCGCCAGGGACTCTTGAAGTTCAGCGGCGGCATCACGATCGCGCGCGGGCATCGCGGCGAGAATGCCGGACGCCAGGCCATCGTCGATTGGCTGACGCGCGGAACCGCCGAACGGTCGTCGGATGTGGTTTTCGGCTGCCCCTTGTTTTCAGATCGCATCCTCGCCGGGGAAGAGAAACGATGAAGTTGCCCGACGACCAAACGATCCAAGAGCAAGCGGCCGTGCTCTGCCGACAGTACGACGTGGAAGCCTGCCGTCGCACGGATCGGCAGTTCGCAGTGCTGATGCTGCTGCAATGGCTGGCGGGGATCGCCGTGGCGCTGTGGCTGTCACCGCGCACGTGGGTGGGAACAACCAGTCAACTCCATCCGCATCTGTTCGCCGCGATCTTTCTAGGTGCCGCCACAAATCTGGGTCCGGCGCTGCTGGGCGTGCTGAATCCCGGAGCGACGCTGACTCGCCACATCATCGCGGTGGGACAAGCGCTGTCCTCCGCGTTGCTGATTCACTTAACGGACGGCCGAATCGAGACGCATTTCCACATTTTCGGTTCGCTGGCATTCCTGTCCTTTTACCGCGATTGGCGTGTGCTCCTTTCGGCTTCGGCGATCGTGGCGCTGGATCACTTCTTCCGCGGCTCGTATTGGCCCGCCTCCGTGTACGGCATCTCTGCCGTCAGCCCGTGGCTGTCGCTGGAACACACCGGCTGGGTGATCTTCGAGGACATCTTCCTGCTGCGTTCCATTTTTCACGTTCGCCAGGCGCAGCAAGTCGCCGCGATGCACAAAGCTCAAGTCGAGGCGGCGAATCACGCCAAGAGTGCCTTTCTGGCCGCGATGAGCCACGACCTGCGCACGCCGCTCAATGGCATTCTGGGAATGAATGACTTGCTGATCGGCACCGAACTGACCGAACGGCAACGGCAGTTCGTCGACGCCAGCCGCACCAGTGGCAAACTGCTGCTGCAACTGATCAACAACGTTCTGGACGTGTCCAAGATCGAATCCGGCAAGCTCGAACTGGACTTGCAGGAATTCTCCGTCGAGACGCTGGTGTATGACGTCGTCGAGGCCCTCGGCCCCGGTGCCACGCAAAAAGGCCTGACGCTGAAAGTCCACATCGATCCGGCCGTCAGTGCGACGGTCCTGTGCGACGGCAATCGGCTACGGCAAATCCTCGTCAACCTGATCGGCAACGCGATCAAGTTCACGGCGACCGGCACGGTGACTGTCCGAGCCAACTGTGTTCGCCGCGATGCTCAACAGATTCGCGTGCAATTCGCGGTCAGCGACACGGGCATCGGGATTCCGGAGGATCGCCGCGACCAATTGTTCTGCCCATTCACTCAGGTCGATACTTCGACGACACGCAAATTCGGCGGCAGCGGCTTGGGGCTCGCCATCTGCAAACAACTGGTCGAACTGATGAACGGCTCGATCGGCATCGAAAGCCAGCTCGGAGTCGGTTCGACGTTTTGGTTTGAACTCCCACTGCCGGTAATTGGCCAGCGCGACGAATCGCCGGAGTCGTGGCGTCATCTGGCCCATGCACGAGTCCTCATCGTTGAGGACGAACCACTTCAGCGGCCACAAATCTGGGATTGCTTGAACGCCTGGAGTTGTCAGCCGACACGAGTCTTCAGCGACGAAGACGCTCGGCTGGCCGTGATCCGTGCCGAGTTCCAGGGAAAGCCGTTTGACGTCGCGCTGGTCGATCTGCAAACCGCTTCCGGCAATCGCTATCAATTGATCGACGAACTGTCGCGCCGCCACGGACTGCCGGTCATCGCGATTGGCTCGACCTCCGATAGCAGCGACACCGATTGGCTGCGACAGCGCGGAATCCGACGACTGCTGCGCGATCCCATCCGCCCCAGTTCGCTGTGCGACGCGCTCATGTCCACGCTCGCCGTGAGCTTGGTCGGCGTGCCGCAGAGCGGCTCCGACAGTCCGCGTCCGCCGGTGCCCACCCAATTCACCGGGCATGTGCTGGTCGCCGAGGACAACCGCATCAATCAGATGTACGTCACCGAGTTGCTCAAACATTGCGGCTGCACCTGCGACGTCGTGGCCAATGGCGACGAGGCGCTCGAAGCGATGCAACGCGGCAGCTATGACCTGCTGCTGCTGGATTGCCAGATGCCCGAAATGGACGGCTTCACGGCGGCTCGCGAAATCCGCCGTCGCGTCTCCGCGCGAGAACTCCCTCCCTCAATTCCCATCATCGCCCTGACCGCGAACGCGCTCAAAGGAGACCGCGAACGCTGTCTCGAAGCGGGCATGGACGACTACCTGACCAAGCCCCTCGAAGTCCAGCAGTTGCGATCCAAACTCGAACAATATCTCCCTTCCCTCAAAACGTAAGACACGAATGAAACACGCCACCCCACTCGCCTGTTTTGTTCGTTGCCAGTGGAACTTGTCTCATGACTCACTGCCCAACCGACGCCACACTGTCTGATCTCAACGGGCACATCTCCGCCTTCAAGATGCCGGCGGCCGACCTCGCCGATCTCCGGGATCACTCGCCGCCGGACCCTGCGATCGACATGACCACGCTGCGGCAGCGCTGCTTGGGCAACGAGTCGTTCGCGCACCTGCTGCTCGATGAGTTCCAAGCCTGTGTCCCTCAACATTTGGTGGGGCTCGCACGATTCGTCGCAGATGCCAACGTCCCCGCGATCCGCAACGCGGCACATTCCTTGAGAGGCATCGCCGGCACTCTCGCCGCCGAGGGATTCGGCCAAGCCGCTGCCAATCTCGAAGCCGCCACCAGCAAAGACGATTGGGCTCTGATCCTGAAGAGTGTCATGCGGGTCCATCGCGAAGCCCTCCGCTGCCTCGCGGAAATCTCCCGCCACCACTCTGTTCCGACCGGCTCGGAATTCGCCGACGCCCTGCTGCAACGAGCCTAAGAAAACACGTCGTCCAACCACATTGAGACCGACGAACTCTTGAGATTCGGCCGGGGCTGTGCCATTGTCTTGAAGCACGGGCGATTTCGTGTTTCCGGAGAATGTGCCATGTGGATTCGACGCATTGCGGTGGGACTGGTTTGTCTGCTCTGTGGCTTGATTGTCGTGCCAGCCGTCTGGGCCGCCGTCATCAGCGGCACAATTGAGTCGGTCTCGGCCGACCGCAAAAAAATCACCATCAAGCCCAGTGGTGATAAGCCCAAGCAGGTCTATTCGATTGCCGACGGCACGAACATCACGCTTGACGGTAAGCCCGTGAAGCTCGCCGATTTGAAAGTCGGTCAGCAAATCTCCGTCTTCACGTCGAGCGGCGAATCGGTCACTCGGTTGACCGTCCGAGGTGGCGAGAGCAAGCCGGCAACTCCGGCCACAACGCCCACACCCAAGACCACGCCCAAATCGAAGAAGTCCGATTCGGCAGATTCACCGAATGAAGACGCGGGCGGCGGCAAGCCGGGGGACTCGCCGCAGTTTCGCGGCCCACGCCGTGATGGCCACGCCGGCTCCGGCAACAACATCTCCAACAGTTGGCCGTCGTCTGGACCGAAGCCCGCCTGGTCCGCGAATGGTTTGGGAGCTGGATTCTCCGCGGTGTCGGTCGCGAACGGCCGCGTCTACACGATGGGCTTAAACGGCACCGACGAGAAAGTCATTGCGCTCAATGAGCGAGACGGTCGGCCGGCTTGGTCCGTCTCCACCGGCGGCGGTGCGTATAAAGATGGAACAGGCGACGGGCCTCGCTGCACGCCAACGGTCGATGGCGATCGCCTCTACGCTCTGGGAGCCCTTGGCGATCTGGTGTGTCTCGATGCGAAGACAGGCCAGCGCCGTTGGTACAAGAACATCCTCAAAGAATTCAGCGGCAATGCGGGTCATTGGGGCATCTGTGAGTCCCCTCTGATTGACGGCGAGATAGTCATCGTCACGCCCGGCGGCCGAGGCGCGACAATGGTCGCACTCAATAAAAACAACGGCAACATGCTGTGGAAATCACGAGTCCCCAGCGATCCCGGTCCAGGCTATGCCTCGGCCATCGCCGTCGAAGTGGGCGGAGTGCGGCAGTACGTCAACTTCACGGCACGCGGGTTGATCGGCGTGCGCGCGGACGACGGCGAATTCCTCTGGCAAAGCAACTCGTCGGCCAACGGCACGGCGAACTGCTCGGCCGCCGTCTTTCACGACAACCATCTCTTTTACGGTTCGGGCTACGGCACCGGCGGGACGTGCTTGCGGCTCGAATCCAACGGCAACACCACGCGGGCTGAAGAGGTCTACAAGACCCGCGACATGAAGAATCACCACGGCGGCATGGTCATCGCCGATGGCTTCCTCTACGGCTGCGACGAAAACATCCTGACCTGTCTCGACCTTCGTTCCGGCAATGTCCTGTGGAAGGAACGCTCACCCGGCAAAGGCTCGATTACGTTCGCTGACGGGCTGCTGATCGTCCGCAATGAACAAGGTCCGGTGACATTGCTCGAAGCCAATTCGCAGCGCTACATCGAGAAGGGCCGCTTCGAGCAGCCGAACCGCAGCCGCCGTCAAGCCTGGGCCTATCCGGTCGTCGCCAACGGGCACTTGCTGTTGCGAGACCAAGAGACGCTCCTCTGCTACGATCTGCGCCGCTAAGTAACCCGACGCGTCAGCGAGGGCGGATGGTTCACACCGCTCCGATCGCGAAACCAACGTCGTTTGAATCACTCGCCCTCGCTGACGCTTCGGGTTACTTTGGCATCGCCTGCGCCGCGCATCATCTTTCACAACTCAAAACGAATGGAGTCACCCCATGAGCATCGAGGCTCTCACCGCACCGCCCGCCGACCTGCACGCCCGTAAGCAAGTCATCCGCGAACAATCGCACGCCAACCGCAACGCGCAACCTGATAAAGACGAAATCAGCCGCCACATCGTCGCCTCTTTCATGGCTCAGCCAGAATACACCGCCGCGCGGGCCGTGATGTTCTACGTCGATGTCCGCTCCGAGGTCCGCACCCGCAACGATCTCGAAGCCGCGTTGCAAACCGGCAAGAAGATCGTCGTCCCGTACTGCGTCGATGGCGAACTGGAACTCTTCCATTTGGAGTCGATGGACGAACTCGAACTCGGCATGTACCGCATTCTCGAACCGAGGGCAGACCTGCGCCACGTCGCGGCCAAACAAGTCGGCGTCGAGAAACTCGACCTGATCATGGTCCCTGGCGTCGCCTTCGACCGCCGAGGCGGCCGCACCGGCCACGGCAAAGGCTACTACGACAAGCTGCTCGAACACGCTCGTCCCGATACGCCGTTGATCGCGCTGGCCTTCGAGTGCCAGCTCTTCCCCGAAATCCCAATGCAGCCGCACGACATCTTCATGGACAAAGTCGTCACCGAAGCGGCGGTCTATGAGGGATTGGGACGCCGCAGCGAATCGGCGTCGGCTGCACCCACGAAGCCGAGATGAACGCCATTGAAAATTGAAAATTGGAAATTGGAAAATGCAAATTGAACGCGGCATTTGCCATCAATTTGCATTTTCCAATTTCCATTTTTCAATTTTCAATACCCCCCACTTTCCTTTGGGCTTTGCTTTCCATGACGACAACTCAATCAACCGGCTGCGAAATCGAAGACACCTACGCCGAGGCTTTCCGCAGCATCTACGCGGAGATCCTCGTCACCGCACGCGACAAAAACTGGCTGCAACATGCCGTGAACAAGGCGACCGGCCACGCCAGCAGCACGATCTTTTGCGATTGCGAAGCGGGAGTCGATCGTTTCGTCGGACCGGGCGGCGATGAATCATTCGCGACTCCTGACGCGCGGCCCGGCGCGATCATCCAGATGCACGTTCCGCGCTTCCGCAAAGATCGCGAGCCGGCTCTCGAGCGTTCGCTGCTGACGCGCATCAGCCAGAACGTGCTGACCTGTCCGACGACCGCGTGCTTCAACCTGCTCGACACCGAGCCGTACTTCAAGCTCGGCCGCAAGATCGCCTTCTTCGGCGACGGCTATCAAACGCGAGTCGTACGCCACGGCCGCAAGATGTGGGCGATCCCGATCCTCGGCGGCGAGTTCGTTCTCGATCGCCGCTTCGGATTCCGCGACGGCATCATGGGGGGCAATCTGTGGTTCATGGGCGAGTCCATCGACTCCGCCATCGAAGCCACCGAACGGGGAGTTGCCGCCGTCGAGAAAGTCCCCGGCGTCATCATGACCTTTCCCGGAGGCATCGCGCAGAGCGCGTCGAAAGCCGGCAGCCGTTACTCGTTCATGATCGCCAGCACCTACCAGCAATACTGCCCGACGCTGCGTGAGAAGCTCGGAGCGGAATGCCGTCTGCCCCCGAACGTGAACTCGATTATGGAAATCGTGATGAACGGCCGCGACCTCGAAACACTTTCGATCGCGACGCAAGCCGCCATCGCCGCTGCTCGCACGACACCCGGCCTCGTGAAGATCACCGCCGGCAACTACGGCGGCCGGCTCGGCAAGTCGTTCATCTACCTGCTGCCGCGCGAGACCGCGAACGCCACGTGACGATCACGAACGCCACGACGCACGGCACCGCGATCCACGTCCAATACTTCGGCCCGAACACGACCGTCCCGTTGAGCATCATCACCAGCCAGATTCCGTGACGCACTGCCCCCAGCGATCGAACCTCACGCGATCGAAACTCACGCACGGCATCGAACAGCCACCACGCAACGAACGCGAAGTTCACGAAGACGGACCACGGTAACTCCACATCAAAGACACGCCGAGTCTCCATCGCGGTGTAGCGCATCGCGTTTCCCAGGCTCCAGCAATGCCCGAAGCCCATCGCGGCGACAACGTGAGCCACACACGCCAACGCTCCGATCAGCCAACTCCAACGGATCACGCGATCTCGCGCCGCGAATGAGCGGCCAGAGGCTTCGACGAATACTCGGAACAACCAAGCGGCGACGGCCAGCCAGATCGTCAAACGGATGAGCCACCAACCCAGTGCGAGAGTCATGACAGCCGACCAATTCCGTCACATCATTCTGTTTCCCACGATTTTGCCAACAAATCCTTGGGCAAAATCATGGGGAACAGAATGATGAGCCGCCGAGCTCTGAAATTATTCCGGCAGCAGCTTGCCCTTGGTTTCCGGCGCGAGCCAAATCAAGCCCAGGCCGATGACGTACACGAAGCTCATCACGCTGCACGCGAAGGCGTGCCCCCCTTGAAACGTCTGACCGAAGAGGTGGATCTCTTTGGCAAACAGGTTGCCGGTTTGCAGTGCTCCGACGGCGGCCAGGATGCGGCCGAAGTTGAATGAGAAGCCTTGGCCGGTGGCTCGGACTTTCGTCGCGAACAGTTCCGGCAGGTACAGCGGCAGCCAGCCGTAGAACGACGCCGTGCAGGTGCCGGCCAGGAAGCACGTCACCAGAAAGAACGGGCCGTACTCGGTATTCCCTTGGAAGAACAGCAGCACCGTGACCAGCGAGGTGGCACACATCAAACAGTAGGTGATGCGCCGGCCCAGCCAATCACCGATCAACGCCGCGCCGATCGTGCCGACAATCGCTCCGATCGCCAGACAAATCTGCGTGTACTCTTTCGCGTTGGCGATGTCCTTCCCTTCGGTCAGCTTCGCAGCCCACGTCGGAGCCCACTGGGTCGAACCCCATGTTCCCAGCAAAGCGACGGCGCTCAAGCAGGCTCCCAACAGCATTCGTTTGAGCGTCGGCTTCCAGGCATCGGCGGTTGCTCCGCTGGTGGCGAAACTTCGTTTGAGATACTGCATCACCGGGAAGACGTAGCCCACCGTCGCGACCACCACACCGAGCAGCGTCCCCCCCAATCGGGCGAGCAACGGCAGTTCGTTCGCCCACACGTAGATGACCAGCGCGGGACCAGCGGCTCCGACCAACACACCCAACAAATCGCGAGTCACCCACTGCGAAGTCGTCCCGCGAGCACGTTCCTCTTCCCACTTGTGCGATTCCGGAACGAACAACCGAAAGAAGAAGGTCAGCAGTGCTGGGGTCGCACCGAGAATCATCATCAACCGCCAACCGTTAAACGCGACCAGCGACGTCGCGGAAGATTCCGAGAAACCGACATCCATCAGCCAGCCCTGCATGTTACCGAGGATCGCAGTCAAGCCGATGCCAATGATTCCGACCAGCAGGTAACCGACATTCGCCGCCGCTCCGATCAGCCCGGCCATCAACGCTCGCGAGCGGTTGGGCCAGACCTCCATGACCAGCGCGACGCCCAGCGCCCATTCGCCCCCCATCCCCAGCGACGCAATGAACCGCATACTGGCGATCTGCAACGGCGTCTCCACGACACCGCACAGTCCGGTGAAGATCGCGTAGGTCGCGACAGATAACGACATCGCTCGCACACGGCCGATGCGATCCCCCAGCCAGCCGAACAGCACGCCTCCCGCAGCCGCGCCCACCAGGAAGACGGCGATGACCACCCCGAAATAAAAACCGATCAGCGCGTTCTGTTCCGGAGTCGGCGCCTTCCCATAGCCCATCAAGTCTTGAATGGCCGAGCGGCCGACCATTGAGAACAGCCCCATCTCAAAGCCGTCAAACATCCAGCCCAGCAACGCCGCCGCCAAGGCCATCCATTGGCCCCGCTTGGTAATTTGCTCGGCACTCTTGGTCGAAGAATTCATACGCGGTCGCCTTTCGTGCTTTCGGAAGCGGGACGAAGAGGCGGCAGCTTATCGGGGCGGAGGTCAGGGGTCAGCGGACTGGGGACAGAATCCTGAAGGGCAAAGCCCCAGACAGACTCAGTCATGGAAAATGAGAAATGAAGAATGACAAATGCAAAATGACGGCCGGGCACTCGACCGAGTTTGCGAATTGTCCCGCCCCCATCCAGCTCGCCTGGATGGAGCGACCGATGGCGTGCTTGCGACGACGTCTGTCAGATCTTTTTCTGAGACCCCATCCGCCTTGTGCGGATGGTGAAAGAGATCATTGGGTGAGGAATGCCGAAGAGTCTGATTCACCATCCGCACGAGGCGGATGGGGTCTGACGACAACTTGAGGTGCGGCTGATATAGCCCACCATCTCCTTCACCAACGGCACGAGGCCGTTGGGGTCAAAAGTACGAAGGTCGAACTACGCCAGCGCGGCCAGCAGTGCGGCGGACAACACGAACGTCGTATCGATCTCCGTGATCGGGTCGAGCACCGTGTTCGCGCCTTCGCCAGGGTTGATGATGTCCGTGCTGCCTTGGCCGTTGAGCGAGTCGTCCCCTTCATCGCCGAGCAGCACATCGTTGCCGGCTCCGCCCGCGATGGTGTCGTTGCCGTCGCCGCCAGTGAGCGTGTCATTGCCGGCGGCTCCGTTCATCAGATCGTCGCCGTTGCCGCCGCCGACCAGATCGTTGCCAGCCATGCCATCGAGCGTATCGTCGCCGTCACCGCCGCTGAGCGTGTCGTCTCCGTCGTAGCCCAGGATGGAATCGTTGCCATCCTCGCCGAAGAGGCTGTCGTTGCCGTTCTCGCCGATGATCGTGTCGTCGCTGGCTCCGCCGCGGACGGTGTCGTTGCCGGTGCTGCCATTGAGATCGTCCGCCTCGTTGCCACCGAGAATCGAATCGTTGCCCGATCCGCCATTGATGATGTCGGTCCCGTCGCCGCCGTCGATCGTGTCGTTGCCGTCCTGGCCCGCGATCGTGTCCGCACCGACTTCACCGACCACCGAGTCGTCACCTGCTCCGGCATCAATGTTGTCGTTGCCGTCGCCGCCAAACACGCGGTCGTTGCCCGTGCCCGCGATGATCGTGTCGTCGCCGATGCCACCGAAGACGAGATCGTTACCTCCCTGAGCATTCAGGCTGTCATCCCCATCTCCGCCGTCGAGCGAATCAATGCCGCTGCCACCAATCAACGTGTCATCTCCAAGTCCACCCACCAACGACACGCGCACGAAACCGAGATTCG
>CAMDEA010000139.1 GCA_945893045.1 Planctomyces sp. SH-PL62
AATTGCCGAGGCAATTTTGAAATTTGAACACCCGACCCCAATTCACCCCACGTCACATCGACGGGATTTGGCTCGACAACCCGCCGGCGGCTGGCACGTAGCAGTGGTTGACGTAGTCCATCACCATGCGGTCGGAGTTGAATCGCCAGCCGAGCGTGCGGACCGAGCGTTTGACTCGTTTGATCCAGCGTTGTGGCAGATCGTCCGCGTCCCGTTCGTAGTACATCGGGAGAACTTCGTTGCGCAGCGTGTCAATTAAACTCTTCCAATCGCGGTCGTCTTGCACGGTATCGTTGACGTGCGTGCGGCCGGTGCCGATCGCGAAGCCGTTGGTGCCGTCGTAGGCTTCCGCCCACCAGCCGTCCAAGACCGACAGGTTCAGTGCGCCGTTGAGCAGCACCTTCTGGCCGCTGGTTCCGGAGGCTTCGTGCGGACGCCGCGGGTTGTTGAGCCACACATCCACCCCTTGGACGAGATGCCGTGCGAGGTTGATGTCGTAATCTTCGAGGAACACGATCCGCCCCTTCAGTTTGGACTGCTGAGTCGCTTGCCAGACCCGTTGCAGAATCGCCTTGCCGTTGCCGTCGGCCGGGTGTGACTTGCCCGCGAAGATGAATTGGACCGGCCGCTGCGCATCGCTGACCATTTCGGCGAGGATGTCGAACTCGCGGAGGATCAAGTCGGTTCGTTTGTAGGGCGCGAACCGGCGAGCGAATCCGATCAGCAATGCTCGCGGGTCGAGCGTGTTGGCAATCTCGGCAATCTTCTCGTCGCTCGCGTCGTTGCGGCGGGCTTGTGTCTCGAGTCGCCGGCGCGTGAAACCGATCAACTGATTCTTCAATGATTGGTGCGTCTCCCACAATTCGCCGGCCGTTGCTTGCTCGAAGCCGGACCAGACGTCGGGCTCGCCGGTGCGAGTGTGCCAGTTGACCGGCAAGACGCGGTCGTACAGGACTCGCATCTGCGGCGCGAGCCACGTCGGCACATGCACGCCGTTGGTGATGTGCCCGATCGGGATTTCTTCTTCGCTCTGCCACGGCCAGAGGCTGGCCCACATGCGGCGACTGACGACTCCATGCAGCGACGACACCGCGTTTGCTTTCCGGCTGAGCTTGAAGGCCAGCACGGTCATACAGAACGCTTCATGGTGGTTCTGCGGATTGACTCGCCCCAGTCCCATCAGCGCGTCATGGCTCAGCCCCAACTGATCGGCGAGCGGACCGACGTGTTCTTCGACCAGGCCGGCATCGAAGCGATCGTGCCCGGCATCGACCGGCGTGTGCGTGGTGAAGCAGCAGCTCGCCGCCGTTTCGCGGATCGCGGCGTCGAAGGACAACCCATCTTCTTGAATCCGAGTCCGAATGATTTCCAGCGGCGCGAATGCGGAGTGTCCTTCATTCATGTGGATCACGCTGGGCTGAATGCCCAAGGCCGAGAGCGCCCGCGCTCCACCGATGCCCAACATCACTTCTTGCCGGATGCGGATGCGGATGTCGCCGCCGTACAGCCGAGCGGTCAAGCGGCGATCCTCGTCCGTGTTGTTCGGGATGTTCGTGTCGAGCAGATACAACGGAATGCGGCCGACATCGCAACGCCACACGCGTGCGAAGATCGATCCCGACCGTGTCTGTACCGAGATCACCACCGGCTGACCATCCTTACCGAGCGCCGGCCGCAGCGGCAGTTTGTCCGGGTTGATCGTCTTATAGCTTTCCTGTTGCCAGCCGTTCGCGTCGAGGTGCTGCGAGAAGTATCCCTCGCCGTAGAGCAAACCGACACCGACCAACGGAATGCCCAGGTCCGACGCACTCTTCAAATGATCGCCAGCCAGAATGCCCAAACCGCCGGAGTAGATCGGCATCGACTCGTGCAGCCCAAACTCGGCTGAGAAGTACGCGACCGGGCGATGATTCAGAATGCCGGCTCGTGTCGCTCCCCAGGTGTCTTGCGCCACCATGTACTCTTGCCAGCGACGGTAGGCGTAGTTGATCCGCGAGTGTAAGCCGAGAACGCGGGCCTGCTGCTCTAACTTTTCGGGGGAGTATTCCTGCAACAGCGCGATTGGGTTATGAGCATTCCCAGACCAGAGCGGTTGATTGATTGCACGGAACGATTCGTTGAGTCCTGCTTGCCAACTCCACCACAAATTACTGGTCAGTTCCGTCAACTTCTGATGCAACGACTTCGCTTCGGCCATCTCACCGTCCTTGTCAGTAGAGCACACTCCTGGCCCCGTTTGGGCGGGCGGAGTATAGCCATCGCTCAAGCAAGGTCGAGGGCGTTGATTGTCGGATCGGCAAGCGGAAATCATTGGCGAGCGGGGCGGCGTCAATGTAGCAGGCACATTCCATGTGCCGTCGGCGTTTCTCAGGCTGACGGCACATGGAATGTGCCTGCTACCTTCCGAAGAGAGTGCCATTGGACAGACACCACCCCGCTCGCCTGTTTGATTCGTGGCCATGCGAAGTAAAACGTGGTCGATCGCTTCGCCAACTTGCCTCGCCGGAGCGTGAAGAATCCAATGTCGTCCCAATGCTGTCCGTGTCCTGAGGATTTCCGTCATGTGTACTCTGCGTCGCGATCCCCGATGTTTCCTGTCCGCTCTCATTCTCCTCGTCGCCTTGCCGACGATGGCTGACGAACCACTGGTGAAGTGGCGGGGCTCTCAACAAACCGCCGTCGCCGAAGTCACTCGACTCGAACCGCAACTCAAAGCGGTCAACAAGGCGCTCTGGGAGTTCGCGGAGGTTGGCTTGGAAGAACGACGCTCGTCCGCGTTGTTGGTCGAAAAGCTGAAGGCGTCCGGTTTCGAGGTGCAGACCGGAGTCGCGAACATGCCGACATCGTTCGTCGCGAGCTACGGCTCTGGTAAGCCGATCATCGGCATCCTCGCCGAATACGACGCACTGCCGAATCTCTCACAGCAAGTCGCCGCGGATCGAGTCGCTGTCACGGACGGAGCTCCCGGCCACGGCTGTGGGCACAGCGGCTTGGGAACCGCCGCGCTCGGAGCGGCGCTGGCCGTCAAAGCCGCAATGGAAAAGCACAAGCTCCCCGGAACCATTCGACTGTATGGCACGCCCGCCGAAGAGACGCTGATCGGCAAGGTCTACATGCAGCTCGACGGACAATTCAAAGACCTCGACGCTTGCCTGCACTGGCATCCCGCTTCGGTCAACAACGTCTGGGTGATGAGTAGCAAGGCTGCCGTCAGCGTGAAGTTCTCCTTTGCCGGCACAGCGGCTCACGCTTCGGGAAGTCCATCGAGCGGACGCAGCGCGCTCGACGCGGTCGAACTGATGAACGTCGGCGTGAACTTCATGCGCGAGCACATCAAGGAAGACGCGCGCATTCATTACGTCATCACGGACGGCGGCGGCGCTCCCAACGTCGTCCCGGCCAAAGCGGAATCGTGGTACTACGTCCGAGCCAACGACCACCGCGACGTCGAAAAGTATTTCGAGTGGGTCCGCGACATCGCCGAAGGAGCGGCCAAGATGACACGCACGAAGGTCAAGATTCACATCGACACCGACTGCCACGAGATCATCGGCAACCGCCCGCTCGCCGAGATGCTGCACCGCAACCTCACGACGATCGGCGCTCCGAAATTCACAGACGATGAAAAGATGTTCGCTCGCAAGGTGCAGCAATCACTGATCGACGAGTTCGGGTCGAAGTTCCCGCTGGCGATCGACGAGTCGATTCAGCCACTGAGCTTTGCCAATGAACCGAACAAAGGCTCGACGGACGTCGGCGACATCAGTTGGTTCGTCCCGACGTGCGGCCTGCGAGTCAGTTGCTTCGCCGCCGACTCCCCCGGCCACAGTTGGCAAAACGTCGCCTGCATCGGCTCGACCATCGGCGAAAAAGGGACGATCACCGCCACGAAGGTGTTGGCGGTTTCGGCACTCGACTTATTGGAGAAGCCGGATGTTCTGACCGCTGCTCGCGAAGATTTTGTAAAACGAATGGAGAATCGGAAGTACTCGTCACTGATTCCTCGCGGCCAGAAGGCTCCAGAGAAAATTCGCTGAGCAACCACAGCCGGCTCCGCAGAAAACTCGTTGACGGCCAAGAACTCTGCTCGCAGAGTCTCCGAAACAGCACCCAAAACGAATCGCCCCAAACACTGACTGTATCGGGGCGATTCGTCACCACGAGGCCGATCAACGCAGACGTCATTCAGGCTCCGGCACACGAGACAGTGCCCGACGTTTTCACTTCCGTTTGGACGGTCGTGATGATGTAGTCCACCAGCACTTTCGCAAAATAGTCACCGGGAGGTAATGACTGAAACTCGGCTTTGTAGCCATTACCATCGGGATCCATCTGTTTTTCGTCGACCGCAGTGTTCGGTGGCTGCCGCAGTTGTGCGACCGGATATCCGGGATCCAACAAGCCGCCGGGAGGTGGCGTCACGGAATCGACCGTGACAGTCACGTCGATTTGCGTGGGATCCACGGCATTCGGTGCGCACGAGATCTCGACAATCCCAATCCCAGTGACGGCCACAAGCGCCGCGACGGGGCCACATCCGCAATCCTCGGCCAGATTTGGCGCTGCGGGCTTGAGGACTTTCGCGTTGGTCTGTTTGGGTTTCTTCATCGTTGTCCTGCTTTCTGAGTTGGAGTTAAGAAATTGACAGTTACATCTTGAAACATCACTGTTGGTCCCAGGCCGGTGAGGCCAATGGTTCCTTCATGCACGCTCATCTCACTAGCGGCTCTGGTATCGAGTGTGGGACTCCACGCTCGTATTCCATCCAGCCAAATTTCGAGTCGATCCTTCTCGACGAAGATCTCCATCCCCAGAAACCGTTGCGTGGGAATCGGGATCGTCGTGCGAGCCAAGTCCGTGACTTCTTTCACGGATGGGACGTCGAATGCAAACTCGCCCACGTCCATTCGTCGCAGACTGAGATACAGCGGTGACTTCGCCGTGTAACGTTCAACGTTCGACGACAATTGCCAGGCAACGTTGCTGCTTCTTGGGAAACGCTTCCCGATCCTCGGCAATGCTCCATACGAATCCTGCGACACCGAGCCAGTCTTCGACATGCAACGTGCCACGCAGGCGAAACGGCACCTTTCCTTGATAGCGAGTGCCGAGAATCCAACCGCCAGAATTGCAGTTCACGCTCAGCGTCCGGTTTTGCGCGTCCTGCTGAATGACGTCCGTCTCTTGCCCTTTCAAAAAGGCCACTCGATCCAACGGCCGATCGAGAACTTCCAACCACTTGTCGGTCGGCGATGCAGTGTCTCGGGCGATTCCGATCGGCTCTGCCGAAAGATCCTTCGGTTTCGCTCCGCTGCCGAAAAACTTGAACCCCACCAACAGCACGACAGACAATGCCAGAACCAAAATCAGAAGTTGGCTACGGCGGGAGATCGGTTGCCGAGGCAAATTCCAGTTCTGAAGATCGTCCGCCAGGTCGCGTCCGGTTGAATAACGGTGAACGACGTCTTTCGCCAAGCATCGCAAACAAATTCGCTCCAGTTCGAGCGGGATCGTGTCGTCGATGGACCGTGGCGGACGAGCTTCACGATGGATGATTTGTTCGAGGAGATCCGTCGATGATTGGAACTGGAACGGCAAGCGGCCGGTCAGCAACTGAAACAAGATCACGCCCAGGCTATACAAGTCCGACCGCCCATCCGCTCGATGACCTTCGCCACGGGCTTGCTCTGGCGACATGTACGAGACGGTTCCGACCACGCCTTCCGAGGAGTTCAGTTGCTCATGCTCGTAGATTGCCAATCCAAAATCGGTGATGGCCGGAGAGCCGTCCGGTCGCAGCAAAACGTTCGAGGGCTTGATGTCGCGATGCACCAGACCGGCTCGATGAGCTTGATGCAGCGTGCGAGCCAACTGACTGACGATCCGCACGGACTCTTCTCTTGTGATCGGCCCGGATTTCATGCGCTGGGCGAGAGTGGGGCCATCAATGAATTCCGAGACGATGAATGTGGCCGCACCGGCTCGGCCAATGTCATAAACGGGAACAATCCCTGCATGATTGAGCGATGCCGCGCGCCGGGCCTCGTCACGAAACTGCTGCGTCAAATCGAAACGATCGTGAACTTCTTTGCGAGGTAGTTTGATCGCGACTGGTCGGCGGAGCTCTGGATCGAAGCCCTTCCAAACCTCTCCGAATGCCCCGTGACCCAGAGAGGACTCCAAGCGATAGCGGCCGACAAAATCTCCCGACGACCAATGGGGCCCGTCTTCTACAACCGGCTTCGCCGCAGGAACCACATCGACTGTCGAATCCAGCGAACGATCGTCGGAGCCATATTGAGCCTTCATCGCATGCGAACTGAAGACGGACTCGATTTCGGGTTTCAAATCGGGAAATCTCGCGACGTAATCTTCGGCACGAACCTCTCGTCCGCGGCGCTGATGAAAGCTGACTTCGGCATCCAGCAACTCGACGAACAAAACCGGCCGCTCCACCGAGGCGCATTTATTCAACCACGTTTCAATCGAGGAGCCACCCTCCGTGGCGAGATGCGATTCAAAGGCCGCTCGCAGTTGCTTGACGACTGATGCTTCCGAGCTGCCCAAATCCGGGGCTTGAGGTGACTTCAGTGCCATGACACGCCTCACTTCTAATGTGGGGACTCGTGGCGAAACCAAGTTCAATTCACAACGGGAAATTTCATCAACCGCAACCTGGCGTTCGTCAGGCGATGCTGTGCCGAACGTCAGTTCGATGGGCCAACGTAGCGTCGCTGATTCAATCCATCAAACTGTTTCCAAAAGATTCTCACTTTGTCCGGAACACTGGGATTGTCAAACTCGCCTCAACGTCTCTGCTCGAGGTGGGCAATGACTGATGCGGACCCAAACTGGACCTGATGAGGATTCTCATGCCGACTCGTATTACCGAACTTGTGACTCACGACATTCGCTTCCCGACCTCGCGCAGCCTCGATGGCTCGGACGCGATGAACCCGGACCCGGATTACTCGGCCGCGTATGTCGTGCTGAAGACCGATCATCCCGCTGGCCTGGAAGGACACGGCCTGACCTTCACGATTGGCCGCGGCAACGACCTGTGCGTGCAGGCAATCGCGGCGATGCGGCATTTGGTCGTCGGGCACACGCTCGAAGAGTTCACCGCCGACATGGGCCGGTTCTGGCGGCACGTGACCAGCGACAGTCAGCTTCGCTGGGTCGGACCGGAGAAGGGAGTCATTCATCTGGCGACGGCGGCGATCGTCAACGCCGTGTGGGATCTCTGGGCCAAAGTCGAAGGTAAACCGCTGTGGCAATTGCTGTGCGACATGTCCCCGGAAGAGATCGTGCGGTGCATCGACTTCCGATACATCACGGACGCGCTCACGCCGAGTGAGGCTGTCGAGTTGCTGCGAAGGCGAGAGGCCACGAAAGCGGATCGCATCGCCGAAATGCAGCGCGACGGCTATCCGAGCTACACGACCTCCGCTGGCTGGCTGGGCTACGACGATGACAAGTTGCGGCGGTTGTGTCGCGATCTATCGTCTCGCGGCTGGACGCACTTCAAAATCAAAGTTGGCCGAGACCTGCCAGACGACATCCGCCGCTGCCGCATCATCCGCGAAGAGATCGGCTGGGACCGTCGCCTGATGATGGACGCCAACCAAGTCTGGGACGTCAGCCAAGCCATCGCCTGGATGAAACAGCTCGCCGAGTTCAAACCGTGGTTCATCGAAGAGCCGACCAGCCCGGACGACGTACTCGGCCACGCGGCGATTGCGAAAGCAATCGCTCCCATCCAAGTCGCGACCGGCGAGCACTGTCAGAACCGAGTCCTCTTCAAGCAATTCCTGCAGGCCGGCGCGATCGGCGTGTTGCAGATAGATAGCTGCCGCATCGGCGGCGTGAACGAAATCCTGTCGGTGCTGTTGATGGCGGCGAAGTTCGGCATCCCGGTCTGCCCACACGCCGGCGGCGTCGGCCTGTGCGAGTACGTACAACACCTCGCCCTGTTCGACTTCATCGCCGTCAGCGGCTCATTGGAGAATCGCCTCTGCGAATACGCCGACCATCTTCACGAGCACTTCATCAATCCGCTCGAAATGCAGCACGGTCACTACATTCCGCCAACTGCTCCCGGCTACAGCATCACCATGAAGCCGGAGTCACTGGCAGAGTTCGAGTTTCCGAATGGTCCTGCTTGGCGCTGAATTCCTGTTGAGCGGGAATTCAAAACATCGAGACCGGCGAGTCAGTCCTTGGTGCTCTTCTGGAGAACATCGCCGCGTGGAAACCATTCGCGGCGAGTGGCCGCTGACTCGAAGTCGTAGAGCAACATGCTCTCGTAGTCCGCGGCGATCAGCGTCGAGCCATCACGAGTGAACTCCAACGCCAGGACGTGTCGCTGAAAGTCTCGCTGCCAGAGTTCGTGCGAGTTGGCCGCCTCCCACGCGCGCACAACATAGGCCCCGCTATTCAATCGCGAGGCTGCGGAAGCGATCGACCGGCCATCCGGCGAGAAGGCCAACTTGATGACCAGATCGTCCCCCTTCGCATGGAGTGCTCGGAGCAGTTTCCGCGCGGGAATGTCCCACAGCAGGACGATCCCGTGGCTGCCATAGGCCATGAGCTTTCCGTCCGGCGAGACCGCCATCGACCGCGCACGGAATGGCTCAAACTTCAGCGTGCCCAATCGCTCGCCGGATTTCAAATTCCAAATTTGGACGCCGTCTGGTTCTGCCGGATCGACCTCATACGGCCCAAACGAGACCAACAGAGTCTCTCCGTCGGGCAAGAAGGCGATGTCATTCGCAAAGCCTTTGGACTGCGGCAATCGACGCAGGATTTGTCCCGTCTCGCAACTCCAGACAAACAGTTCCGCGCGGTCATGCTCCGATTTCCCAGCGATGAGACCGTCTGATCCGCTCACGATCGTTTTGCTGTCGGGCGAAAACTTCAGACGCATTGGTGCCGAGGTATGCCCCCGCAGCGACTGCACAAGCTGACCAGACTGGGCGTCGTACAGACGAATGACATTGCCGCGATCGCTGACCGCCAACGTTCTGCCGTCGGCAGAAAACTCCAAGGCACTCACACCAGCGGGGAGTTCCTCCAGCTTGCGTCGGAATTGCCCGGTCTGCGAATCCCACAGCCGAACGGACTTCCCATGTCCGTCAGTCGCGGCCAGGACTCCATCCACCGAGACGCTGAGTTGCGAAAACAAGCTCTCCCTCGGCGGACCTCCGCCAAAGAAACCACGGCCATTTTGAGCCCACAGTGGGGACGTCACGCCGTCAAAACAAACGAACGGGGTGAGAACAAGAACAAACGCCCGGCTCAGCGACCTGATTTCATTGGCCATGTTGCTCCCCTTTCGATGTGTCGAGGTCGACCGTCGGAAACGGGATCGCCATTTGTTGACGGCGACGGCGCAGCCACCATGCGATCAACGCCAGAAACAAAACGCCCCCCGACGACAACCCGAATACGAGTCGATTGAGTCCGGCCGAGAGCAGTTCGATTCTGTTGAGCAAAGGCTTGTCGGCCGTGCGAACGATTTCGCGGAAGTGATCGAGGCGACGTTGAAGGAGTTCCCCGCGAGGTGGTTCGTAACGCTGAGCCAACTCGGCGACTGCAATGGCATTTTCGAGTTGGCCCTTCAATGCGAGCACGTTGCTCAAGTCGCTTAGCAAGTCCGCGACGATTGCATCGGGAGACTCGACCAGCGATGTCCGTTCGCGAAGCTGAATGGTCAGGTGGGAATCGAGGTCGTCCCAACTCTGAGACTCCCCCAGTGCCCTGAATTCTTCAATCGTCGGTCGTACAGGACGAGTCTCTTCGCCGAAGTTCAATCCGAGAATGGAATGCGTCATCAGCCAATCGGGATCATCGGCCAGCTTATGTTTGGCTTGGAGAATGCGGACGTGCAGCCACTCCGAACCGCCGTGCGACCGCGGGTTGCGGACAAGTCCTTCTTGAATCCAATGCAACGCTTTTTCGACATCGCCGCTCAATTCATAGACCGTGCCCAGATTGGCCGCCGTGGGATACAGGCCGGGCTTCGTCGCTTCAATGTCGTTGAGCACGGCCAATGCTTCCGTCAGCTCGCCGGCACGAGCCAGCATCACCGCGTAGTCATTGCGCAGTTTATAGTTTGCCGGCTGCTGGTCGGATTGCTGCTGCAGTTCCTTGGCTCGCGCGAGCCAGGAATCACGCGACTGCTGGCTGATCACTACACTCACAAAAGCATCGGGGGGCAATGAATCGCTCTCATCGACACGACCATCCAAATCCGTTGCATAGGTCCACAAGCAAGCCGACACACTGCGGGCCAGCAGCAAAACACCGAACGCCAACAACAGCACGTGTCGAGATCGCATGATGGATCACTCCGTCGCTCATTTCACTTTTGCGAATTGCTTCTGGAAAAACTCCAGCATCTCGGCTTGGACGTTTCGGCTTTTGGCGTCGGGCTGATTTTGATTGACGAAGGCATTTTCGATTTTGAGTTCATCCATCTTGGCTTTGAGGTGCCGGCCAAAATTCGGATGATGGATGCCTTGGCCAGGACGAGCGATCTCAGGGAGTGGACCATCGGCCTCGCTATAGACCATGTAGAGCGGCGGATCGTCTTTGGTCAGGTGCGTGATGGCCGAGCCTTCGTCGTAGAGCTTTTGCTTCTCCGGCGTCGGATGCAGTGCCTCTTCGGCGTCGCGCACGCCGTAGACCTTGAAGACCGAGGGATGCTCCCAGGCTCGGCCGCCGATCAGTTCTTTGATCTTGATGGGGTCGTAGGTGCTCTGCCCGCCGAACGTGCCGATCGCCTGGATGCGCGTCGATTCGCGTTTGATCGGGTCATCGCTCTTCGGATCGGCGAGGTCTTCGTGGAAGCCGATCCACATTGAGATTCCGGCTCCGGCGGAACCGCCAAAGCAAGCAACTCGCTTTGGGTCGATGTTCCACTCTTTCGCCTTGCTGCGCAGGAATTGCACCGCGCGCGCTCCGTCGTGCTGCGGGGCCGGGAAAATCACCTCTTTGCCATCGACAAAGCGGTAATGAATCGCAGCCACGCTGATGCCCGCATCATGGAAACTCTTCACCTGCGCCGGCGCGACGTTCTTGTTGCCGCCGACAAAGCCGCCGCCGTGAATGTAGATGACCAGCGGCGTCGGCAGCTCAGACTTGGCTTGGTAGAAGTCGAGCACGTTACGCTCGGCGGGGCCGTATTTGACGTCGGCCTGCGTCGGCTTGATCGCGTCCGTGGTGGCTTGATCTCGCTTACGGCCAGCGGACTTTTTGACCTCGTCCGCATCGAGTTGCTTGCGAAAGTGGAGGGCCTCTTCGCGCGTGAGCACACCGTCTTTATTCGTGTCGGCTTCGGGATGTCGCTTGAGCAACTGTTGCAGCCGCTCATCAGCTTTCGGTTTTTCGTCCTTGGTTTTTTCCTGGGGCCACGCGGTGCCGCTGACGAGGACCAGGACGAGCAACCCTGTGAATCGTGCGAATGAAGTCATGGCGAATCTCCTTCGTAGCCGCGTTTCGCCAGAACGCGGATTTGGCCGCAGTTCACCCGCGTTCTGGCGAAACGCGGCTACCCAACGGACAGTTGAGCCGCCGTCAGCGTGTTTCGCAATAACGTGGCGATGGTCATCGGGCCGACGCCGCCGGGGACCGGAGTGATCGCGCTGGCGACTTGTGAGACCGGCTCAAAATCGACATCGCCGACCAGCTTGTCCCCCTCGCGGTTGATGCCGACATCAAGAACGACGGCTCCGGGTTTCACCATGTCGGCGGTGACAAAGCGAGCCTTACCAATCGCGGCGACGATGATGTCGGCTTGGCGGACAATCGAAGCGAGGTCTCGCGTGCGGCTGTGACAGATCGTGACAGTCGCATCGGCGACGGCTCCACGCTGGACGAGCAGCATCGCCATCGGCTTGCCGACAATCTCGCTGCGGCCGAGCACAACGGCGTGCGCACCGGCCGTCTCGATCTTGTATTCGGCGAGCAATCGCTGACAGCCGGCCGGCGTGCAGGGCAAGAACCTCGGCCGGCCTTGAACGAGCAACCCGACATTTTCCGGATGAAAACAATCGACGTCTTTGCTGGCGATGACCGCGTCGAGAATGACTTGCTCGCGAATATGCTTCGGCAACGGCAATTGCACGAGAATGCCATGTACCGCCGGATCGCCGTTGAGCTGCTCGACGAGATCCAGCAATTGAATCTCGGTCGTCTCAGTCGGCAGCCGGTGCAGAGTGCTCTTCAGCCCGGCCTTCTCGCAGGCCCGCTGCTTGTTGCGGACATAGACCGCGCTGGCCGGATCATCACCGACCAGCACCGCAACGAGTTGTGGAACAATCCCCGTCGTGCGTTGAAACGCCGCCGCATCATCGGCGATCTCCGCCGTCATTCGCGCGGCAGTCGCTTTTCCATCAATGAGTGTCGCCGGCATGTCTGCTCCCAATTTCAGATTTCAGATTTCAGATCTCAGCGGACGAATTCGAGCAACCACAACGTTCCCTGCAAGGCTGCCGCTGCGAAAACTCCGGCGAGCAAATCATCGGCCATGATGCCCCAGCCACCGGGTAATCGTTCAAGCCGGTTGATCGGCCACGGCTTGGCAATGTCGAAGACTCGAAACCACACGAAACCGATGACGGCGGTCGTCCAAGTCACCGGCGTCAACGCAAAGACAATCGCGAATGCCGCGATCTCATCACACACCACGCAACCAGGATCGCTGAGTCCATAGTGCCGAGCGGTTCGCTGCGCAGCCCCGACTCCCAACAAGACGCCGACTAAAGAGACGATGACGCTTTCGTGTCTCGGTCGTTCAAGAGACTGCCAACCCCAGACCAACAGTGGACCGAGCAAACTCCCGAATGTCCCCGGAGCTTTCGGAGCCATGCCGATGCCGCAACCGGTCGCGTACAGCCAGGCCAAACGATCGAGCAAGTTCAGTTTTTGACCGCCGGAAGGCTCTCTACTCATGCTGAAACACCGCAACTACACTTTCGCCGTTGTGTCGCCTGACTCGCTGGGTCGGGTATCAATCAGTCGTTTTTTTGACAACAAAACAGAGCCCGACTCGGAGAGTCTGGCGACGGAGTGATTCATGTCGGACGCGATGGAGCTTAGCAAGATCGAACATCTCAAGTCAGGCAGCCGCCAGCTTCGCGGGACGATCGCCGAAGAGCTACTTTCGCCTGAGACACCATTTACGGAGGGCATGGAACAGCTCCTGAAAAATCACGGCACCTATCAGCAAGAGAACCGAGACGGCCGCGGCACTGGTGAGGCAAAAACCTACGGCATGATGGTCCGGTCGCGAGTGCCCGGTGGCAAAGTCACGGCCGCACAATTCCTCTCAGAGCTTGATCTGTGCGACCGTTTCGGCAACGGAACGCTGAGAATCACGACTCGGCAGGGCATTCAGCTTCATGGCGTCTTGAAGGACAACCTGCGCGAGACGATTCGCGAAATCAACCGCATTAAATTGACCACGCTGGCGGCCTGCGGTGATGTGAACCGCAACGTCATGTGCTGCCCGGCTCCAAACGACACAAACTCGATCCGCCGCGACAACCAGGTTCTCGCGGATCGCATCGCCGAGCATCTCCGCCCACGAACGACGGCCTATTTCGACATCTGGCTGCGCGACGAGCAGACCGGAGAAGAACAAAACGTCGCTGACTTCCAACCCATTGAGGAGCCGATCTACGGCGCGAATTATCTGCCTCGAAAGTTCAAGGTCGGGATCGCACTGCCCGAGGACAACTGCATCGACGCACTGACCTATGACCTGAGCTTCGTGACGATCCACAACGGCAACACGATCGAAGGCTACAACGTCTACGTCGGCGGCGGCCAAGGGGTCACACCCGCGAACAAAAAGACGTTTGCCACGGTCGCTAAGCGAATGGCGTTTTGCTCGCCAGAAGAGGCGGTCGAGGTCGCCGGTGCAGTCGTCAAGGCGTTTCGCGACACCGGCAACCGCGCGGATCGCAAGCTCGCTCGGCTGAAGTATGTGATCGCCAATCAGGGTCTCGACTTCTTCCGCGAGAAGGTCGAAGCACACCTCGGCCGCAAACTGGCACCGGCGCGAGACGTCGCGATCACAGACGTTGACGACCACATGGGCTGGCACGAACAAGGAGACGGCAGCCTCTTCCTCGGAATCAACATCGAAAACGGCCGCATCAAGGACGATGGTTCGCTGCGGATCAAGTCCGGCCTGCGAGCGATTCTCAGCAAGTACGGCATGAATACCCGGCTGACCGCGTTGCAAGGCGTGATCCTGTGCGACATCAAGCCGCAAGACCGAGCCGACATTTCGAGGATGCTCACCGAGTACGGCATCGCTCCCGCGGAAGAGCTGACGTTGATCCGCCGCTATTCGATAGCCTGCCCGGCCCTTCCCACGTGCGGCCTGTCCGTCACGGAATCGGAACGAGTCATGCCGCGCGTGATCGACGATCTGGAGGTCGAGTTGCGAAGGTACGATCTGATTCACGAACGGATTTCCGTCCACATGACCGGTTGCCCGAACGGCTGTGCTCGCCCCTACACACCAGACATCGGCTTGGTGGGGAAATCGCGCGGCAAATACACGGTCTACTTGGGAGGCAACGCGGAGGGGACTCGCTTGGCGTTCGTCTTCCGAGATCAGGTGCCGTTGGAAGAAATCGCGCAATCGGTATCACCGCTCCTGTCCTACTTCAAACTAGAGCGGCATCCGCAAGAATCGTTTGGAGATTTTTGCTATCGGAAGGGCTTGGCCGATCTGCAAGCGCGGTGCGGAACGAATTGAACGAACGGATTACCCAAACTTTCCTGGATTCCTCTTTGACCGTGGGTTTTTGGCCTGCGTAACATATTCCAGCGGCTAGTCTCGGTTGGGAAAATCGCGTGAGTGTGTCGCGAAGTTGGTTTTGGTTTGAGGAGACGTTCAGACATGATTCGATTCAACTGGCTTTCAGTGGTAGCGGCGTTGTTCGTCACATTGGGGATTTCGCTGCCTGGATTCGCTCAATCGCAAGTCGTTCCGATGGACGTGACGAATCCGGCCTCTGATGCGGGCATTCCTGCTCTTTTGACCGGCGTCAACTCGATCATTCGTCCTCAAGACGTGGCTGTCTTGGAATTCGACTCGTTGCTGGATCCCTCCAACGGGGGCGATCCAAGTCGGTTGTCCGCGGCGGCTATCAGCATTCAGCTCAATCACCGAGTGGCTCAACAGCAGGTCGAACTTGCAATTCAATTCCTGCTTGCCAACCGTGATGAAATCGTGGCCGGCAGAAACCCGTTCTTCAACAGCATCTATGGGAAACCGGGGCGAAAACAAAAGGTGGCTATTCTGGCTCCAGTGTCTTTGCCGGGCACTTTCAATCTGACGAGCCCGACGTTGTTGCAGTCCCAAGCTCAGGGCGGCGGTGGTGGCGGCAATCAGCGTCCCAGGATTTCGGTGGGAACACTTTTGAATGCCGGAGACTCCGTGTTTCTGGTCGATCCGACTCTGAATCCCACACAAACCGTCGGCAACAACAACTTTTTGCCGGTGAGCTATCCCGATCTCACCACAGTGGGATACGTCGTCAAGATTTCCGCTGTGATCCGAGGTGGTATCAATCAGCAAGGCGGTGGTGGCGGCCAGAATAATCAAAACAATCAAAACACCGATTTCATTCTCGATTCCTCGAACTCGAATGTGCCTCTCGCGACGACCTTGAGCAACGCGACCGCTTGGCGAGTAGTTCGCTTTGATCTTCAAGACGATCCCACCGTCTTTAACCAAGTCCTGGCGACATACCAGGCAATCCGGGACGCCTTGGCGGGCTTCGATCCGACCGTGGGACGTCCTCAAAACGGAAGTAACATCATCTATCACCGGCAATTTCGTAACATCAATGCTGAATACCGCGTGGGGGATGCTCAGTTCGCTCCCACAGACACAAGGGCGGCGCTCAATAACTTGATTGGGGATGTCATCCCCGGTCGCGGGGCCGATCGCTTGGCTCGGCAAGCCGGCTTCTCGTTGTCCGATTCGTTCGCCCATCTCGACACGCTCTACGACCAATCGAACTCCCAGGGAGTCGCCAACGCACGCCTGACCCCGCTGCTTTGGGCCGAAGACAACAACCTTCCAATCGCATTCAACACGCGAGTGGGAATTTCGAGCGCCACGGATGAGGACCGTGACTTCTTCAAGGATCGTCAGACCATTTTCGGAGGCCGAAACGACCCGTTTAACCAATACCTGGGCCGAGCATTCTTAGAGGAGAACATCCTGTTTGGAGGCGGTAATTTCTTCGACACGAACGTGGCCTCTTCCACTCCGCTGATGACCGGAACCCGAGATCAACGCTCGCCGGCCGGAGGAACGAGAGTGACTCAAGGTGGTGGCGGCAATACGCCGGTCACATTCGTTTCCGAGACCGCCGAAATACCCGGATCGGGAAAAGGCATTGAAGAAAAAACACTCCGCAAATGGCAGATGATTCTCTCCTCTTTTGCCGAGTTCAACACCGACTTAGACAACCGTGTTCTGGGCAGTCTCAACGGTTCCCGGAATATCGCGGTGAATGGACTTCAGGCAATGGTTGGCGGCGGGGCGGCACCGAGTATTCGATCGTCTGATGCGGGGAATTATAGTCTTTTCGCCGACCTGATTCGCTCTTCCGGCGGATCGGGAATCGACTTCACTCGCGTCGAGCCAATTGGGAAACGTGGAAGCGCTGGATTCAATCCAGTCGTCCCCGTGCAATAAACGAATTCCCTGTAACCTCGAAACACAAACTGCCCGGCTCCGGCAACGGATGTCGGGCAGTTTGCATTTGAGAACCACCCTATTCCTCGTGGATGGGAAACGCCGGCCGTTGTTGCTAAGAGTTCCCGCTGCGACTGTCGAATCCCGAATACAGATAGCCCACCGACTCATAAGGATCAGTGCCATGTCCGACGAAATCAAAATCACAGCCGAGCCGCTCGCGGTACCAGTCATGTGCCGCTTCACCGTCGATCGACCTGTCTATCCCGATCAAGCGTATTTCTTCGGCAGCCGAGAAGCCGCTGAGGGTTCGCCATTGGCCGAACGGCTTTTTGCAATTGAGGGTGTCGCCGCCCTGCTGATTTCCCATCAGCGGATCACCGTGACGAAGCGAACTCACGAACAATGGCAGGTCATCGGCAAACAAGTTGGCGCGGCGATTCGAGCGCACTTGGCAACCGGACTGCATGCGGTGAATCCAGAGCTTCGCGAGCGGATCCCGCCCATCGAAGTCATCCGCGAAAAAGTGGCAGCGGTCATCGAGCGCGAAATCCAGCCGGCCGTTCGCAGTCATGGAGGAGTCGTCCGCTTGCTGGATGTCCAAGGCAACACGGTTTACATCCAAATGGGAGGCGGTTGCCAAGGCTGTGCCTCCGCAGATGTGACGCTGAAGCAAGGTGTCGAAGTCGCAATTCGGAACGCGGTTCCAGAGGTGGGCGAGATTCTCGACACAACCGACCATGCCGCCGGTCGCAATCCGTACTACACGGCGGCCGGCCACTAACTCTGAGCCGAGCGCCCCGCGCGTTCTCCAGAGAGACAAAACTACCCATTCTCCCTAGCCAACAATGTCGGCAGATTCCTGACATTCGCTTCAAGTGCTACGCCAATTGCGGCCGATACGGACGAAAAGGCTCGGTGCATCGCGCGGATGCTCCGGCTTGCGGCGTTTGCTGCCGCCGGTCGGACGCCTGTGCCCGGCCGAGGGAGACGTCCGTATGAAGCCGCTTCTTCGCATCGCATTCAGTTTCGTGGCGTTGGCGTGTTCGACGCTGATCAGTTCGGCCTCGGCCACGGCACAGCAGCCGAACGCGATCTGCACCAATCAGCCGGGATTTCGGATTCCGTATCGTTTCGATCAAGCCGAAATGCGTCGGCTGCGAGCGAAAGAGATTCGGTTGTTTCTGTCTCGGAACAACGGCCTGGATTGGCAGCATGTGCAGACGGTCGCTCCCGAAGCCGGTCGCTTCGACTTCAAGGCTCAAACCGATGGCGAGTACTGGTTCGCCGTCCGCACGGTGGATGGAGCGAATCAACTGCATCCGGATGCCAACGTCGTCGAGCCGGGTTTGGTGGTGATCGTGGACCGAACTGCTCCGGATTTGCAATTGCTGTTGCAGCAGTCCGAAGCCGGTAAGGTGCAACTCTCCTGGAGCGTTTCGGACGCCAACCTCGATCTGACCAAGCTCAGCCTGGAGTTCTCGCAAGCCGGTGCCAACTGGCAACCAGTCAGCGTGAAGGCCCAAGCCGCCGGGCAAACCGGCTGGAGCGTCCCGAATGGCGGACAAGTTTCCGTGCGCGGATCGGTGGCCGATCGCGCCGGTAATGTTGGCTCCGCGCAAACTTCGGTGGTCGTACAAGCCAGCGATCTTGGTGGCCCGATGCGCAAGCGTCCCGAGGCTGCGGACTACAGAAACCCAATCGCTGGAGGCAGCTTGCCTCCGGCGTCGGAACCGATCAACAATTTTCCGTTCGGTCCCTCGGCGGGCTCGAATGTCGCGCCTCCGCCGCCGAATAATCCCTTCTCAGCGTTACCCGCTCAAACGAATCGACCCAGCACGGCCGCGCAGGTTCCCTCGCAATTCCCCAGCGAATCGAAAATCGCGAACTCATTTCCACCACCGACTCCCGTCGCGACATCCGGGGGACAAGGCCGCGTCAACACGGCGGAATGGGGCCTGAATCGCAGTCGCTTCGGCGGCAACGGCCGCTTCCGCGCCGTGAAGTCGCATCGCTTCGAGGTCAACTACCGCATCGACGATGTCGGTCCATCCGGGGTCAGTGCCGTCGAGTTATTCGTCACCCAGAACAACGGCCAGAAGTGGTGGAAGTACGGCGACGATGCGGACAAGCAAAGTCCGTTCGTCGTCGAGGTTCCCGAAGACGGCGTCTATGGCTTCGCCATTCGAGTCCGCAGCGGTGCTGGACTGGCCGATGATCCTCCCCAAGTTGGCGAAGAGCCGTCGGTGGTCATTGTGGTCGATCGCACTCCGCCGACCGTTCAGCTTCAGCCGATCCAGCAAGGAGCTGGCGGGCAAATGAACAAGCTCACAATCAGTTGGCGGATCACCGACGACAATCCGAGCGACAAGCCAATCTCGCTGGCGTATTCGGCCAACCCAAACGGCCCGTGGGAACCGATCTGCGGCTGGCAACCCGACACCGGCAGCTATGCCTGGAGCGTCGGTCAAGGTGTCCCATCTCGTTTGTATATTCGCCTCGTCGCGCGTGACGCTGCTGGCAACCTCTCGTTCGTGGATACGCCACAACCGCTGTTGGTCGATCTCTCGAAGCCGACAGCGCGAATCGTCGATGTCGAATCAAACGGCCCGCAGTGATGTCAATCGGCGGCGAAGCCGCAAAGTAGCCGAGTCACTCCGTGACTCGAATCGAGTCACGGAGTGACTCGGCTACTTTGCTCACGAACCGTCACGCGGCGCAGCGCCGCTTCGTCGATGTCGATACCAAGTCCCGGCCCCTGAAGCGCCGGAGCAAGACCACGTCGGCCGAATGTGAGGTCTTGCACGGTCAGCCGCTCACGGACGAGATGCCGGTCGTAGCTCCCTTCGAGGTAGCGGATGTTGGCGACCGAGCACGCGAAGTGCCGGCCGGCCGCCGACAAAATTCCGGTCTCGCCGACTTGGCAGCCGAGTTGATAGCCCAGTCCCGCCTGATGCGCGAGTGCCGAAAGACGCAACGACGACACGAAGCCCCCGCACTTGGAAAGCCGAATGTTGAACAGGTCGCAGATCCCCGACTCAATCGCTCGGTGAGCGTCGGTCAGGCTGCACAGCGATTCGTCGAGCATCAACGGGACGCCGATGCGGCCACGCAGCCGAGCCAGACCTGCGACGTCTTGATGCGGCACCGGCTGTTCGAGCGACGTGATCCCAAAAGGTCGCAACAGTGCCAGCTTCGATTCCAAGTTCTCGCACCTCCAAGCTTCATTGGCGTCGATCCGCAGATCGACTCGGCCAACGGGCAGAATCTTGCGGATGCGGCGGAGCAGGTCGGCGTCTTCGACGTCTGCCACTCCGACTTTAATTTTGCACTGATGGAATCCGTAGAGCCGAATCTTCCAAGCTCGAACGGCCGTGGCCCAAGGCGACATCGCGGTGATGGCAGCGCTGTAGCGGACCTGTGGTTTGGATTCGCGAATCGCAAACGCTTCCGGCAGCAGTTCGGTGATTCGCGATAGAGGCACGCCATCAGAGCGAGCCGCGGCATCCAGCAGGCTGAGTTCCATCGCGCACCGCGCCGAGTTTCCAAAGCAGCCGCGTTCGACAAACGGACAATCACCGTCAGCGACTTTGAGTTTGATCTGGTCCGTCAGATTGATCGCTTGCGTCAGGTTGTCAAACGGCTGACCCAATTGCCGCGCGAGGTCGCTCTCGGCGACCAGACTCCAAACGTTGTCGATCGTCTCGCCGGTGACATACGGGCGAGGCAGTCCCTCGCCCCAACCGATCGCTCCGTTGTCGAGTTCACAGCGCACGACGAGCGAGTCGGTTTCTTCGCGCGCGTGCGACGCATGACGCACCTTGTGCTTCAGTGGAATGCGAACGTGATAAGCGGTGAGGCGGCGGAGTTGCATCGGCGTAATCGTCGGTCAAACCTGGAATGACTTGTAGCCGCGTTTCGCCAGAACGCGGGTCTTCGTCGCTTCGCCCGCGTTCTGGCGAA
>CAMDEA010000140.1 GCA_945893045.1 Planctomyces sp. SH-PL62
ACGCGCGCTCTACTTCTCCATCATCGACTTCCGGCTTTGGCCGTCCTCTGGTGATTGGCTCGACTCGTCCGTTTCAGGGACGAACGGGTTTTGGCCCTTCACGAGTTTTCGGTGCGTCTCACGGTGAGACGCATTTATTTCCTTCCCCATGTTCCATGCAAGGACTGCAACTCCAACCGCAGGAGATTTCGTATGACGCGAACGCTTCCTGCAATTTTTTCGTTCCTTCGGAAGACTTGCCCTTCGTCGCCACTCGCGCTGCCATCGAGCAATTCGAGGAATCGACGATCGTGACCTGTCTCAAGGAGCTTCAAGCCGAGGCCCGACAACACAACGGCCTCGACTACCTGCAAATCTTTGAATCGCCAGATCAATGCAAGAAGCTCTGGTTCATCGAAGACGGTCCCGGCGGAGCCATCACGGCTCTGCTTCCTGACGACTATTGATTTAGACGACGGGAGAGTCGCCCTGACGGCTCTCCCGTTGAGTCCGAGTGTTTGACGGTCGTGTCGCCGATCGCGATGACCAGCCGCCATTCCTGGATGGATCACTTCTTCAAACTCAGACGCCCCTTTCCCGCGTCTCTGAGTTCGTATCACTTCCGTTCATCGTTCGCGGCCGTACCTCATCATCACCGATTTCTCACGGCATTTTGAAACGATGAGTCTTCAAAACCCAAGGAGTGTGAGATGTTGACCATCACGAATTACGGCGAAGACAAATGCACTTGGTGTCTTGCCCACGGCGAAGGCGTGCAAGCGACCTTCAAAGACGGCCTCACTGGCTTCCTCTGCCGCAAACATTTTTGGGAAGCCCTGAAAGCCCGCTCCGAACAAACCGAAGCGAAGCGTCTTGCTGTGCCGCCTGAAAAACGTCCGTAAATTTCAATCGCCCGTGACCATCCGGTCCATCGGGAGGCCGAGCGAGATGTGACGGCGTTTGTCTTGCGATGAACCAGTCTCCGATCCTTGGCCGACATTGCGAGCATCTGTTCGCCCCTTCGTTGATCCCGGTTCTCCCCTTTCGAGATGCCGAGCACACGCTCCGTCTTCGTGCTGATGGTCAGCACGAAGAAACAATTCGGTCGCGCGTCCTCGCTGGCCGCGCGATGGTCTATCAACGAAAGGTGCTCGCCATGTCTTCCCGCAAACCCGAACGAGTTGTCCGCATTGGCTTCGTGTCCGCCTCAGTGTTCGCTCACGAGATCGACACGGACGACGGCAAACGCACGCTCCGCAGCGTGAACTTGCAGAAGCGCTACCTCGACGGCGAAGAGGTCAAGTACACGTCCTCCTTCAATCTCGCCGAACTGCCCCAGGCCATTCGCGTGCTGCAACTCGCTGCCGATTACGTCGAGTCCCGCGAGTCGCAGGTGACGCTGAGCGAGTAGCTACTCACGGCATTGCGGCGAGACATCTGGCGATGGCTCGCCGCGTTCCTTCCAGCAGGCAGTTTACAGGCGACGCGGTCATGTCTTTTGAAAGAACCAAGCTGACTCCGCCCGAAGTGGCCCGACAGTGGGGCGTCAGCATCGACAAAGTTCTGACCTGGATTCGCTCAGGAGAACTCCGCGCCGTGAATCTCGCCACCCGGCTATCAGGCCGACCGCGATACCGCATCGACATCAACGACCTGCGCGACTTCGAGCAGCGTCGAGCCGTGGTGCCGCCGCCGCCCCCGGAACGCCGCCGCAAGAAACCCACGACCGACGTCATTCAGTTTTTTTAGTCGCCGTCTTGGGTTTGGCAAACAGCCAACGATGGAGGAACTCCGTGACCGCCACTAACCGTTCGTTGCCGATCCGTTCCCGATAAACCGCCGCCATGTCATCCGAACCCGGCGCGTGCCCCATGATGAAGTCCACGGCGACTTGGTCTCGCGAATCACCAGCAATCGTCTCAAACGTGTGCCGCAGCGCGTAGAAGTTCAGTCCCATCCGCTTGAGCTTGAGTTCCCGCAACAACTTCCCGAATTCCAAGCCCACCGCGTCGATGACCGTACCCTTTTCGTTGATCCGCACGAACGGAGCACCGTATTTGGTGATGAAGACCAACCCGGCATCGCTTTCCACCTTCGGATTTGGTCGCTTGAGAGATTTCAACGCTGCGATCGTCTCCTTCCACAGCGGACACCGCCGCTCGACCGCAGTCTTCGGTCGCGGAAAGTTCGCCCACCCCGTTTCCAGGTTGAGCGCCGCGCGCGGCAACCGCGAAATATCCGTCTGGCCAAAACCGCAATTGATCCCCAACAAGATCATCGCCTTCAATGGTTGATCCGCGGCCTTGAGAATTTGTTGAAGTTCCACCGCTTCAAACATGCGGCGTGGCCGTGAATTCCTGACAGTCCGCAGAGCCTTCTTTGAGGGCAGTTTGAACCCAGGTCCGAATTTGATGGGCCGCTCAATGAGGTCTGCGTCGAAGGCGTATTTGAAAACGATGCGAACCATCCGGACCACATTGCCGAGCGAGACCAGTCCACGAGTTTTGGCGAACTTGGCTCTCAGTTTCTCAAAATCCGCCGTCTGAACGTCGCTGACTGCCAGCGATTTACCGAAGTGGTCGATGATGAGTTCACAGGTCGTGTGGTAGTCACGGAAAGTTCTCGGCATCAATTCCTGAGTCTCCACCAAGTATTGCTTCGCCGTGAGGAAGCGATTCACCATATCTCGCACAGTCAGCCCGCCGCTGGTGCTGCGGGGCGTCCGCCCTGCTTGCAACTCGTCCCGTTGAGTCAGATACTTTTTCAATGCAGCATCGGGATCGTTCCAAGGGCCAAAGTAATGCTGCTTTCCACGAATCTTTTTGGCCCAGCGCCCTGTGGCGTGTGGAAACAGGGGAAAGTCCGTGTATGGTTTCTTCGGTTTTTCAGTTTTGTTGGCCAAGATTGGGTACTTCCTGTAAAACAGGTGTCAGATCGGGTGTCAGACACATTTTTCACAGGATGTCTGTTTTGTCAAATCTTGTTTTATAATTTGTGTTTGCGCCCATAGCTCAGTTGGATAGAGCAACGGATTTCTAATCCGTAGGTCGGGGGTTCGAATCCCTCTGGGCGTGCTTGATCTCAAATGCAGACGCGGTGCTCAACACTTCGCGGACGTCACGGGTGAGCGCAGGAACGCAATGATGTCGGCCTTTTGCTGGTGGTCGATGAGTCTGACTCTTTGTCAGACAAACTCCAATAAGATCCCGGCATGATTGAGTCGCTGAGCACTGTCGGGGCATCCTCGCCCAAGGGATCGCCGTTGCGGTGCTGGTTGGCACGGGCTTGGGGAGGTTGCACGATTGGCATTTGTGTGGCGGCGGCGATGGTTGTCACGCTTCGCGACCGAGTGCTGGGGTTGGCGGCGGTGTTCTCTGCGACGACGCCGATTGCGCTTGGTGTTCTGCTGCTGTTGATGGCAGTGAGGTCGGGGATACCGTCCCGACCCTGACCGAGCGGTCGGGATCGAATCCCAACCTACAAATCCGGCGTCGAAATTTCCGCGATCACCAGAATTTCCACCACGGACGATCCTCTTCCGGTTCGACGAGCGATTGCGGTGGGGCATTTCCGGAGGTGATGAGCACGAGTTCGGGGAGCAGTACGCAGCTCAAGTCGCCGCCGCGGCCGCCGGTGGTGTCGATCAGCAGGCGGTTGGGGCGGTAGATGACTTCCGGGACTGGGACGTGACCGGAGACGACCATCACTGGGCAATTAGGCGGGACGCCGTTATCGACAAACGCCTTCGAGCACAACCACGGCGGGCGGTTGAGTGTGAAGTCGCGTTGGCGCAGGATGCGGAGTTGCAGGTCGAGCGGTTGATGCGGATCGAGGCCGGCGTGGACGAAGATCGCTTGCGGATGCTCGATGACCCACGGGCCGTTGGCGATGAAGTCGGCGTGATCGGCTGGGAGATTTTGTTTCAGCGTGGCGAGGTCGCCCATCTCCGCACCGTAAGAGGCGAACGTGCTTTCGACTCCGTATTGCTGAACCCATTGCACGGCCCAATCGGCATAGGCGGGAGCCGGGATCAGGCCGAGCGCTCCGGCCATCGCGAGTTCGTGGTTGCCGATGACCGAGGTTGTCAGCGGATGTTCGCGCTGCAACTCGAACATCCGGTCAAGGACTCCCTTGGGATCTGTTCCGCGATCGACGAGGTCACCGATGAAGACGACCCAACGGCGAGCGTAATCGGGCGACTGCCGCAGCTTGGAGAGGATCACGTCGAGCTTTTCGATCTGTCCGTGAACGTCACCGATGACGGCGACTGGACCTTGGATGCGTGAGGCGAAGCTGGGCATGTCTGAAGTTTTCATCGGATCGAAGCAGTACCGCGACCGTCAGGGAGCGGCCGAGTTCGTCGCACCGGGCCGCTCCCTGACGGTCGCGGTACGGATCTGAAATACTGGGCTCAGAAGCGATACGCCAGATCGGTGCAGAGGTAGCTCAACCCAGTCATGTCGAGGAACGGTAGCGTCTGCTTGCGTTCGCCGACCAGATACATCGGCAGCGGTCGCGGTTGACGCCAATAGCCGCTGGTCTGCAACTGTTCGATCAAGTCGGTCTGCAAGTGCGAGACGAGCGTCGAGATCGCCACGCCTCCCTCTTGAAAGACTTGCCAGCGAACTTCGTGCAGCAAGTCGGCGAGCAACGAGTGCCGCATCGGGGCCGCCCACAACGTCACCTTCCAGAAGTCGGCGGCCTGTGAGTTCCGCCACAAGACGGCCGCCGCATCGACGCCGCTGAGTCCGCGGATGTAGCACGTCCGCGTCGTGATCGAGGGGCAACGGCCCAGCGACCACGCCAAGTCTTCCAAGCGATGATGCGGATGCCACTCGGAGAAGTGTTCGTGTTCGATCAGATCAGACACCACGGGAGACAGGCCCGATTCGGTGATGATGTCGGGACGATGCGACGACGGCCGAGCCACCCAGCGCACGGGGACGGTCCTGAGAAATGTCCCCTCAAGCCACTGAGCCAGTCGATTCCGTTCGCCGAGTTTCTTGAGTGCCGCTCCCAGACGCAGCGGTTGCCAGAAGACGAGGCCGGCGTCATCGACTTTGTGATGGCACAGATGCGGCATGATCGTGCGTGCCTTCGCGCTGCCTCCCAGCGATATCCACGGCCGATGCAACGACATCGAATGTGTTGCCAGGACAAGCCCCATGCCTTTGCTGAGATTCGGATCGGCGACCGACCAATCGCAGCCCCAGACCATTTCCAGCCGTTCATTGCCGCGCTGGACGCTCCAGGGAATCAAACCGATGAAGCCTTGCACGTCCCCTGCGCGCATCCAGACATAACCCCGTTCACGGCCGCGATTGAAACTCTCGTCAAAGTATTTCCATTCGACGACCTCACCGCTCATGCCGCGTCGGCCGAGATAGTCAACGACTTGCTGCTTGGGGACTGCGCGCAGCGGCAGAATCGCATCGTCCATGATCAAACCGCGTGTGAGACGCCGCATCTTGCGGCGCGAGGAGGCGAGAAACTGGATGGGGCGGGGAATGTAGGCCGGTGTCCGCGAGAGGGTCAATTCGCGTTTCCCGCACTGCTCTGGGCGAGTCGAATCTGAATCTTCGACCGAGGGTTTTGGCTCCCACAGCGCCATTATCCGTGTGTGAGTTCCGATCCGTGTGCGAAGTGCGCTAATCACTCAGCGAACGCACTTCGCACACAGATCAGGGAACACACGGATCAGACACGGCGGCGGCGGTCGCTGGTGATCGTTCCGGTGAATCGTCAGCATGCTTCGTCAGAATGCTCGCCTCAAATCTGGATCAGGATGTTGCTTGATATGGACGCGATCAATTCAATTTCGGAAGTGCCGCAAACTAGCGGGAACACCGAACGGCAGGATGATGCCGAATTGGCGAAGTCGCTGTCGCTGAGCCGTCGCCGTGCGCCGGTGGTCAGCGTGCCGGGACTGACGATCCTGCGCTGCTTGGGCGAAGGGGCGTACGGTTCCGTCTGGCTGGCTCGTGAGAAGAACACCGGCAAGCTCGTGGCCGTAAAGGTGTATTCGCATCGGGGAGGCTTGGACTGGTCGCTGCTCAGCCGCGAAGTCGAGAAGCTGGCGATCCTCTACACGTCACGGAATGTCGTCGGTCTGCTGGAAGTCGGTTGGGACAGCGATCCGCCGTACTACGTCATGGAGTATCTTGAACGCGGATCGCTGGCCGGATTGTTGGCCGATGGGCCGCTACCCGTTCGCGAGGCGGTCCGCATCGCGAAGGGGATTTTGCTCGCGCTGGTACATGCTCACGGCAGCGGCATTCTGCATTGCGATTTGAAGCCGGCCAACGTGCTGCTTGATGCGGATCTCGAACCGCGGCTGTGCGACTTCGGCCAATCGCGATTGTCCTACGAGCAGGCTCCCGCATTGGGGACGCTGTTCTACATGGCTCCCGAACAGGCAGACCTGAAAGCGGCACCGGATGCGCGTTGGGATGTCTACGCTCTGGGAGCGGTGCTGTATCACCTGATCTGCGGCGCGCCGCCGCATCGCACGCCAGAGAGCGAACGCCGGATCGAGGCGGCCGCCTCGCTGGAGGATCGTCTAGCCGCATACCGCCAGTTGGTGTGGGATGGAGCGAAGCCGTCGTTGCATCTGCGTGTGCACGGCGTGGATCGGCGGTTGGCCGAGATCGTTGATCGCTGCTTGGAGCCGAACCGGGAAAAACGCTTTCCGAATGCCCAGGCCGTCCTGGATGTTCTCGAACAACGCGAGCGAGCGAGATCGTTCCGGCCGCTGCTGGCGTTGGGAGGACTTGGTCCCGTGCTGCTGATGCTCGCACTGGGGCTGTTTTATCTCGCGTCAATGCGCGACGCCGTAGGCTCAGCAGCGGACAACGTCACGACGCGAGCGTTGGAGAGCGACGTGCTGACTGTGGAAATTCTCGCGCGCAGCGTCGCTCGCGAACTGGAGAAACGCACCGCCGAGCTGGAAGAGTTCGCCATCGATCCCGATCTTCAAAGCGCCATCAAGGCCGCTGCCAGCCGCGATTGGTCCGACCGCGATGATCTGCGTTTGTTGTTGACTCAGGCGAAGTCTCGTGCCGACACGATGCAGCACCAATTGGGCCTCAACCGCGATCGCAGTTGGTTTCTGACCGACGCGCGTGGCTTCCAGCGTTGGCGCGAGCCGCAAGAAGACAGCACGCTCGACGAGAATTGGTCGCACCGTGACTACTTTCACGGAATGGGTGAGTTTGAACGGGACACGGTCCCGCCCGGAATGCAGCCGATCACGAAGCCGCACTTGTCGCTGGCGTACAAGAGCCAAGCCACCGGCCAAAACGTCGCCTCGCTGACCGTTCCCGTCTGGGATGAAACGCACGAACGCGTGATCGGCGTCCTGGGCCGTTCCATGCAATTGGGGCAATTGCTGTCTCCGTATGTGCCCGGGAATCGCCGCGAAGCGGAGGCCGACGATGCCGGAGATCGCACGCGCAAAATCGTGCTGATTGACGATCGCAACTGGCGGTTGCTCGACCATCCCTGGATGTCGGAAGAACGCCTTGACGGCGTGACGGACGACGAGGGGCGTCAGTTGCGATTGTCGGAAGCGGTCATCTCGCAATTGCGACCCACGCCCGCCTCCGGTGAACCCACGGAAGCTCCCGTGGTCATTCAAATGCGCGACTACATCGATCCGGTCGGGCAGTTCAATCCGAGAGACTACGGCGGCGAGTGGCTCGCGGCATTCTGCCGAGTCGGCGACACCGGTTGGTTCGCGATCGTGCAGGAGCGCAAGTCCGCTGTGCTGCGTCCGGTCGATGCCTTGGCTGCGCGGCTGCGCCGCGATGGTGCCTGGGCGCTGGTGGTCAGCGGAGTGCTCATCGGCACGCTCTGGCTGGTTGTGCTGCGCGGCTTGAAAGAACGCAGCGAACGCCCGGTTTCCACAACGGCCCAATTGCCTGAAGCCGGTTTCGATTGAGCCTGTCAGCGACGCACGAACCACCACGCCAGCCAGCACAGCAACGGAAAGAGCACGAACATAATTCCAAACGTGCTCCATTGCGAACGTCGTTGATTCGGCCAGCGTCCCATCTCAAATCTCAAATCTTAGATTTCAAATTCGGAACGACTCTTAGTCGAATCGGACCACATTTTGATAACGCTTCATCCGCAGCGTCAGCGTTCCGCCGCAGCCGGGAGGCAGATGGACGACCACTCGGCGATCGTTGATCGGCCGCGATTGACCGTCGAGCGTCAACGATTCGATCTGATGCTCACCGTAGGCTCCGGCTTGCACAAGCACGGCTCGCGGTTCGGTCTGATGCACGTTGACCAGCGTGACGCGGACTTCGTCGGCCGTCAGTCGATCGACCAGTGCCGCGACGTCGGCCGGCAATCCGGGACGCCCGTGCTGCGGATCGAAATACCTCAGTCGAGCGTGCAGCGGCGAGCCGATCTTTCCGGGATCAATTCCGCCGAGCACCAAATGAACCAAGCTGTCGACCGAGCAAGGATTGAACTTCATCGGATCATCGGACAGCCGCGTATCGGGAGTCGTCGTGTCCTGTCGCATCGCGGCGACTCGCTGACGAATGCGATTCAGGTCAGATCGCAGCGCGGACTCGGCATAAGCCGGTGCTCGGCCTTGCAGGTAGGCGATCCACGGGTTGCCGGCGACTCGCGCAAGATCATCGTCACGCATCGACCAGTACGCGATTTCGAGAAGGCCCGGCTCCCACGGCGAGGATTGAAAGTCATACCAACCTTGATCGCCGAACATCTGCGGGTACAGCTTCTTGCCATCCACGACTTTCGCGTTCGAGTTCACCGCGTCCATCTGCCGACGCCAGACATCAACGTATTTCTGATCGCCGCTCAGCAGCAGCGCGTTGCCGAAGCCGGTCAAACTCAGCCGCACCGTGCTGCGATGCGCCTTCCGGCCGGTGACAGGATCAGTCACCGTGAAGCCCCAGCCATATGTGCCGCCGTACCACTTGCCGCCGACCTCGCCACCGATCTTCCCATCACGGCCGACGTTCGACGGGAGAATGCCATTGTTCGCGGTGGCTCGTTCGCACCACGCATCGACGTACTCCAGCACCCAGCGTTTGTATTTCTCCTCGTGAGTCAGCGCAAACGCATTGAATGCCAGTGCCGTCGCCAACAAGTTCTGCGGATGATCGCCGAGCGTGTCGGTGTACTCCTCGAAGTGCTTGAGCATCTCGGCAAACGTCCGCTCGCCATGCCCCGGTTTGAAGCGGCCTTCGATCTCAATCGGATCGCCGGCCCAATCGAGAGCGGTCGCCTTGCGGAGCAACGGGCCTCGGCTGCCGTTGAACATGCTGCGCATCAACTTCAACTTCGAGTCGTAATTCGCCGACGCCGTCTGATTGAGTGGGTTGTCCTCGGCCGGCACATAGAAATCAGCGAAACGGCGAACTCGATCGGCAAACTTCGGAGCATGTGGAGCCGATAGTCCCATCAAATTGAAAACGCACAAGCCTTCGCCGTTGTGCAGCCAGTCCATCATCACCGGAAACTCGCGGTAGTACATACCGTCACGAGCGAACTCGACTTCCTTCGTCTTCGCCGCCGTGAACTGCCGGAGATGTCCCTCCCAAGCCTTGGCCACCATGTCCCGCACGACATCCGGCCCGCCGAGCATGTGCAGCGTCGGCCAGTCCTGCAAATTCTCAATCGCATCATCCGGCCCGTCATCCCCACCCCAACGCTCGACGCATTCGAGATAGCCGCGCTCGTCGAAGTACCGCTGAAAAAACTCCTGGCACGCGATCGCGTTGGCTTTGAACAACTCCCGTTCGAGCAACGCCCAGGCTGGCGGCGACATCGGAGTTTCGATTCGAACAACAGTTTCGGCTGCAGCACTGATCGACTTCGGCGTTAGAAACCACAGACAAGAAGCGACGACAATCCAGCCAACATGAATCCCCTTCATCGCCGCCCCCGATCGCTGTCAGTTGGACTTTGTGGATTTCGACGGCTTGGCCGCCGATCGTTTCTTGGCTGTCGTCGAACGCTTTGACTTCTTCTTTGCCGCCTCGGTTGTCAATCGCTTGCGGTCGAGCTTCATCAATTGATCGAAATAGGCGTCGAACCCGCCGGCCCGCTCGATGAGACTTTCGCGAACACGCCAGATTTTCTCGGTCACGGGATCAATCATGTTTTGGTCTCCGAATTGGTTGTCCGAGATTGGCACGAGGGATCGAATCTGGTGACACCAAGAGTGGCATCCGGAATCCCCATTTGGAGACGATTGTCGCACCGCGCTCTTGGGTGACCAAATTGGCCAAATGCGAGTAATTCCAAGTCAGTAGGTAATCCAAACTGTGAACGCACGCCAAGGCCAGTTGCAAAGCATCGCCGAGTTTGTTTGGCGGAATCACACCAGCGTCCATGAAGGCCAGCGCCAGACGGCGTGATTCCGCCACGACCGGTTTATATTTCAATCGCCTAATAAACCGCAGGCTCGGCTGTTGATGCCGATACACACCATCGGCGAGTTCGTTCTCGGTCACGAATGAACTCCACAAATCAAAGTGGCGACTCTCCGACTCCCACCAATCGCGAGTAGCCATTCGCTTTGACAAAGCGTTGAGATCGCGACCGTCATAGTGCAGTAGCGAGATGACGTTCGTGTCCAGATAGACGGTCGGCTTCTTCATGGTTGATTCGGTTCGACTAGCCGATCACGTCCTTGTCTGTCTCCGGCGCGGCCGGGTTTTCCGGATCGAACCATTCGGGTTTGAAGACGATCCGCTTCTTGTGCTTCATCGCGAGGTTCGAGGTCAGAGCCATGATGGCGTCGGCCATCGCGACGGTGCCGTTGCAGCGCAGTCCGCCGTCTTTGGGCGGGGCGTGGATGTTGTTGCGGATGCAATGACAGAAGTGCTCCATCTCTTCGGTGTAGCCGCGGCTGATCTTCTCGACGGTCGCTCCGGCCGCGGCGGCTCCGGCGGTGGGGGCGAGGCTCGCGCTGGCGGAGAGCACCGGGCCGCTGTCGTTGCCGTTGATGACGTACAGCCGTTGCTCGACGCCGCCGCCGCCGGTTTCCGGGCTGGCTTCCTTGAAGAGCAGCGCTTGCTGCTCGGTTTGCACGACCAGCGTGCCGCGGCTCCCCATGACTTGCTCGCCGTAAGGTTCCAGGCGATTCGTGCTCAGCGATGAGTACGTCACGATCGCGACATCGTTGTGATCCTCTTCGTAGTGCGGGCCGGGGAACTCGAAGGTGACGTAGACGTGATCGTCGATCTCGCGCTTGTCCTCTTGCTTGTCCTTCGAGCCGACGCCCTTCACACCGTAAAAATTCTTCCCTCCATAACCGCTGCACGCGAGCGCCTTCACCTTTCCGAGGAAAATGCTGCTGGCGTCAAGCTGATGGCTGCCAAGCTCCGCCATCAAGCCACCGCCCGTGGCGTTGTAGACGCGCCAGTTGACGAGATGCTCGACGTCATCGAAGCCGAAGCCCTTGAGGTACTCGTTCTTGTCCTTGAGTGCCGCGAGGTCTTTCGGATCGACCTTCTTATTCCACGAGTCGCGGCCGGGGAAGCTATTGTTGCGATGCCACTGAGCGCGAATGTGCTTGATGTCGCCGAGCAGTCCCATCTTGATGATGCTGTAAGCGTTGTCGTACAGCACGCTGTAGTGCCGCTGATGTCCGACCGCCAACAGCTTGCCGGTGTCCTTCGCGGCCTTGATCATCGACTTGCAATCGGTGACGGTCTTGGCCATCAGCTTCTCGCACAGGACGTGCTTGCCAGCCTGCATGGCCTCAATGGCCAACGTGTGGTGCGAGATCAACGGCGTCGCGATTACCACCGCCTCGATGTCCGGACGGGCGAGCAACTCGCGGTAGTCGCTGTAGTATTTGATCTTCGTCAACGCGGTCTTCTCGCCGAGCTTCTTGATCAAGCCCACACGGTCCTCGTTCCCATCGCCGTGCTTCGCCCGTTCGAGGTTGGTCGGGCGAATGTCGGCGACCGCGACGATCTCCATGTATTCCGGCGGATGCTGAGTCAGCAGCACCGATCCTTCATCGCCGCTGCCGATGAAGCCGACTCGAACACGCTCTCCTTTCAGCTTTTCATAGCCGAAGTAAAACGCGCCAAGCCCCGTCCCGGCCGCAGCGGCCCCTTTGAGCCAGTCACGCCGGCTGTACCCGACCGCCTCGTTGAAGTTGTCCTTGCCAAGCTGTTTTTGTTCTGGTGTGAGTTGCATGATTTTGTCCTTTGTCAATTGTCTTGAGCTTTTGCAAATATCGTGGCGATAGAAACGTGTCAGGCGTTGGCGGCGGCCGTCGTTTTGCGAATCCGCCGCCCTTTCCTTTCAGTGAGTCGATTGGCACTAATTTTCGGCGAGAGTTTGGGTTTGGTCAATTGGCCGCCCCGAGCAAGATCTTCCATCCACCGTCGCGTTCCGAAACGTCCTGCGAGCAAGCCTTGGATCGTGAATTGTTGATCGAGTGTCGGCCATTCGATCTCGCAACCTGGGTTGGGAATCTCGATTCGCGCGAGGTCTTTGAGCGAGGCTCCGGTCAGGCCTTGCAGCAGATCGACTGGGACACAGAGCGTGCTGCCTTTATTCAGTTCGATCACGACACATCGGGACGGTCGATCAAAGCGAGCCGAAGTGGCCAATGGTTCGGTGAGCAGTTCTTCCGCGCCGCGCCGAGTGGCCTCGGTGATTTGCCGTGCGATCTCCGCTTCGGTCAGGACGAACTGACCCCACCGGACTGTCTTGGCGCTCGTCGGCTTCTTAGCCATGAATTTGTCTCCAGTGTTCCAAGAGTAAACTGTTGTGCTCAGTCACCACTCGCAACGCCGACCGCTGCAATTCCGCGGACGCATGTTTGACCGTGCGAATGGTTGGGATTTGGCCGTCCCCGACCGCCAAGTTAATCACCACCAGCGCCTTGTCGTTTCGAGCATGAACATGCGGTGGTTCGTGATCGTCCACGAAAATTCGAATCTTGAAACCGTCTTGTTGAATGATTGTCGGCATGAACGCGAAACATTGAAAGGTTTGTCTTCGCTGCTGAGCGGTCACGAACGGCATTTTCTCAGGACTTGCCAACGTCAACCATTGTTGGTGCCGTCGAGCATCCCGATCCGCCACAGCACTTCTTTCGGCAGCAGAACTTCGAGCACAGGCGGTCGAGGCCGAACCATTGGCCGGTCGGGAGCGCGGCGATGGCGAGCAGGGCCATGACCTCGATGAAGTTCTTGTTGACGATGAAGCTGTGCTCCGGGCCGGGGGCTTCCGGGACTCCGGGCCATGGGGGCATCGCGAGGTAGAACATTGTCAGCATGACTGCTCCGCCGATCGCGGCGAAACGTGATCCGAGCCCGACGAGCAGCAACACGCCGAGGATCGTCAGGCCCCAGATGGTTTGCTGATTGATGCGGTCCACTGGCGTGGAAGGGAGCCGCACCGGGCCGCGGGCAAGTTGTTCGCCCGTCAGCAGTTTTTGCGCGGAGACTTTCAGTTCGGCCTCCAACGCTTTCACCGGGCCGACCAGTTTGCCTCGGAGCTGTTGCAGTTCGTTCCACTGTTTTTGGAGGTGCTCCTGCGGAAAGTGCATCGCCGATTGCTGCTTGGCTTTGGCGAGGTTCGCGTCGTACTCGGCGATCTTCTCGTGATAGACCTTCACGTCGCGCGGCGGATTGCCAAACAGAGCGAAGGTTCGTTCGGTCACGGAGGGATCGGTCGCGGCGTTGTTGCCGACGATCGCGACGGCCAGCCGATCCTTGAGGCTCATCGACTTGGGATCGGTCGCGCGGTTGTACAACGCCAGCACCGCGCCACGGTATGCCTTCACCGACTTTTGCTGAGCCTCCGGCGCATCCTCGTCAACCTTCGCCAGCGCGAGCAACGCCTCACGCTCCTTTGCGAGCATTCGCCAATCGCCGGGACAGATCAGCCGCTTGGCCTTCGCATCGAACTTCGCGGCTTTTGCCAATTCTTTCGGGATCGTGACTCCCTCCGGCAGTGCGGCCAACTCGACGCGATAGTCCGCCGCGCCGTTCAGCAACTTCGACAGATCGGCTTGTTGTTTGTCGTCCATCTGGTAGTGAGCGGCGAACCGCGACGACCAGTCGTCCCACTTGTCCGCGACCTTCTGCTTGTCGAGCCAGTCCAGATCGTTCGGATCGCCGGTCATATTGCGGAACGTATTCCGCAACGGTCCCTGCGCATTCTTGAGATACCCCTCGGCCGACCACGGGGTCGGTGTGCTGAGCGTGTTGATCTTCCACAGCCCCTCGTACAGGAATTGCCAGCCGATCGAGAGCCGCAGCAGCACGATCAGCGTGATGGAGACGCAACAAAGTTTTTTCGAGTCAGTCATTCGTCATTCCAAAAGATCTGTTCCGGCGGGATGCCGAGGTTTACGGGTTCGAGCCGCTGACCACCCACCGGTGGCGGGATCAGCAAGGCAGAAACGGATCGGTGATTAGAGCAATAGCGCTGAGCGATTTCGACTCCCCCGACGAAGAACGCGGTCGAGAGTGCATCGGCTTCGGCGGCGGTCGGTGCGAGAACCGTCACAGACAGCATGTTTTCCGTCGGCCAACCGGTGCGCGGGTCGATAATGTGGCCGTAGCGCTGCCCCTCGAAACGGAAATGCTGCACCGCCGTGCCGCTCGTCGCGAGCGCTTGATCGCACAGCAAAATCGTGCCGAGTCGCCGCTGCGGCAACAGCGGATTCCGCAACCCAACCGGCCAGCCGGGCAGTCCATTGTGCCCGCCTCGCGCGATCACGCTGCTGTGCCCGCCTTGAAGCAGCCATTCGGTAAGTTCGTGTTCCAGCAAGATCTCCGCCGCTCGGTCGAGCGCATACCCCTTGCCGATGCTGCCGAGGTTGAGTTCGACGCTGTCTCGGTCAAATGAAATCGAGCAGTCCGCCTCAAAGAACACATGCCGCATTCCGACCAGAGCAAGCCGCTCCGCGATCTCAGCCTCGGTCGGCAACCGCACTTCCTTTCGGCACTGCCGCCACAAGGCAATCAATTGCCCTGACGTGGGATCGAAACAGCCTTCGGTTTCGAGCGAAATGTCCCGCGCGAGACACAACAACTCGAACAACCGCTCTTCGACCTGTATGCGACGCGACGCCGCGACTCGATTGAGTTGCGACAATTCCGTGTGCGGCCGATAAACGCTCATCTGATCTTCGAGCAGATGAACCAAGTCGAGCGCCTCGCTCGCCCAGCGTAACGGCTGGCGGGGATCGTCTGGCAGCGCTTCGTTCAGGATGACCGCGAAATCCGTCGCCATCGCCGATGTTGCCAGCCGGATTGTCGCACCGCTGTTTGGCTCACACCGCGACTCTTCTCCCTCGCGGAGAATCGCCTCACCCGCTGCTTGGCCAACGGCGACGATTTCGTCGCGCAAAGCGCGGCCTGCAAGAAAGTCGCGACGCGAGGGAGGCTGGTCGGAGGGCGGAGACATCACATTGCTTTCGTTACGTCGGCTCGTTATCGGAGTTCGCGGGTTATTCCGAATGCAGCACCTGTCGTCCGCAATGCGTGCAACAACCGGTGGCGAGCACGAGCCAGTGACCATGCAGTAATGACTCGTGGCAATGCGGGCAGGCGAGCCGCCGTTGCAGCCGGGTGGAAACCAACCACACAGTCCCAATCTGCAAGACGGGTGCGGGAATCATCAAAATCAAGAGGATCGGATGCTCGCCGACACTCCCTCGAAAATCCACTTGCAAGAATTTCGCCGCCGCCACCCAGATACCAAACCAACCAGCCCCTGCCACAAAACCGGCCAAGCACGCGAGCGGCATGCGCCGGTGCAGTCTTCGCGAGTCCTCGCGGAACTGCTGGCGATCCATGAGCACCCACGGCGACTCCGTGTCCGTCGCGAAAGGCACCAGCATCAAAGCGTCGCTGAGCACTCGCTGACCACAGTGAGAACAAGCGCCCGTGACCATCAGCAATGCAACGTGGCCAAGCTGTTCGTGACAGCCGGGGCACCGAGGCGAATGTGCACGCTCCGATTTTCGCAGCGCCACCACAATGCCCCAGAACGCCAAGACAAAAGTTGGAAACACCGCAAGCAGCTTGAGAAACGGAGCCAGAACCTCACCGGCTGTGTCTTCAATTCGTTGCCGAAACAAAAACACAACGGTTGCCGCAACGGCTCCATAAGCCACCGCCAAAGCCGTTGAGACTCCGACGTATTTGAAAAACGAACGCCGACAGGCGATGTCGGCTGCTTTGAGTTGCTCGCGCGTGATGAGTTTCGAGTCGGCAACTTCCGTCACGTTGACGGTGACTGAGGTCGCAGCGTCTTCAGCGGCTGACGGCTCGAACAGTGCTTTGTGGCAACGAGGGCAATGCTTCGTCGCAATCGCGAGTGATGTGCTGTGGCCACCGAGCAAAGGTGCCGAGCAATGCGGGCAAGCTGTTCCAGGACGGGAGGAACCACGTCCCAGCCGGACACACAAATAAACCACGACGCCGAAGCCGCCGGCCGCCATCACCACCAGCCCCCAGATTCGTTTGGGGGTCATCACCTCGGGCGGCTCTTTGGAAATCTCAAATGCTTCGGCCAATCCCCACAGGCTGCCAAGATACACCGTCAACAAGATCAACAGTTCCCACAGCACTCGTGAGAGATCCCGCTGAAACCGGGCGGCGGCTGCGACAAAACCATCGAAGTCCAGGTGAGCGGACATGCCAAAACTCGAAGGGAATGGCGGAGGAGGATCAACGTTCGCGCCACATCATATCGTCGGCGACTCCCAAACGTGTCTGAGCCTCGGCGATGTCTCGCTTGAAACGAACCGCATCGACCGGATAGCCAGCGGTCGGCTTGAGGCCGGGGACTTGCTCGGCCCAATACTGGTTGAAGACGTGCATCGACAACTCGCGCACGTATTTGCAAACCAGCGAGGCCAGAGCGACCGGGAAGTTGGCTTCGGCCTTCATCTGAAACCGCAGTTCGGTCGAGCCGACTCGATACACGCTCCGCTCCCGCGACTCGCCGATCGCGAAGACCATGCGGTCGTCGAGCACCTCGGCCAGCAGATCGTCGTAACGGTTCCGGCCGCCGTGCTTGTCGCAGATCACGAGCGTCGGCTGCTCGTTATCCGGGTTCCAGACGGAACGCAACAGATTCAAACTGGTCCGTGACAGCGCGAGTGCCTTGTTGTCGTACTCGCGCACGAGTGCGTTGAATCGTTCTGGCTGCACGATTTCGCTGCGGATCGCCTTGAGGGTGACACCGGCACGGCGACAGCATCCGAGCCATTTCGTTGCGAGGTCGTCGATCAACGCCCCCTCCACTTCGGACGGCAGAGAAAGTTCGCGATCAGCAAGCCACGGCGGCAGTGTGCTCTCAGATTTGAGATTTGAAATTTGAGATTTGAAATCTGAAATTTGAAATTTCAAATCCTCCTTCAATTCCGCCAGCGAGCTGGGCACACGCCCGATCATCCGCAGAGCGCTGAGCACCGACTTCTCCAACACCGCCAAGCCCTTACCCGGCGAATACACCTGCTTCGAGTCAGCAATCTGCAACTTCAGCGGATCTTTGCTCGGCGACTCCGAAGCAACCTCGGCCATCGCGGCCCACAGATCAAAGTCACGCGGCGAACCGGGCACCTCCCAAACCGTGACCGTCACGACCAGCGGGCCGAGATTCGGACCATATCCGGCTTCGTCCATTCCGATCAGCAATCCCACGTTGAATCATCCTCTGCCAACCGGCAATCACGGCTATAGTCGCCAGCGCGTCACGTTCCTCCCCAAGTCGCCGCGAGTCTATCGGTGGCGACTGCGACTTCCAAATCGCACTCAGTCCGCGAGCGGCGCAGCGATCCGCGAGTTCTTGGAACTCAAACGGCGGACATACGGAGCGAGCGCCTTCGCAACTAACCGGTTGCCAGCACGATCGACGTGGATCACATCGCGCGGCAGGAAGCGGTCCACTCCCCAGCGGCCAGACGACTCGAACGGCGGCACGAGATCGACGCAGGCGACGCCGGTTTCCTCCGCCACTTGCCGAGTCGCGGCTTGATACGGCAGACGCCACGTCGGCTGATTCAACAACTGCCGCTGATCGGGCCAGACGATAAGGACCACTTCGCTGCCGTGCCGCCGGCACAGATCAATCATCGCGTGCAGGTTGTCGGAGAAGTCTTCGAGACTGACTCGCGGAGTCCAGTTCGTGTTCGGATCGAAGTAATTCCAAGTCGCCTGTTCGGCCCAACGAGATTCGTCTTGAGTCGCCTGCTGCCGAGTTGACTGCATTCGACTTGAGCACAGCCAGGACAATGCGCGGCTGTGATTCATCCATGCGGTCACACGATTTCTGGTCGGCAGCGCGTGTTCTTTGTCGGCGAGTCCGTCCCATCTCCAGCCGTCGTTGTTGCCGAACGTGATGACCGTCAGATGCGGATGCCACTTCTCCAAATCGGCCGCGAGGCGTTGTAGTCCTTGATAGCTTGTGTGGCCGGGGATGCCGGCATTGAGCACTTCGACGTCGCTCACATGCTCTGGCGAGCGGGGCGGCGTCAGCCCCCCGGTTCCTCCACGGCCAGACCGGGGGGCTGACGCCGCCCCGCTCGCCTGGAGAGACGTTGGTTGATCCAGCAGCACCTGCAACTGATTCGGCCAAGCGTCGGCGAAGTCCACGCCAAAAGCGAACGTCGTGCTGTCGCCGAAGCACAAGACTCGGAGACGGTCGTCAGCCTCGCTGACCGAGACCTCGCGGCTGCGCATTCGCTGGCTGTTGGACATGACCCCGCCCCACCAGTTGCCCCGTTCGGCCGGTGCGACGACGTTTGGCTTCAGCCGCCAGTAACAACGGGAGTCTGGCTCAAACAGGCTCTGCCCCGGCTCGTTGCCGAGAAACACGATGATCTGCTCGATCTGCTCGAAGCGTTTGGCGACGGTCGATTCCGAAACGAAACAGCGAACCGTGAATTCCACCAGCATCAACAACACGAACACAGGAACGACGGCAAACACACAGCGTTTGCCGAAGGAGAGTCGCGGGCGTTGGGGGATCGTCGGTGAAGCGTCCATGCACAATCAGTTTCGTCGCCGAAGTCGTGAGACTTCGGTCCGAACTCTCACGAGTTCGGCGGCATCGGGAAGTAATTACGACCCCGCTCCAAAAGGAAGCGGCTCGTGGACAGGATTGATACGCGCTCCGTTGAAAACAGGTCAATCCGGGTGTAGCCGTTCTGTGTGCGGAACTTGCTCATGTGATTGAGCCTGACCACAATCCCTCCGCCGTGCTCGATCGCGAACGGCCTCCAGCACCTCTCACCCAGTCACCTTTCGGCTCAGGAGTTACACAATGTCCGACACCTCGAAGTCCACGATCCGCAAAGTCGCCATGTTGTTTTCCGGCGGACCAGCTCCGGCCGCCAATGCGGTCATCTCGACGTGCGCGGCGGCGTTCAACAAAAACGGCATCGAAGCCATCGGTATGAAGAACGGCTATTCCCACCTGGTGGACTTCGATCCGGCTCAGCCTCTGAAAGTGGGCCGCGACTATCTCAAACTCGACTCGGCCACGCTGCGTCGCACTCGGAACACGGGCGGCATCTTGATCGGCACGGCCCGCGCGAATCCCGGCAAAGGGGTCGATCACCCCGACGATCTGAAGGACGCCAAGAAGACCGCGAAACTCAGGACTGTGTACGAGGCACTCTGCTCGATTGAGGTCGACGCTCTGATTTCGATTGGTGGCGACGACACCATGCGAACCGCCAACAAAATGAAGCTGTTTCAAGACACCTTGCCGGCCGGCAGCAAGAGAATTCCGGTCGTGCATGTCCCCAAGACGATCGACAACGATTACTTCGGCATCGACTTCACGTTCGGCTACTTCAGCGCCGTGGAAACGATGGCGGCGGAGATTCGCAACCTGCTGGCGGACGCCGAAGCGGTTCGCGCCTATTACATCGTCGAGTCGATGGGCCGCGGTGCCGGCTGGTTGGCCTACGGAGCGGCGATCGCCGGCGAAGCGAGCCTCGTCATCAGCATGGAAGACCTCACCGAAGACATGCTGACCACCGAAGAAGTCGTCAACAAAGTCTCCGGCCAGAAGGAAACTCGGAAGGTCATGAAAGTCGAAGCGTTCGTCGAGAGGCTGGTCGCACTGATGCGCCACCGCGAGGAACACGAAGGGAAGGAATTTGGCGTCATCGTCATCGCCGAAGGCTTGGCCGAGTTCTACCCGGAGAGCCTGCTGGGAGGCATCGAGATCGAACGCGATCCGTTCGGCCACATTTCATCGTCGTCCGTCGATCTCGGCAAACGCATCGCCAAGCATGCGTCGAAGATGTATCAGGACCAGACCGGCAAGAAGCGGAAGATTAACGGTGTGCAACTCGGTTACGAGACTCGTTGCGCGCGTCCGCAGGCGTACGACGTCATTCTCGGCAGCCAGCTCGGCGTCGGAGCGTACCGTGCCCTGGTCGAGGAAGGTCTCAACGGCGTGATGGTCTCGGTCGAAGGCCAATTCGATCTCAAGTATGTGCCGTTCGAGGAGCTGGTCGATCAGGCCACGCTCAAGACCCTGGTTCGCTTCATTCGCAAAGAGAGCGACTTCTACAAGTTGGCTCGCTTCTTAGAATCCAACGTGTCGGATCAGCCGCATTTGGGTGCCGATCGCCGCCAAGGAGATCGTCGCGCCGGCGGATAAACATCGCACGGCGACCCGCGCTCCCCCATTCTTGGCGAGCGGGGTGGCGTCAGCCCCCCGGTGAC
>CAMDEA010000141.1 GCA_945893045.1 Planctomyces sp. SH-PL62
GACGAAAGCCGTCGCGACTCAATCGCGAGCGGCGAACGCGCTGGAACAATACCGCCGACTTGCCGGAACGCGGACATTGGGTTTCTGTTGCTCACAACGCCACGCCGAATTTATGGCGGACTATTTTCGCAATGCCGGACTGCGTGCCGCAGCCGTTCATTCAGGAGAGTCATCCGCACCGCGTGCCGATTCATTGGCCGCGCTCGAAAGCGGCAATCTTGACGTCCTTTTCGCCGTGGACATGTTCAATGAAGGCGTTGACCTGCCGAATGTGGACACGATCCTCATGCTTCGTCCCACCGAGTCGAGCGTAATTTGGACACAGCAGTTTGGACGGGGGCTGCGCCTCTCCGACCAGAAAACGCATCTCACCGTGATCGACTACATTGGCAATCATCGCACGTTTCTCGTCAAAGCCAGGACATTGCTCCAGCCTGTTTCGGAACTCGGCCCCAGTGACAGGGAGTTGGCCGGCGCACTGAGCCGCTTGTGGGAAAAGGAAGTCGAACTCCCTCCCGGTTGCGAAGTCACATACGACCTTGAGACGGTCAACATTCTGAAATCGCTGCTGAGTCGCCGATTTCGACAAGCGCAAGGCGACAGTCCGAAAGATGCCGATGGCAACATTCTGCCCGGCGCTCTGTTTCTGATGTCGAACGAAGACGTTCGGCTTTTTTACGAGGACTTTCGCGAGAGACAGGGAACAAGACCCACTGCATCGGAGTTGTTTCACGCTGGCTACAACCCGCGTTTGCTTCGGAAAAGCCACGGATCATGGTTTCGATTTGTCGGTGCAATGGGCGACCTCTCGGAATCTCAGCAGCAAGCGTTCGATCAAGCGAGCGAGTTTTTGGAATTGCTCGAACGCACGCAGATGTCTCGTAGCTTCAAGATGCTCACCCTCATGGCCATGCTCCAAGAGGGTGATCTGCCCGGCGAGATTTCCATTGGCGACCTGACCGCAAAGTTTCAACATCTCGCCCAGCGATCGGCCGTATTGCGTCGCGATGTCGGTGAGTCGGTCAACGATCAAGTGAGACTCCAAAAACTGATCGAAGTGAATCCGATTGAGGCATGGGTCGGTGGCAAGGGGATGAGTGGGCGATCCTTTTTCGCGTTCGACGGCTTCACGTTTCGCACGACATTCGAGTTGGCGGCTGAGTCGAGCGACGTCTTTCGAGATTTGGTTCGCGAAATTGTTGATTGGCGTTTGTCCGAATACCTCCAACGATCCAGCGTCAAAGTCTCGGATGTAAATGACGCGAGCGGCCACGAACTCCAAGCGTGATCGCCCGACGGTCGCCATTCACGTCGAGCACGAAGATTACTTGTTGGAGGCGCGTGGTCGTCGTTGTTGAAACATCCAGTCCCACATTTCCGGCGTCGCGTAGGCGGCGCTCCAACTTCCGTGTCCAACGTCGGGATATTCGGTGTACTGCGGCGAGCCGCCCGCCACCTTCAACGCTTCGATCATGCGCCGTGAGCCTTCGACCGGCACGGTGGGATCTTTGGCTCCGTGAAATGCCCACACCGGCACCTTGGCGATCTTCGCCGCGTCACTGGGTTCCCAAGTTCCGCACACTGGGACGGCGGCAGCGAAGCGATCGGGATGAATGACGATCAAGCCCCAAGGTCCCAGGCCGCCCATCGACTGTCCCGTGAGATAGACCCGGTCGGGATCGATCGCCGCGTCGTGCAGCAGGGCGTCGAGAGCGTGAATCAATTCCGGTTCGACCGCTCGCTGGTCCGGATTGTTCCGAAACTTGCCGATCACCCAGCGACTCTGCTTCGTCTCGCAAGCCGGAGCCATGATGAAACACGGATGCTTTTTTTGATGTTCGGGCGCGGCCAAAACTTTGGCGGCCTCGGTGTTGCCGCCTGCTCCGTGAAGGCAGAGCACCAGCGGCAGCTTCTCACCGGCGGCGACGTTTTTCGGTGTGAAGAGGCTGTACCGCAACGTCTGCTTGTTCGACGCCTGAAACTCGCGGACCTCAAAGGCCGACGTCGCGCCACCCGGTCGCCGAGTTTCGCTCGCCTTGCCTTTCAGCGAATCGAGTTCCTCGCCGGACAGCACGCCGTCACCGTTCGTGTCGTGAGCGGCGATCCGCTTCCACGCCGTCTCCGACACTTCATCGCGAGAAATCTTGCTATCGCCATTCGCGTCGAGTTTTTCAAGTCGCTCCGTTTTGTCGGCAGCGGATTTCTTCTTGGACTGGCCCAGCGTTTCGCGTGGCACGCTCCAGCCAAACGCGACGAGCATGATGCTCAAGACGAATGCTCTCATGGCTTGTTCCTCGGCAGCGATTTCAGTGGTTGACGGCGCAGGTGGTCAGTGAGTTCTTTGCGCTTGCATGCTGGACGTCACCGGCGGATAGCACATTGGTCCCCAGTCTTCGTCGGAGCCGTGGTCGATCCAGACTTGAAGGATGGCGGGGAGCAGCCAGCCCATCATGGTGAGACAGTGTTTCAAAGTCGCGCGGTTCAGGCGGCTGCCGCAGGTGGCGGCACCGTGGGTGAGTTGGCAGCGGAGCAAATAGATTCGGGTGACGAGTTGCTCCAGGATGTTGAGCCAGCGGCCCTCGACATACCAACTTTGCGCCTTGTGCCGGCCGTTTCGTGCTCTGCCGGCGGACTTCGCGGACGGGTCTTGCCAGAAGTATTGGTTGAGGTATTCGTCTTCCAAGATGCAGAGAACGAGTGGCTTGTGTTCTTGGAGAACGGAAACAAGATGGCATGAGCGATCCAGCGCATGGATTTGCCCAAGGAACGCTTGCCAACTTCTGCGATCGGCAGCGGGTTCAAGAGCGGTTTGATCCCATCGGCCGTAGAGCGCGTTGAACGCGATCCACTGGTGGAGAAGCATTTGGTCGGCGTGGCGAACCGGATCAAGCAGTTCGACTTCGCTCATCCAACTGCACGCTCGATGAAAGCGAATCGAGGTTGGATGCTCGCTGCGTTCGATCGCCAGCCGTTCTTTGTGGGGTTTCCATTGGCGGCGCAGGTCGTGAACAGTTTGCGGCGATACGGGCATGATCCACGTCGTGATTCACGAACGAGTCAGTCAATTTCCGTTGGCTGCCCATTCTGGGCATCTGCCTTACCGATGAAGGGCTCTTGCCAAACCTTCTCAAGTCAAGCCAGTTGGGAAATCACACACGTTCATTTTCTTCCTGACGAACGATGTCAGCAACCAACCTTGGCACAACGTGTTTCTCCCAATAACTCTCTTTTCCAATTCGACGGAAGTCGATGTTGTCGAGGTCAAGCCATTGGCGGGAACGAGCCTTTGACGCTTCGACGTCGAAGCCTTTGTAGTCATCGGCGACGAATAGCCATTTGTGATGATAAATCCATGGATCAGCGGCCTTGTGGCGGAAAGACACCGAGCCATTGCTCTTGATGGTGTAGAGGTCTCCGACGATTGGTTCACTGGATCGATCAAAGTCCTCTGACTGAATAAATGACACAGTTTCGTCAGACATCACATACTTGACGATCGTGTATGTGAACGTGCAGGGAAGAGCGGCCTTGGCCTTCCGAATAGATTCAGGCAGGAGTGATTCATACTGCCGATGGACGTAGACCGCCCCGCCAATCTCCTTGCCGACTACGAAGCGTGCGCTTCTCTTTGGTAATTGAGGTCGCTGCATGGACGTAGGTTAGGAACTGTTCGACGGACTCGGAAGGACTCCCTGATGAGCGGCAATTGCTGTCCTGCGCCCTTCGAAGATCAGCTCGCATGATTTTCGGCTTCCGTTGTACCCGTGTCGCTTTGAGAAATCCTGGAAACTCGTAGGCCCAAAGTACTCGGATTCGGTCATGGATTCGAGGGCTGTCCCCGAGACGTTTTTCGCTGCGGGTTCACTCGTACTCACGACTGTGTTCGGTTTGGACGAACTATTGCTGGTTGATTAGATTTCGAATCCAACGAATCCTTATTCAATGTGAGTTCGGCCATAATGAGCGAGCAGCCAAAAACGTCGACGATCGCACGTCACAAGACTGCGATCAAGCGGCAGAGTTTCTCGCTGCCGGTAAAGTGCTTGCTGCGGGACGGGCTACTCGATAGCAGTCGGACGTTTTTTGACTATGGATGTGGTCATGGTCAGGACATCGCAATGCTGTCCGACATGGATGTCCCCTCGTCCGGTTGGGATCCGGTTCACCGACCAGGTGGCGACCGGAATCAGGCCGATGTTGTAAATCTTGGATACGTGATCAACGTGATCGAGGATCCGCAGGAGCGACAGCAGGTTATTCAGAGAGCCTGGGAACTTTGCAACACCGTCTTGTCAGTCGCTGCCCAAGTGAAATTTGCAGCTCCGGAAACGGTCCATGCAGTTCATGGCGACGGCATTGTGACGTCTCGCGGGACATTTCAGAAGTATTACAACCAATACGAGCTGCGAGATTATCTGCAAACGGTTTTGGAAGCCGACGCCCTTTCGGCGGCACCAGGCGTTTTCTACATCTTCAAGAATGAAGAGTCCAAACAGCAATTTGTTGCCAACAAATACCATCGTCGCCTGACAGTTCCTCAGGGACGACTCTCAGAGTTGTTGTTTGAGCAGAACAAGGACGTGCTTGAACCATTTATGGTGTCACTGACGCAATTTGGGCGAATTCCCGGTCGAGATGAATTGCCAGAAGCGCAGGCGATTGAAGCGCGATTCGGATCGCTGTTGAAGGCCTTCCGCCTTGTCCAGAGAGTGACAGATGAAGAGCCGTGGAAGCAGATTGCACAGCGAAGAACGGAGGATCTTCTTGTCTACCTAGCATTGGCAAGATTTCGTAGGCGTCCACCGATTGCCAAACTCCCATTGACCGTACAAAGGGATATCAAGGCCTTTATGGGGAGCTACTCTTCCGCGTGCGAGAAGGCAGACGAATTGCTGTTTCTTGCAGGCAATGCAACGGCGATTGACGCGGCCTGCCAGCGGGCCACAGTGGGGCAGCTTGTCGACAATGCATTGACAGTCCATGAAAGTGCATTGGATTCCCTTGAGCCACTACTCCGAATCTACGAAGGCTGCGCTCGAGCCTTAGTCGGGAACATCGAGGGAGCAAACCTGATCAAGCTTCACCGATTGTCAGGGAAGGTCTCTTACATCGCCTATCCCGACTTCGATACGGATCCCTTCCCGGCTCTTCAGTTGCGAGTGAAGGTTTCGCTGCGTTCGTTGAACATCGACTTGTTTGACTATTCAGAATGGACAGACCCGCCGCTCTTATTCCGCAAGGATGAGTTCCTGCCGGCAGAGCATCCGCGGAGGGCGCTGTTCGCGAAACTGTCAAAGCAGATGGCCAAAGCAGGCGTGTTACCATCTCCTGAGGTTAGGTTCTCAGATTCTCAATGGGCGGAGTACCTTCGATCAACTGGTTACTCATTGCGCGGACACAGACTTTCATTGTCGTCGGACACCATACAAGCCACACGTCCCCAGTTATGATGACGACTTCCAGAGCCTAGTGTTCAATGAACGTCAGTAATAAAATAACACATACACAGACAGTCAATATAGTCATTGAATAATGTTAAGCACGCCGCCTAAAATGTCTCCCGGACTGCACGATGTGTCATTGAGCCTTCGCGAGACTCGGCCCCAACCAAGGGTTTTGTATCTGCGGCGATTCCGTGACGCACTTCACAACCGAGACAACGACGCGCGTCACGTTGTGCTACCCAGCGCACCAACGACTGAGGAAATGAAGCTATCTTCCACGAATGGAACCTGCCCAAATACGATCTGCGCTTCGCCTTCCAATTTTGCCGCGAGGTGTCCTTTCCCAAGTAATCGCTCGGCACCCTTTTCGCCGAGCGCGATTTCGGAAGTACCTTCTCCGTCAACGCGCAAGACGAGGCGATTTCCTAGGTTCGACCGAAGCTGCATTGGCATCACGTTCGCATCAGGTCGTTGAGCAGCAAAGACGAGGGAAATACCGGCGGCTCGCGCTTTCACGCCTAATCTGCTGACGATATTGGAAACGGCGTCAGCGTAGCTCGCTGTCATCATCCACTCGGCGAATTCGTCGTGGATGATCCATAAGAATGGAAAACGCTCGGTGGCATCAGTCTTTTTGTTTAGGTCGAAAATGTTCGCGACCTTGTTCGCTTTTAGGACGGTGTATCGGCGGTTCATCTCGCCGACCAATTCCTCAAGTTTCGCGATGGCCTTGTCCTGGTCATCAATGATGCCGTCTTGCAAATGTGGCATCCCCTCGAAGGCGAAGTAATCGACGCCCAACTTTGGGTCGATGAGGACGATCTTCGCCTGTTCTGGGGTGTTCGTAGAGGCAATCCCGAGGACGATATTTTGCATGAGCACCGATTTGCCGCTCCCCGTTGAGCCAGCGATCAGCGTGTGTGGCGCGTTCGACTTCGGTGACAGAAACAGGAGGCCGCTGTCTTCCTCCTTCACGCCGATCAGTAGACCAAAATTACCTTGCGAACAGTCGGGATTCCACGCCTTCCAGACCTCCGCGAGATGCAGAATCCGACGATTCGGACGCGCGATGGCGATCGAGACAATGCCTGGCTCGGCACGGACAGAAATCACGTTCAATCCATGCGTGGTGAGGAACTCTGAGCGGCGTTTTAGCACCTGCTCGACGGTGAGGTTGGTGCTGCCTTGGAATTTCAAGAGAGCAGCGTTCGGCGTCAGGGCTTTCGTGAGGAGCTTCGATTGAAGCTGGAACTGCTGCAATGCACCCTTGCAGCGACTCTCGATTTGCTTGAGCCATTCCTCATCCGCGGCGCTATCTTTAGTGCCGCCTGAGTAGTTATCGACAAGTTCACCGATCTTTGGATACGCCCACAGCGAAGCTAGCCGCGAGGTAGGTTCGGCTACGGGCGCCGGCGGTGTAGCTGCGGACGTCGGGGTCGGCTGAACCGGCGAAGGCTTCGGGCCTGATGGTCCCCCGCTGGACGTACCGCCCCCATTGGATGATTCATCCTCGTTGCTTGGGCGCTGAACGATTTGAATACGATTGGACGGTGTCCGGTAGGTTTGAGTGCTCCAAATGTCTTCCCCGGCGATCGCTTTGCGAATGGCAGTTGGGTTTGAGTCTTTCCAGTAACTCGTCACCACCTCACGGAGTCGTGCTCGCGAGAAGACTTCCTGCCATGACTGATCTGCCTCAGCGACAGTCACGAAATCCGAGCATTCGGGCGCGTCGGATGGTCCGGAAACAAAGATGTGCGAGTAGCCTCGCATGTAAATGCCGCATTCACCGTCGCGCACCGCTCTTCTCCACGCTGCCAGATCAATCGGCGAATTCGCGGGGAACTGAATTCCGTTTAGCATCAAGTCCGAGAACCGCGAGAGCCACAGATCGCGGTCGAGTCGCCTTGGATCACCGAAGATGGCATCGTGGATTCGGCGCACGGTGTCTCGGAGCTGCTTCTGCGACTCCTTCCGCTTCGTCGCGAGGCTGCCATGGTCGATATACTTCGACTCCGCGATGATCACGGCGAGTTGGAGTCCGCCGTCCGCTGTCTGCTCAGGCGACAGCGCTAGAATGTCGGCAATCTGTTCTTCGCGCTGTCCGAGCCACTCGGCGTAATCGTCCAAGAAATACCAACCGAATCTGCGGTTCGTGCCCAGTTCGTGACGGATGAGGTAGCGGCTCAACACCACGCCCATCAGTTCGCTCGCGTTTCGTCCCCGCTTCGCGGCTCGCAGCACAATGTCGCCGGAAATCTCGTTCGCGTCATTGATGAACCGCTCGGTGAGTTCCCGGCATTCCTGATCTTCGAGTTCGAGATTCAGATCTTTAACGCGCCCCAAGACCATCGACCGCAACAAACTCAGCGATGCCGTCGATGAAATGAGTATGTTTCGCCCTTGTGTGGCACCCTGCTTGTAGCGAATGACTTTAACGCTCTGATTCAACAATTGCCGACGGTCGAGCAGCTCATCGTAGTTCACGACCCAATTCCCGAGGTTGTGAATTTCCCGGAATATAGTCGCCGTCAGCGGATCGTTGAAATCAAGTTTGCGAGCTGGGAGCAGTCGTTTGCCCGCCACGCCATCCCAATCGCCTTTGAGGAAAGTGCTTAGCGCCGTGATGAAGGACCATCCGGCAGACGTTTGCACAGGGCAGCAGAGATAGACAACCGACTTCATGTCATCGGTTGGTGACGGCCGGCGGCGCGACCATCGAGCGGGGATGAAGTTTGCCGAGTCCACTGCGACGCAGGTTTCGAGATACCACTCCAGTCCAGCGTGCCGCGCGATCACGTCCTGCAAGAATACGATGTCAGCGGGAGGTCCATCTTTTGGGTCGGGCACCGGCGCTTGATCAGCCATGATGCCAATTCGAAGCCTCGCCATGAAGTCCTTGGCAGCCTCGCTCGACACGAATGAATCGGCGTCCGCGTCCGAAGACTCGATAATCTTCTCGTAGAGTTCTCGCAGCTTGATTCCGTCGCGATGTCGAAGAATTATCTGACATCGCATATCCTCCTCATCCTCGTGAAGCTCAGTCATCTTATCCACGAGTGCGTGTGGAAGCCGGGCTGAGTCGCAATTGTAGAGCACGACAGAAAGGTTCGTCCTCTCGTGCGGATAAAGTGAGAGGAATCGTTTTGTGAGATCGACGATGAGCGCGGACGTTTCCGAAGGGCTTTCGTTTGTGTCGTCATACCCGTCGTTGCTGATTACCGGGGATTCGTGGAGGCTGTAATCTAGATGATGATCGGTCAGCGAAAGCAACTCCGGCTTCGTCGCCAACCAGCCTAGGACGATCTCCGGATAGAAGGGGTGAACTAATTCCTGTTCGAGTTCCTTGAAATAGAGTGGTGAGTCCCCGAAGAAAATGTCGTCCGCGGTCAGCAAGTGACGTATCAGAGCTGAAACTTGTAGAGCCTTATTCGCCATCGCCGCGAGGCGCAGAGGATGCCACGGAGTCACGATGGCGGTGACGCGTCCGCCTTCCACAGCAACGGTCCCGATTTCAAGCAACGGCCGCAGCAGGCGTTCACGATTCCGGTCGCCTTTTGCGTCCGCGCAGATAGTGTGGAGAAGTGAACCGTAATCCTCGGCCTGCTTAACCAGTAGCCCACAAACCAAGCCATCTTTAGCGAAGCCCTGGACTGCTCCGAGGTAACTCTGCTGAAACGTCTGAAAGAGCGTCAGCAAGTTCGTGGCTATGGGCTCAGAAACCAACCCTTGTTCCTGCGCTTTTGCGAGGTTAGCAGGCCAAATCAACGAAATGTCATTATCCTTCTTGTAGGTGCGGACGAATGAACCACGATCCTGTCCATAAGCTGGATAGAGCGTTCGGACATTTCGCAGGTCGAGTGACTGATACCGTCCCTTTCCGCTCACTGGCTCACGATTCACGCGGCATCCGACAAGCGGATGTTGCACCAGACGCGACCAGTCTCCTGGAAACTCGCTGGCGATTGCGTTTGGGTTGTAGGTCCAAACAACTTGCTTCAAAAACGTCTCTGTCGTGCCGGTGGAAAGTTCGACCTCTAGCTCTAGCAGGAACTTTAATTGCAGCGCCGACTTCGCGACCGACCGATTGACGAATGGCTTCGGACCGTTCTTCCAAAGCTCACTTAGAGCCTCGAAATTCAACAGCTCACCATAGTCCCAAGTGACCCGTTGACCGAACAGTGCCTTGAGTCCACGGTAGCGCCTAGCGAAATACAACCCGGCATCCAAGTTCAAATCCTTCAGGTCTTTTTTGGTGCGGCGGTCGCTGGTGATCTTCAGTTTCCGCTTCGACGACGCCATGTCTTGGTCGAACAGCCATTCGAGACAGAGAGCGATCCCTTGAACGAAATCTTCGGTCTCGATGGCAGCTCCGAAGACGAAGCGATCCCACTTTGCCTTGAGCGAGGGTTGCTCCTTCAGCTCGTTGCGGTGTTGCCGGAAAAAGTCCTCGTCTTCCTCCTGCGCGTCCGTGCGCTTGCTCCCGCTCAATAAGGCGAGGTATTCGCGTTCGTCTGCCGTCAACAGATCGGCTTCTCGCTCATCGTAGAATTCAGTCGTAACTTTGCCGAGGTTGAACTTCTCCTTCTTGAGACCGTCGAAAAGCGGCTTGATTAGTTCCCACTCACATTCAGCGAGAGCATCCGCTTCCTGATTCCATCCACTTCCCGCGTGAATGAAAGCGGTGATGGTTGGATGTATGCTGTCAGGGATCGAGTCTTTCACCTTCTCGAACGCCAACACGAGATCGTCTTCCAATAGCAGCGTTTGGTTAGGCGTCTGTTTTACGAGGTAGCAGCCTCGTTTTCTTATGGCCTGTGCGTAGAGGGCCTTCCACTTCGAGAGATGGCCCGCAGTCTTGTCGTTGAGCGTATGAAAGAAAGCCGTGTCGCGTGGGACGTGCAGAGCCGGGAAAGCATTGCCGACCGCGAAGAGAATAGATTGACCGTCTTCAATTGCCTTCCGCGTTCGAAGGATATATTCGGCAAAGCGATCGAGAGCAAAGGAACGCACTTCAAGTAGTCCCTCGATCGCTTTGATCCACCAAGCCTTGTGCTGGTCAGTAATCGGCAGTCCTTCGGCAGCCAAAGCAACCCAGAGTGCCGGATGCGACCGAAGCTCTGGCTCACCGATGGGAACCAACTCCTTGAGCGATTGCTCTTCATCGTCGCCCGTGTTAGCGACAAGCAGCGCGGATTTTTTACATGCGGCACTACGCCAATAAGTCGTGCGTTCTGTGGTCAGCACTTCCGCAGGCAGGCCGTGCTCGCCGACGAAATGAATCGGCAACCTGATCTCGACCAACAGGCAAAGACTTGCGTCCCCCAGAATTGACTTCGCGATGGCCGCCGTCTGATCAGCGGTTAGACAGTCCAGCAAGTAACGGGCAACACCGCCGGCGTCATCTTCTGTTAGTCGGACGCGAAGGTATTCAGCCGCAACCTTGCCGATTAGTTCGTCATTATTCATTTGCTGTCACGCAGTAAGGGTTTAGGACGTATGCGCAGCCGTCGGATAACCGCTTGAGCACACCCAAGCTACCGAGCCGCTGTTCCAGCCGCCGGGCGTTCGCTTGGAACGCCTTCTTCTCGAATTCGCCCTTTGGCAATACTTGCGCCGCCTGCTTGTCGCTGAAGACTATTCCGTAGCGGGTGTGGAGGCGTTCGAGGTATTGATGCAGTTCCGTGCGTTTCTCGACGTTTGCGAACAACAGCGTCTTGAGCAGTGCATCTGTAGGCGCATAGCGGAGCTTCACCGTCCCGCGTTTCGACACGAGCCCGATCTCTCGACCGTAGTTGCGATGGATGTTTGCGACATGCTGGCGGTGCCGCTTCATGGCCGCTTGGCGGAGTGCCAAGATCAGTTGTTCGGGGTCGCTTGGTCCTTCATAATCCTCTCCCCAGCGAACCTCGGTGCGGAGTATCTTGCGACACTTCTCGAATGCCCCATTCTCACTCAACGCCTGCTGCCAGGCTGGCGAGCTCTCGATTCGCGAGATGAACGTTTCAATGGCCTGTGCCGGCAAAAGGTTGTTCTCTTGATAGAGGTCGCAGGAGATTTCCCGTACGAGCGTCTTCTTCGGTGCAACGACTTCACAAATGAGCTGGAGCGGTTTCTCCAGTCCGAGAATCTGCCGGGACACACCCAATTGGTAAATAAGCAGGTGAAGCCCGATGAGGTTCACGAGATGGGGAAACACATCAAAGCTCGGAATGTTGAGCCGCAGTATCGAGAGCCAATCATCTGCGAGATCATCGAAGCACTGATGGCGCTCGTAGGGCAGAAATGAATTGGCTCGTTCACTGCCGAGTTGCTCATCGTCCACGGGCTGTAGGCACTTGATGATCGAATCCCAAGTGGGGTCCGTTTTTGACAATCGCGACTTTAACGCCGCGAGCAACTCGTGCTTCCGCTGTGTCCGGCAGAGCATGAGATATAGCATCTCGCCGGTACGACCGAAAAAGCGTCGATCATTTGTAGAGGCGCTGTTGTCGAGGTCTTCGTAGAGGCAGTCCCTTCCATATGGGAAAACAAACTTTGAGGTCCACCGCTTGTTGCTGTTCACCTCAAGGCTCGTCGAGCGGATGAGAGCCACGGTTTCACAGAAGTCGTCAAACGAATGAAAGTGGCTCCGCAAATAGTCGAATTGCGCGTGGGCGATGCCAGTGGCCGCCTTCATCCGTTTGAGCCATTCATCCCAGCGGTTGTTGTCGTTTGGAAAGGCCTGCCGCACTTCGGCGAGGTGGGGATTATTGAAGAGGATATTTCGAAGGTGGAGTCGGTGCGCTGCCCTATACTTGAGCGTATTCAATCCGGCCGGTTCGGCGAAGGCTCGCTCTTTGTCGGCCTCATGATAGAAGACGTTCAGAAACTCAAGAAGCACCATCCACGGCGACTGCTCATCGTAGAGCCGGTGGCCCCAGATGGCTTCATCCACCCACATCGACGAGGATTGGTCGAAACTGTCTGGCTGAGGTAGCGGTAACGGTAGAGGCAGTGTAGTCATGGGATGATTTCGACAAATCTTGGATCGGGCATGCCTTGATCGGTCAGCGCGAGCAGGTTTAGGCCGATGGCTGCCCCCGTGAGTGTCTGGTCGCTGCCTTGGCGTTCGGTATGAGCGGCGATGAGCTGGCTTTTGAAGGCGAGCAAATCCTCGTAGCACTCCTTGGAGAAGCTGGCCGGCAACGCTCCCTCCATCGCGATTCGTGAAAGGAACTCGTACCGAATCAACGTCAGTGGAAAATCAACCGAAAGCGTCGGTGCAAAGAACACCGTGAGCAGCACACGCCCGTCAGCAGGATCGTGGCGCAAAACTACTTTCTCACCCTTGCTCGGATCGACAGATACTCGTTCCACAAGAATGCGGCTCACCTTCGCCTGCGAGTAGTTGCCGCTCGTCGCTAGGTAGAGTTCGCGGTCACTGTTGATGAGCATACCGGTAAAGACGCGGTTCAAGCCCCTGACGATCCGCGAGAGAAGCGGGCGCTTCACCAATCCGCCACCCTTCAGCACCGCCACGACGGAATCAAGATACTCGCCGGCAAACTTGAATACAGTGAGTTCCCAAAGATGAAGTTCGTCTTCGGCTTCTTTCGGAATCTTGAAGAAGAGGCCACGACGCTGGCTGATGAGCATATTCAGAAACTCTTGCGATTCTTCATCGTTCTCGTTCGTGCCCTCAATGTATTCCCGTTTGGACGCGTAGTAGCGGGAGTCTGCACCGTAGAAACGGTCAGCAGCAACGAACTCCGTGAAGTATGAGCCGAGCAGTTCATCGCCCTCCCCAAAGATCAGGATGTTGTCCACGCGGTTCGTCGTTTCATAGCCGATCTGGAACCGTTCCAAGTAGTCGAAGATGGTGATCGATTGGCGCCGGATCTCTGAGAGATTGCCGCCGAAGATGTTGTTGTAGAGACTCGCTTTCGAGACTGTGTCAGCGGCGATTAGCTTCGGCACGTCTGCGGGCGACATTAGATGGTCCTTGGCATCGGAATGGCCGAGGACCGCATTGGACAGCAACAACAGGATTTGCCGAATGGGCACATGCAGCCCGTTGTAGTCGCAGAGTTCCAGTAACGAGCGCAGCCGACCTCGCACCAGCGGGCTTTGGAGTAATTCGAAGTTATGGCGGATCGGGCATTTTGGACCAAATAGATCGTTTTCTCCGGGCACCTCCTTCTTAAATTCGTCCCAACCCGGATGCCCAAGAAAAGCGTCCACCGCCCGGTCGAAAAGTGCCGCAGAACTGGTGCAACTAAGATTAAAAAACTTGAGCCGCACGCCCGATTGCTCCTGCCGATCTTCGACGAGCAACTCTTCAAACACCTGACGGGCTCGCGTTACGTGTTCAGTCTCCTTCAACCGTCGCCATGACTCGACGAGTTGCCCGTCGTTCGCAGCAATCAGGAAGATTTCCTCTGTCTCGGGATCGAACATTGACTGGCAGAATTTTTGAAGCAATTCCTCCTTCTCCGGCTCCCATTCGGCACCTTGCTGGGGAGCCCACCCACTCAGGTCGCGAATGAAGTGAATCTTCACTGAGCGAAAAAGGCTCTCTTCTTCTACCTCCGGCCAAGTCTTGCGGTCTTTTGGGTAGAGAAATTCGATTGTCAGATACGGGTTGTCGGATGCCCAAGCTTCATCGTCACCTTTGAGCGTCTTCCACACCTGCCGGCACAGGTGCGTTTTTCCATCCCCGGCGGTGCCCGTAAGGATTACCGATACCGGATCAGGTGTAGCTTGGTTGAAGCAATTTACGATTTCCTCTTGCGTTGGATGCTCGAACTCAATTGGCTGAATTCGCTGCCGACGAGCCGACCGCTGAATCGTCTCGTCATACATGTTGTCATTTCGGGGTACCGGCCCGTAATGGCGAAGAAATCGTAACCACGCGGACATAAGTTGGCTTTCCTAAATTCAGTTCATCAGTGGCAGGCCCGGATGAGTACATGCTAGCTGCTGTAAACCTCCCATCAGACGTCGCACCCAGCGATGTCACCCATAATGCCAAGCTTTACAGATGACAGATCGCACATCCCTGCACATCGTCTAGGATAGGCAGAGGCTGCTGTGGAAGTGCAGCGACTTCATCTAGCGTGCGGCCTTCGTTCCAAAGAAATCCCTTCGATTCGTTCTCGTATTTTTTCGCTGCTTCAAACAGGTCCGGATGATTCTCTTTAAGCCGCTGCCATTCGCCGATCTGCTGATAAAAGCAAAAATAACATCCGGAGCGAGATCGCCAGCGGTAGTAGTCTGGTAGGCCGAGCCCAGACTCTTCCAGAATTCGTTTGATGTCGGCAATGCCGAGCCCATCATCGCGGAATGGATAGACGGGGATGATGTTTGGTTTCTCGGAGAACTTGGGTGGCTTCTTCGCCTGATACCCATCTCGATCCTCATCGGCTCGAATTCCGATGTAACTGTACGCTTCGGTGTCTCCCACATATTTTTCAAATGGCTCGATCTTCAGAGCGCGAGTACACCAACGAGTGCGGGGACTAGGAAGGTAATCGCCGTAGAGTTCTCGGAGGTAGATGTCGAAAGGCGTTCTGCCAGGCTTTGGTTTGACGCCGAGAATGGAGAAGGCGTTTACCCGATTTACTTTGACTCCGAGGAGAGCCTCCAAACGCTCGATGTACTCGTCGGTCTCCGGAAGCTCGACCATCGTGTCGCAAAAGACGTACTCAGCCCTGGCGTGGATCTGCGGATAATTGCGCCAAATGTGAACAGCGAGTGCAGCGGAATCCTTGCCACCAGAAATACTGATGATGTGGCGACGATTTTCGGTTTCTAGGTTCGCAACTACTTCACTAATTTGTGCCACAACGACTCCTTGACGTGCTAGGTGCTACAGAGTCAACGATCTCTTGTGCCTCATCTGTTCCAACCAGACAGACGAGGCGACCGTAAAGCTCCACCATTCTCCCACGAATCAGGTCGGAAATCCCCCCTGCGTCGGATCTTGTTCCACCCGCAAGGCTGGCGTCCTCAATCCTCCGGACCACGTTGTGGAATTCCCGGTCAAAAGTCGTAACCGTGCTGTCGTCCCAGCGCCCCACGGTTTTACCCACGAGCAGGCTTCCGAGTGAATCTAGCAGTGCGGCATCCGATTCGTAAGGCATTCGCATTCGTGACAACAGTGCCTTTGCCACACCGTCCATCAGACCTTCAATAAAGCCGTCCGAAAAACAGCCTGCCCAGCGCTGGCACACGTCGATGACACGTTCAGAGCCTGATGTTCGACCCAAACTGATCGCATTGCGAATGGCGACAGAGGCCTGCTCTCCATACACCGAAGCAATGCCTTCTAATTCCTGAGCACAGTCTTTGATGTGCAACATTAGCTTATTGTACTTAGCAACGTCACACTCGCAGGCTTGCGGTATGAACTTCATTAGCAATTGAACCGGATCGGTGATACGAACGATTCCGTCCCGAAACTTGATCGCCCTGGGGGATAAGCGACGTGTTGTCATTGCCGCCGGAGGAATCTGAGACTTCCAGGCTTGAATCGCATCAAAACACTGGCGAATCAGGTCGTTGTGCGAAACTTCGTATGTCGTCACGGTGCTGAAGTGCTTGTGAAATGCTCGAAGGTATTTCTCCCGCTTCTCGTCCAACTCAAGGACCGTCAACTGATAGTCGTTTGGATTGCGGCAGATGTCCTCGATGTCGGTTGGCAACAGATCATTCAGGTAGTCACCGTTGTGAGTGATCGAGACAGCATTCGCAAAAGCTTTCAGTCCCGCAGCGAATAAAATCGGAATTAGTCCAGCTCGAAGGCCAATTGGTGGACTGAGCAGCTTGTCCAGAAAGGAACGAATGCTTTTCGGTTTTTCATCCGGCTCTGTTATGAACTTTTGAAGCTGAGCCCAAACGGCTTTCAACCCAGGATTATCTTTGATGGCCGACGGGGCTGCGTATTCCCAAGTGTCGGTCTTGGTGTTTCTGCGATAGAGTCCGGTCTGAATCAGGACTGTGCGGAACATGGACTTGTCCGGGAAGTGTCCTCGAATGCCAAAATCCTCCTGACCGTGGCGTTCCAACAACCCCAGCAGGAGCTTTTTTCGTGAGTTGATCATCGTCGGCGTCAGCCTCTTTCGCACGACCATCTCGTTGTTGATGAGCGGCGTGCTGCTGAAGACCTTTTCCATAATCGCTGACAATCGCGATCGCAGTGCTCGCGGCGAAGCGACGGTCAACTCTGTGCCTTGGTAAAACCATCGCGGACCATTGCGGCTCGGTCGCAACAGACGATCCACCAGTTTTTGCAGATGATTTCGAGCGTCATCCGTCAATTGCTGAAGCTCGGGCAAAGCAAGCGGATCGGCTTCCACCAAATCCACGTTCAACTGCATTCGCTGCAAAGCCGCAACTTCGATGGCTGCATCCAGCAAGGGCAACGGCTCTGACGGCAACGCGACGACAAGTCTCGCGTAGCTCAAATGCTCTCGGGCAATGACAACGGCGGCTTCAAGTTCTTCATGACTGTCCGCCAACAGGTAAAGCACCTTCCCATCGCTGTCCAGAGGAAGCTGTTCGATCAGCATCTGAAAATTCACGAACGAATCGAACTGGTTCACCGTCTGATATTCGCCGATTAGATAGCGACGGATGCAGTTGTGATCGTTGTACTCAACCGGCCTCCACGCCAAAGGCGGCGCTTCGCGATTCAAAAATTGCAAAAGATCGAAAGCCGGCGCAATGGCTCGCTTTTCGTCTTCCAGCTTACCACGGAGATCCAAGTCAGTTCCGTGCCAGATGCTGACATCATCATTATGTCGCCGATGGAGCAGCAGCTTGCGATCAATCAGCGAATTAATCGCACCTGTCCACTGGCTTGTCTTGTCAAAACCGATCGCAGCGAATTCCAACAGTGTCTTGCCGGTTCGCGATCGTTCGCCACTTGTACCAAGACCTAAAAGGCATGCCGTCTTTAGCACGCAGACTTGCCACGGATCATCCGGAACCTTGGACAGAGCACTCTCGGTCTCAAGCCACTGACGATGCGTGCCACCAACAGCCGTATCGGCTCGCATGGCTGGAGAGAAATAATTGTACAATTGCTGCGGACTTATGCCGTGCTTCAGATCTTCGCTGTAAAGAAAACTGAAAAGCGTTCGTTCATTCTGCGCAACTCGGGCAGAAACGCGCGGAAGCAGATACAGCGTTGCGGGCTCCAACGGAAACGCGACATGGAGCAGATCGGCCAACTCTGATCGGGTGAAGTCGGAGAACAGGCCGCGCTCCTGAGCCGCTTTGGCAAGTTCGCCGGCCTTCCGTTTGCTGATTTCGGGTTCTCGCTCGCCCCGGCGATCTGCAATCACCTCGCCTACAAGTCTGTAAATCTCCTTGCTGTCGTCAACGTACTGAATCGTTCGAAAGCGGCCTTCAATCTTCTTCCAATCAGACCGAATGCCTTGCGGTGCATTCGATGCGTAATGCAAAAGGCCCTGATGAAGGATGAGTCCTAGAGCAATCGGAATATCGGATGATCGTGAAGCAAATTCAGCCAGCACCTGCAACTCAAGCAAAGCTTCACCGCGACCATCAGCCACCAGTGATTCCAAATGACGTCCGAACTCATCCCAAATGATGGCGATTCGGTCGAGCCCTTTTTCCAACACCTTTTCTTTCAGAGCATTCAAAATCGCAATGGCGTCCTGAGCAGTCTTTGCTGGCATTGACTGCAAGAATCGAGCGCGACGCCCATCTGCCGTCAGACGGTGAATCGATTCGATCGCAGCATTCCTGAGTGCGGATGCGAGGTTTTCACAGGAGCCGTGGAGTGCAAGAACAATCCCCTGCCGGTCTGCACGCTTTACCCGATTCTCCGCAAACCCGCCCAGTTCTTTGCTGACGGCCTTGAGCCGTCCAGACAGCACCTTCAGCACGTCGTGAGCGTCCGTCCGATTCTCAATCATCTGCAGGGCATAGACTGCCGTGAGCGATTTCCCGGTTCCATACGGTGCCACAATCAGGAAAGCACGATCCTCTTGCTGCGCAGACATCGCACGGATGAGTGACACGCATTTCGTCGTCGGTCGAAAATGCTCAATTCGTGATGGCTGATCGGCGTCAAATACGAGATTGATTGACTTCAGAAAGGATTCCGCATGGATTGTGGCCGATCCGGATTTCCGTCCCTGCCTGTAATGCTTAGGCGACATAGAGCTGTCCCTCCTTGATACTCTCATAGTGGGCAACAACCCAATCCAACGGGCACTGATGTTTCACTCGAATCACGCGATCACCGGCCATTCCGGAGATTTGAATGGCACCATTCTCTGAAAGACTTTCTGCTCGGGATGCAACTTCGAACAGAGTTTCCGCCGTCAATTCAAAGCAACGTCCCGGACCGCCCGGTTTTCTCGCCGCGTCCGTAACCGAAATATCTGAAGCCCTCACGCCACCTGACGTGTGCTCGAATGCTTTGGAGATTGCATATCCGAGAACTTCTGGCGGAATTGGTTTCACCTCGTGATGAATTTGGTAGTAGCCAGATGTCTTAAAAAAACTAAGAAGCCCCAACTCGCGGAAAGGACAATCAGCTCCGTCCTCGGGGTCGTCGAGCGTGCTTGGAATTGTTCGAGCATAGCTGGCCAGCAGGCATCCAAGATCGCGATCGAGGGTGGTCGCACTTGGCGGCTTCTTTGTCGTCATTTCAATCTGGCGTTTGAGGCTTTCGACGCAGACCGCCCTGTCGAATCGATCGTGGCCAAAGCTGTTAAAGAACCAAGCCCAAGAAGCGGCAAAGGCGGGGTTATTCACCAGATTGATGTGCAGGATCCACCACGTTCCGTCGGACAAAAAGTAGGGGTCCGTTTCCCAAATGGTCCGTCCGAGTTCAGTCATTTGAAGCAGCGAACGTTTTCCAGCCGCTGCTTCCGGAGCAAGTTCGGCCACCTGCGTCGCTTGCAACCAATGCCGAATCGACTTTCCCATGTTCCGACCAACCCCAAGATGGTCAGCAACATCATCCTGAGTAAACAGCTTGGGGTCGTCGTTCAGAAGACGAAGGCCCTTGTGGAGCCAGCCTTCTCGAATCGCAAAAGTCTCGTGACCTCCAAATCGCACGTTGATGCTCCTCCGTGTTCGGTCGTCTTCATTCGTAGACTGCCCTCTGAATTGAAAATCTTCGCAGTTCTGCCACCAGACCTGCAAGGATGCCAACGCTTTCGTCGATCTCATCGTCCGAATTCAGAACAGAAACGCTAAAGCGCATGCTCGCGTAGGCTTCCGATTCCGACAGCCCCATAGCTCGCAGCACATACGAGGGTTCTGGACGCTGATTTGTGCAAGCAGAGCTTTGCGAACAACGAACCCCTCGCTGGTCAAGCCGAGCGACCAATGCTTCACCGTCTACTCCTTCAAAACGCAAGTTTGTGGTGTTGCAGATCCGATGTGCCACATCGCCATTGACGAAAACGTCTTGGACTTGTGCGAGCACGGCGGATTCAAAGCGGTCTCGCAGTTGCTGAAGTCTCTCGATGGTCGCGTTGATTCCGTGATGACGCTGAGTAGCCGCAGCCCCAGCGCCAGCGATCCCCGGAAGGTTTTCAGTGCCAGCACGACGGCCAAGTTCTTGAGAACCGCCAAACATCAGGGATGGCAGCTTGACTCCGGGGCGAATGTACAGACCGCCAACTCCCTGTGGACCGTGGAATTTGTGCGCACTAAAGGAAAGAAAATCACAGCCCAACTTCCCCACATCCACCTGTAGTTTTCCGACAGCTTGAGAAGCATCGGTATGAAACAGCACGCCTCGTTCGCGACAAATGGCCGCGATTGCTTCTACCGGTTGGACTGTGCCCGTTTCATTGTTGACCCAATGGACCGAAACCAACGTCGTCCCGTGGCTGACGGCTTCCGCGAGTTGTTCCACATTGACGCGACCGCATTCGTCAACCGGCAGCCTTTCAACCTGAGTGCCGTCTGCTTCTAAGAAATCACAGAGAATCTTGATCGAGGAATGTTCCGCCTCCGTCGTCACGAGGGAGTTCCCGGCCTTTTTGCAAATTCGCTGCAAGACCCAGTTGTTGGCTTCCGTGGCACCAGACGTAAAGCTGATCGAATCAGGGGTGGCTCCAATCAGCCGGGCGACTGATTCACGTGAGTCACGCAACAGACGCCGTGCTCTTTCTCCTGTCCGATTGCTGCTGGAGGCATTTCCAAACCATTCCGACATTGCCGCAACCACGGCCGCCGTCACCTCGGATAACGGTTGAGTCGTTGCGTT
>CAMDEA010000142.1 GCA_945893045.1 Planctomyces sp. SH-PL62
AACCCGACCGCGCTGATCCTCTCCGGCAAGCTGATGCTGGAACACATGGGCGAAGCCGCCGCCGCCGCGAAGCTCGAACGAGCCGTCGCCAGCATCATCGAAGAAGGCAAGTACGTCACCTACGACATGAAGCCCGACCGCAACGACCCGACCGCCGTTGGTACCCGTGAAATGGCGGAAGCGATCTGCAAACGGATGGCAGAATTGGGATAGCCCGTGGTCACCTGAGTGCAGATGGACTTTGTGTGGACGGAGCAACGGATGGCCTTCCGACTCCTCTCCTCCAACGCGGCATGCGCTGAAATGACTTACCAAATTGTCCAGCGAGAAGTCTCACACGGTGTGGTCGCAATCGACGAATGGTGCGTCGATCACCATCGAGTTCGGCAATCTTCGTCGCATGTTTTAGACGCGATGTGCCATTGGGTCAGAATGCTCGGGTATCTTTATGTTGAGGATGAAAGATTCCTCTCGCTTTGTACGTTTCTCCTGTCGATTAGCCCGGACGTCCCAAAACTATTAATGCATCGAGGCGAACTTAATGAAGGCCTCGCGGGACGGTTCTTTGATCGCAGATTCCTGCTTGATGCGATTTCTGATTATTCAAATGGAGCAGGTCTTCCAGAAAACAACGGCATCGATTTCCTAAGCCGACGTGCCAGTTGCCATGAAAAGTTGGGGAATGTTGATCAGGCGCTTCATGACTTCAACGAGGCTGTATTCCTGAAGACTCATCCGTCAGAAAAGTGTTTTCCCCATCTTGCTCGGGCCAAAATCTTCATGAATCGCGGTGATTTTTCGGCGGCCCTCGAAGAATGCAACGCGTCTTTGACTTTCAGTCCGCGCATTGCCCTCAACCTCAGAGGGTTGATCAATTACCAACTTGGTCGTACCGAAGCAGCACAGCGGGACTGGGACGACGCTGAAAGTAGCAATGCCAGAAAACTTGAGCAGGCTCGTCATGCGTCTGATGCCGTTTCTGGCGACCCACTCACGTCGACTGGGAATATTCGACGTATCCTTCATGACGCGCCTCAGTTGGCGATTGAGCAACTTGCCATCCGCTTGAACCATGAACCGGACAATGCCGACCTTCATTTTTTGCACGGGGCTGCGTGGATGGAATTAGGTCAAGTGACACTCCAACCAAATGTCGTTCCGCAAACGGTCGAGGCGTTCCAGCGAGCGCTCGACCTTGCGCCGCAGAACGATGACTATTTCAATAGCCTCATGGCACTTTATGAGCGTCACTGGATGTACGAGGAAGCCATTGAATTGCTCTCAGAACAAGCGGACGCCGCTGATGCGAAGCTGCGATCGCGCTTCAGTGAAACCAAACTCATGTCTCTTCAGGCACGCGAGGCGTCCTGTTACGGAACTCCAGAGCGTGCCGCCACATTACTCTCCAAGTTTTCGACAGCGAGCCTGGAGCGCGCAATCGCACGCCACAAAAACGGCGATTTCGCCGGCTGTAATTCGGATCTCGACGAAGTCTACTCACCGGATCGTTTTTTCGACTCGGATACATGAGAGTTACGAACGAACAAACCCAGATTTGGGGACACGGGGCTGAAAAGCAATAGTTAAGTTTTCTGCCACTCGGAGTCGGGCTGAGCCATCTGGGTAGTTTTGTGATCCTCGCTTGTCCGGGGCCGCGTTTATGATCCACAGCGCTATCGGACTCGTCCATGTGATTGCCGCCGTCATCTCTTTGCTGAGCGGTCTTGTGATCTTTCTCCGCAAGAAAGCCGGTGCGCTGCACCGGTTCTTGGGGTATGTCTATTCGCTGTCCATGTTCGTGATGCTCGGGACCGCTCTTTCGATCTATCGACTGAACGGCTCGTTCAATCTGCTTCACGGTTTCGCGCTCTTCAGCTCACTGCAATTAGGCCGAGGTCTTTACCACGCTGTCTCGCGGAAACCCAAAGGAGCTTGGTTGGACGCGCATTACCAGTGGATCGTCGGTTCGTACATTGGCTTGTGTGCGGCGCTCGTTGCCGAGAGCGCGACCCGGGTCATCATGCCTTACCTCTATGATCAATGCGTTCGATCGTTTGGCTGGTTTTGGGGCATTGTGGGTGCGGCAACGTTTATCGTCGTTTGGATGGGGCAAATCCTGATGAGTCGAAATCGTGGCATTCTGAAAATTCATCGTCGCTAATTTTGAGTTCAGGGTCTGGGCTTCAATCGAACAACTGGCACGCCTGCCACCGCGCTGATTACTCGATGTTCGCGGGAGTTGTTCTGAGTGCGGTGTGTCCACAGCATTTTGGAATTTGGCGGAACTGCTTTTTCGTCGGCGGGTCGCGATTCGGCGCCGAAGAATTTAGAAAGCGGCTCCACCGCAAATGAACGCGGTACTGACTCACCGCACTCTAAAGGGGCCGCCGTGCTGATTCTTAACGCTGCTGATGTTCGTCAAGCACTGCCGATGTCGCTGGCCATCGACGCGATGAAGCAAGCCTTTGCCGCCTTCAGTGATGGCAAAGCTCTCGTGCCGCCGCGAATTCATTTGCCAATCGCTCCGCACGCGGGCCTTAGTCTGATCATGCCTTCGTTTGTGGATGCCGACGCCACGTCCGCTCAAGCGCTGGCGGTGAAAGTCGTCTCGCTGTTTGACGGGAATCAGGCTCGTGGGCTGGCTCGCATTCAAGCGGCGGTTGTGGTTCTGGAGCCAGACACCGGCCGGCCAATCGCATTGCTCGACGGCGCGATGCTCACCGCGATCCGCACGGCGGCGGCCAGTGGTGCGGCCACCGATTTGTTGGCTCGGCGCGACTGTCGCACGCTGGCCTTGTTCGGAGCCGGCGTTCAAGCGCGGACGCATTTGATCGCCATCTGCTCGGTGCGGCCCATCGAACGAGTCTTCCTCCACAGCCGTACGCCGAGCAAAGTCGCCGAGCTGATTGCCGCGTTCGCGAAGCATCCCGTCGTGAAGGCTCAACTCATCGTCGCCGACTCGCCCCGACAAGCCTTGGCGGACAGCGATATCGTCTGCGCAACAACCACGTCGCGAGTCCCGATCTTCGAGGACGGCGATCTGAAGCCCGGAGTCCACATCAACGCGGTTGGCTCGTTCACACCGCAGGCTCGTGAGGTTCCGCCGGAAACGGTGTGTCGCGCGTTGGTCGTCGTCGATAGCCGACATGCCGCTTGGGAAGAGGCGGGGGATCTCATTCAACCGTTGCAGGCCGGATTGATCGGCCGCGAGCACATCCACGCGGAACTCGGCGAGTTGGTGCTCGGCCGCCGGGCTGGCCGAGCCGATGATCGGCAGATCACGTTTTTCAAATCGGTGGGACTTGCTGTGCAAGACGCCGTCGCGGCGCGAGCGGCATTGGAGAACGCCGCACAGTTGAAGCTTGGACAAGAGGTGGCGTGGTGAGCGAGACCTCTTTGAGTTTGCTGGACCGGGCGCGAGGCGACGCCAATGACGAGTCGTGGCAGCATCTCGCCAGTGCGTACTCGCCGCTGCTGCGAGCCTGGCTGTTGCGGTTCGAGGTCTCAACAACGGACGCGGATGATCTGGTTCAAGAAGTCTTGCTGACCGTCGTGCGCGAGTTGCCTCGGTTCGAGCATTCCGGACGAGCGGGTGCGTTTCGGAGTTGGCTGCGAACGATCCTGGTCCACCGCCTCCGAGATTTCTGGAGATCGCGAAACTATCGCCCGGCCGCCGCGGGAGGCAGCACTTGGATGGAACAGCTCCAGCAGCTTGAAGACGAATCGAGCAACGTCAGCCGCGAATGGAATCTCGAACACGACCGGCATGTGATGGCTCGGCTGCTGGAACACGTTCGGCCGCGCTTCGAGCCCAAGACCTGGGAAGCGTTCCGCCGGCAGATGTTCGACGGCCAGCGAGCCGATGCCGTCGCGACGGAGTTGGGCATGCCGCTGAACTCCGTTTATGTGGCCCGCAGCCGAGTGCTCAGCACACTGCGCCGCGAAGCCGCCGGGCTGATCGACGAGTAGGGTGAGTCGGGTCATCGAGACCGACCAAACGGTCGGTCCCGCCCCCATCCCGCTTGTCTGGATGGAGTGACCGATGGAGTGCTAGCGACGTGGTCCTACAACACATTCTGTGAGACCCCATCCGCCTCGCGCGGATGGTGAAAAAGATTGCTGATCGATGAACCGCGAGGAATCTGCTTCACCATCCGCACGAGGCGGATGGGGTCTGAGAACGGCTGGTGGTGCTACTGATTAGCTCTCCCTCTTTCGCTCCATCGACACGAGGTCGATGGGGGCGTGGCTCGATCAAAATCACCAGCACAAAGTGAGTTGTGCGTCCCCGTTTGCCGGATCAACGGTCACAACTTGGCAAGAGATTGTCGTGGTGATAGTTTGGCGTCCGCATCAGCCGCTGCATTCAAAACTGTGTCGTTATCCCTCTCCATCATTTGCGGTGCCAGAATTGGAGGTCTCGACGATGGCCAAGAAACTGACATCCAAGACGGCGACGAAATCCAAAGCCGCGAAGGTCAAATCGGCAACCGCTCAAGCGAAGAGCAGGGTCATGACTCTGGAAGAAGCCATGCGACAACTGAAGGCGCTGGGCAACGCGGGGGTGCGTGCTCAAAACGCCAAGAGCGGGCCGTTGGGAAGTGGCGCCGGGGACAATCAGTTCGGCGTCTCACGCGGAGACGTGCGTAAGCTGGCCAACAAGATCAAGACCAATCACGAATTGGCCTTGGCTCTGTGGAAAACCGGAAACATTGACGCCCAGTTCCTGGCGACGCTCCTGATCAACGTCAAGCTCCTGTCGGCCGATGAGATGGTACGATTGGTGAAGTCGATCTCCTGGTTGTCGGTGGCCGACTGGCTCTACTCCTATGTCCTGAAGGAGCACGCCGACAAAGAGACCCTTCGCCAAAAATGGATGACATCGAATGACCGTTGGGCGGCTCGCGCCGGCTGGCAACTGACGGCCGGGCGGGTCGTGAAAAGCCCGGAAGGACTCGACCTCGTCGCGTTGCTCGATCGCATCGAGAAGGAGTTGTCCGCCGCCGCTCCCGAAGTGCAATGGACGATGAACATGTGCCTGGCGGAAATCGGAATCCACTTCCCCAAGCATCGCAAGCGTGCCCTCGCAATCGGTGAAAAGCTGGGGATCTATCGTGACTATCCGTGCTCCAAAGGATGCACCTCGCCCTTCGCCCCGATCTGGATTAACGAAATGGTGCGTCGGCAAAGTTGAAAAATCGACCTGTCACCCACGATAACCGGGATCACAACCGGTTGCCGCGGACAGCACTCCGCGCCGCCGCTGGACCGAGCGTTCGGCATCTGAACTGAGAAGGGAACACAATGGTCGGCAAGACATCCAAGAAGACAACGAAGGTCGCCAAGAAGGCCGCCGCCAAGTCCTCGGCCCGAAACGCCGCGAGGCTGAAACTTCTCTCAGGCGGCAATCCTCAGATCGCGAAGGCCGACGGGGACGCTCCCGTGCAGGACTACATCGCGGCCATGCCGGGCTGGAAACGGGACGTCGGACGCCGACTCGACGCGCTCATCACGCGCACCGTGCCCCACGTGCGCAAAGCCGTGAGGTGGAACTCCCCCTTCTATGGCATCGAGGGGCAGGGCTGGTTCCTTGGCGTTCATTGCATCACGAAGTATGTGAAGGTGGCGTTCTTCAAGGGCACGTCGCTGCGGCCAATGCCCCCCGTCGAGTCCAAGCAAAAGGACGTGCGATACTTCCACATCTTTGAAGGGGACCAGCTCGACGAGAAACTGGTGGCGAGTTGGATTCGGCAGGCATCAGAGCAGCCCGGCGAGACTTGCTTCTGATCGACGGCCTGAAGCTGCGGCGGATCGGCCCGTGCTCGGCCTTGAGTAGCCACGCTCGCAAAGAGCGTGGGGGAATTGGGCTGATCGCAACCGGCCCACGCTCTGGGCGAGCGTGGCTACCAATCGCCTCTCGCGTTGGCAAAGCGTTCGGCTCTCCTTTCGTGGAGCGGCCGGGCTGCGGAGAATCTTTCCGATTCTCGTGTAAGAATGCCCGTGGCCATGCACTTTCTGTGGGTCAGCTTCCTCACAGGAGTTCCCAATGTCGTCCCATCATCCCGCCAAAGACCTGTTGCTCGCGTTCGGCCAGGGCAAGCTCGCGGCCGACGAATCTTCGTCGGTCGAGCAGCATCTCGAAGTCTGTCGCGAGTGCTGCGAGACGTTGCTCGATTTGAAGGACGACACGTTCGTCGGGCTGGTGAAGATCGCGCAGCCGAGCGACGTGGATCGTAGGATGGGCACTCTTGCCCGTCCTGCGGCGGAGTCCGGCAAGACCGAAGCGGACAAGACAGGGACGGGCAAGAGTGCCCATCCTACGGACGCTGCGACCGTACTCGTCCAATCGGGCGCACCAGTCGGGCCTGACGAATTGCCGGCTGAACTGGCCGAACATCCGCGTTATCACATCGTCGAACTGATCGGGCACGGCGGAATGGGGAACGTCTACCGGGCCGAGCATCGGCTGATGAATCGGGCGGTGGCGATCAAGCTCATCAATTCGCAACTGATGCAGCATCCACACGCGGTCGAGCGGTTTCGTCGCGAAGTGCAGGCGGCCGCGAAGCTGTCGCATCCAAACATCGTCGCAGCCTACGACGCCGAGCAGGCCGGCAACGCACACTTCCTCGTGATGGAGTTCGTCGAGGGGACGGACCTTGCGAGCGTCGTGAAGCATCGCGGGCCAATGTCGGTCGCCGAGGCGAGTGAGTGCATTCGGCAAGCAGCGGTGGGACTGCAACACGCTCACGAGAAGGGCATGGTCCATCGCGACATCAAGCCGCATAACTTGATGTTCGCGGCCGGTGGGCAGGTGCGGATTCTGGATTTCGGCTTGGCGGCTTTCGCATCTTTGGAGTGCGGCGATTCATCGCCGCTTTCCCTGGCTCAAACGGTTGGCGAGCAACAAACAGCCAACGAAGTCAGCCAAAGCGGCGATGAATCGCCGCAGTCCAAAGGGCACCTCACGACGATCGGTAGCGTGATGGGGACGCCGGATTACATGGCTCCGGAGCAGGCGGTCGATGCGCACTCGGCGGACATTCGCGCGGACATTTACAGCCTCGGCTGCACGCTGCATTTCTTGCTGACGGGCCAGCCGCCGTTTGCGGCGGACAATGTGCTGATGAAACTCAAGGCTCATGCGCAAGAACCGCCGCCGTTGTTGACGACGCTGCGAAAGGATGTGCCGGCCGAATTGGCCAAGATCGCCGCGCGGATGATGGCCAAGACTCCGGCCGAGCGATTTCAGACTCCGGCCGAAGTCGCCGCCGCGCTGGATTCGTTCGCTCGGCCCGCCGTGGCACCGCAGCGCAAGCGATCGCTGCAAAAAATCCTGGCGGCCGCAGCCGCGATCCTGATGGCGGGGGTGATCTACATCACCACCGACAAGGGCCGCATCGAAATCCGCACGGACGTGGACGACGTCGAAGTCGTTGTGTCGCACGGCGGCCAAGAGGTCAAGACGATCGATCTGGCGACCGGTTCGCAAGTCACTTGGATGCCGTCCGGCGACTACACGATCTCGCTGAAGCAGGACCGCAACGACATCCAGATCACACCGAAAGGCTTCACGCTCTCGCGCTGGGGCAAGCAGATCGTCAGCCTGAGCCATTTGCCTGCATCTGCGGTCGCCAAACGACAAGACAACTTGCCGGACGGGGCGATGAGCGAGACTGTCACCGCAGGTTTCAACGGGAGTTTTGAAGTCATCAAGTCGGGGCTTCCCGTGAGCTGGTCGTTCTACACGCCAAGAACAGTACCGACGGGCGACTTTGACATCGTGATGGACACCACGGACTTCAAAGAGGGTGAGCAGTCGTTGAAATTCGTGGTTCGCAAGTGTGATTCGACGGGTGGAAGGCTGTCGCCGGGATTCTTCAATGAGTTTCACATGGCGAATCACAATCCGCCGGCCGCTTTCGAGACCAAGCCGGGTGAGACCTACAAGATCAGCTTCTGGGCCAAGAACGCCGGGAGCGAATTCGTTTTCAAGGCCAGAGGTGTGTCCGCGTTCGGCGGTGACAAGGGAGTCGTCCTCCAGTCGAACGAGACAATCAACGCCTGGCGTCGGTTTGAGTGCATCTACACAATCCCTCCCAAAATGTGGCTGCGGCTCGAACTGAATGTGGTGCAACCTGGCACCTTTTGGATTGACGACATCCAGATTGTGCGAGTGAACGAGAAGGCCCCCGCAGCGCCAAGCGTCAGCGACGAACAAGGCCTGCAAGGCAAGTGGATTGCTGTCTCCGGCCACGCGCGGAAGAAGCCGCTGACAGCCGCAGAAATCGCGCAGTTGTCGATCACGTTCGACGGCGAGCGTGTCGAGTTCATCCAACCCTCCGGCCCGCCGACACCGCAAGCCGTGACGTTCACGATCAACTCGAACCGCGATCCCAAGCAGATCGACTTCGTGGCTCCGGGCAAGCAGGAAGCCATGCCGGGCATCTATCAGTTCGATGGCGAACGGCTCAAGCTGGCGCTGATCGATCAGGACTACTCGCGGCCGACCAACTTTGATCCGGATCACCGGCCCGATCATCTGACGGCCGTGTTTGAGCGCGTGGCGGTCGCCGCGGCACTCGGACAAGAGGAGCAAACTGCTCTCAAGGCAGCGGAGGCGTATTTGGCCGTCGTGGACGCAGACAATTTCGATCGATTGTTCGACATCGGATCGAACCTGGCCAAGAAACAAGTGACGCGCGAGCAGATTTTGCAGACCTATCAAACGATTCGAAACACCTTGGGCAGACTCGAAAAGCGGACGCTGAGACGTGTGCGCTTGATCGACGAGTTCATCGGCCTGCCCGCCGGACGATACGCGGCAGTGCAATACGTCTCCGACTTCGAGAAGCACAAGGGCCTCTGGGAATCGGTGCTGCTCAACGTGGACGACGACGGGCAATGGCGAGCCAACACTTACGCCGCGACCGTCCAACCGTTGCCGCTGCCTGAGCCGAAACGTGGGGCAGGCTTCCAGCCTGCCGGCAGTGGCAAGCCATTGGAACGGCAGGCTGGAAGCCTACCCCACGGCCAACCGTCTGCCGTACCGATGGGTGCCAACCTCATCACCGATCCGTCGTTTGAGAACACGGGCCTCACGCAGTTGCCGCGCGACTGGCGAGCGTGGACCAATGAGGATTCGGATTTTCGCTGCGAAGTCGTCAATGGTGGACACACCGGGCAGCGATCTCTGCGCATCAGCGGCAAGGGGACTCGCGGTGTCGTGTTCGGCAACGACATCAAGGCGGATCGCACGAAGCGGTACGCGCTCAAAGGCTGGGCGAAGTTTGAAGGGGACAAGGACGCCCGGGCGATCATCAAGTTCAACTACTTTCGCGGCAGCGAGTTTCTCGGAGTGCATGATCTCATCGGCGTGACTGCGGATCAGCCGGGTTGGCATCTGCTGGAGAAAACCGACGCTCTCGATGCGTATCCGCAGGCCGATCACTTCTATGCCATGTGCCATGTCGAGGGGAGCGGCAGCGGTTGGTTCGACGATCTCGAATTGATCGCCTACGACCGTGACAAGCTGCCGGCCGACTTCGACTCGCGGCACGGTCGGCACAATCGGCTGACCGGGCCGAATTCGCTCGGCCGCTGGGTCGGAGCTTGGGAAACAGAGTACGTCTTTCGCGAGACCGACAACTCGCCGAACGAAACCAGGCTGACGATGAACACGGCGTCCGAGCGGATGCTCGGCGGATACTTCCTGCTCTCGCATGCGAAGGCTGTTCCCGCTACTTCAAAGGATCGTAAGCCGCCGCTCGCTGACCCGCCGGCAAACTCGGCGGCCGTGGGCGGCGAAGAACGATTGCTCTTCCTGACGTTCGATCAAAACCTCGGCGCGTTTCGGCAATGGTTCTTCAGCAGCAACGGCAAGGCGTTCGAGTGGCGTGGTCCGTGGGACGACGCGACGAAATCGCTCGCACTTCGCATGCTGCCCGACGCCTCGAATCTGTTTTCCAGCGAACACTTCGTGGACGCCGACCACATCGAAGCCAAGCTGCGATTTCAATACGTGATGGGCATGAAAGACGCCGGCCGCTGGACGGCGACTCGCAAAGCGGCAGCAGCCAAGGTTGATGTCCCTGCCGCGAAGTCGCGTGCTGCGGAACCGGCCGAACTATCGCAGCTCGACAAGTTCACCGGTGAGTGGACGATTCGCGCGACCTACAAACCATCCGTTTGGAATCCGCAGCAACGGGAAGAAACCATCCGCGAAACGAGCATTTGGATTCTCGGCGGCCGATTCCTGATGACGCGCGCCTTCAACGAGAAAGACGAACTCACTTCGATCTGGATCGCGACCTACGAGCCGCTAGAAAAGTCGAACCACTTCTGGTTCTTCAACGCGGATGGTTCCAGCGGCCAATGGCGACTCACCTGGGACGCCGCATCGCGCGGCTTCCACTTCCGTTCGATCGACATGCCCGCCGGCTGGATCGGCACCGGCTTCAACCGTTGGATCAACGACGACACGTTCGACAACCAAGCCCTCATCAAAGACGAAACCGGCCGCGTGTTGCTGGACAGCTCGCAGGACAAGTGGCGGAAGAAATGACGTGTGTCGCAGTACGTAGCCGTCACGCGGAGCGATGATGGCTGCGTACATAAGGACAATAAGCTGGCCGTTCGCCGAAGGAGCCATTCGTCGGTTACAACGACACTCACGTCAATCCGACAACCTCATCAAGGCCTTCGCTCATGGACACTCATTGGACCCTGCGACTGGCGGTCGTGCCGCTCTTGGCCAACGCAGCCTTCTTCGGTGGAGTTGCTGCCGGTGCGGCAGCGCTGATTGCGGCGCTCATCTACGGGGTGAGCCGCTTTCAAAAGTCCGTCGGCAAACTGGTCGCAATCACTGCGGGCGTGTTGCTGATCGCGCTGCTCGCCTTCGTGCTTTTGGTCCTCGTCGTGGCCGACAGCGCCCAACGCGGAGCGCCGTTGTAAGAATCAGGGCCAAATCACAACGAGCAGCAGAACGAGGCCGATGATGATGCACGAAGAACTCGCACTCAGGCAATCGACGGCGCATGACGAAGTGCGAACGACGCAGGAAACGACCTGCTGCGTCGTCGGTGCCGGCCCGGCGGGGGCGGTGTTGGCACTGCTGTTGGCGAGACGCGGCGTCGATGTTGTGTTGCTTGAAGCCCACACCGATTTTGATCGCGAGTTTCGTGGCGACACGTTGCATCCGGCGATCCTCGAAATCATCGACGAGATCGGACTGGCCGAACGGCTGCACGAACTGCCGCATACGAAAGTTTATGGCCCGGTCATTCCCACGGCACGCGGTCCCATTCGACCGTTTGACCTGCGTCGCCTGAAGACCAAGTTCCCCTACATCATGTTCATGCAGCAGACGATCTTTCTGAAGTTCTTGACCGAAGAGGCCCGGAAGTTTCCGAGCTTCCGGCTGATCATGGGGGCCAGCGTGCAGCGGCTGGTCGAGGCGGACGGCCGCGTCCAAGGCGTCTGTTACAAAGCCAACGACGGCTGGCATGAGATCCGTGCTCCGTTGACCGTGGGAGCCGACGGCCGGTTTTCACGGCTGCGGCACTTGGCCGGATTCGAACCCATCCCGACTTCCGAGACGCTGGAGTTGCTTCAGTTTCGATTGCCCCACCTGCCCGATGAGCCGGAAGAGGCGAAGTTGTTACAGCAGAATGCGGACGCTCCATCACTGGGCGTCACGGCGGCTGATTTCAGCAGCCCGATCTTTCCACTGTTTGGACAAGGGCGAATCGTCATCGTGCAGAATCGCTCCGACCACTGGCAACTTTGGCAAATCTTCCCCGCCGGCGAGTACAAGCAATTGCGCGACGCGGGCGTGGACTCGCTGCGTCGCAGCATCGTGGAGTTGGAACCGAGATTCGCCAAACATGTCGAACACCTGACCGATTGGCAGCAAGTGAATCTGTTGTCCGTCGCTTCGAGTCGCTGCCGGCGGTGGTACAAGCCCGGTCTCCTGTTGATCGGCGACGCGGCTCACACAATGACGCCGGCCGCCGGAGCGGGCATCAAGTACGCGGTGGAAGACGCTGTCGTGGCCGTGAACCTTCTGGCCGAGCCGCTCAAAGCCAACAAACTGGAAGTCCGCGACCTTGGTCAAGTGCAGCGCCAGCGCGAATGGCCGACTCGGTTTATCCAAGCCTTGTCCGCCGTTGCCGTGAAACAAATCCTGCGATTTGTCCGCTCCAAGGGACCGCCACGATTTCCACTTCTCGCGCGGCTGCTGATTCGCACGCCGCTGGTTCGGTACGTCGCACCAAGAATTCTCGCTTTCGGTCTCTGGCGCGTGCATGTGACCGTCACCAAGACACCCGCATCTCAACAGGTCTCTCTCTTTGGAGCCGTCGCGGCGTTTGCCGTGAGTGTGATTGGCGGGGCTCTCGGAAGTTGGATTGAGGGTCATTGGAAAGTGGTCGTGATCAGTTGGGAGATGGCCGGCTTGGTCGTCTGCGTGTTGGTGACAATCGGCGGCTTTTTCGTCGCTCCGCTGGCGGCGATGATTCGCCGAGTGCTGCTGGGGAGCGCGCTGGGCGCTGTGGCGGTTGGAGGTTGTCTGGCGGGCGTGAGTCTGACAAACGGTTCGCCGCCCGGTGTTGCCACTTGGGCGATCCTCGTTGGCATCAGCGCGGGAGCCGCGGCCGGTGCGGTGGGCGGAGCGATTGGAAAACGACGCCGAACGACGTGATTGTTTGGACGATCTCGCACGATCGCTCGTAGTGACCCGATTGATCGGACCGGTCTTGCCCTCATCAATAGGGGCACTACGAGCAACAGGCTTCTTTGTCTCTCCGCACCGAATAGAATCGTCGCGACCAGTCGATTCGCTCGGTGGCGGGATTTGAGGCATGCAGACTTCAGCGGCAGTTTGGGTTCTGCGAGTCATCGTGGTCGCGGCGATTTATTACGCGGCGGCGCGGCTGGGCCTGACGTGGCAGTTGCCCGGCACGAATGCCTCGCCGGTCTGGCCGCCATCCGGGATCGGTTTCGCGGCAGTGATGCTGCTGGGATATCGAGTTTGTCCGGGGATCGCTGTCGGTGCGTTTCTGGCGAATCTGCCGGCTGCTGGCTTTGCCGCGTCGGTCGGGATCTGCGCGGGAAACACGCTGGAACAAGTCGTGGGCGTCTTCGTCCTGCGGCGAATGATCGGCTCGCGCAATCCATTGGAACGGGCGGGGGACGTGTTTCGTTTCGTCGCAGCGGCCGGTGCCGGGTGTTTGCTGGGCAGCGTCAACGGGACTGCGAATCTGTGGTGGTGGGGCATCGTCCACAGCGAGCGTTGCTGGCAAGCGTGGCTCGCTTGGTGGCTGGGTGACACGGCCGGCGTCTTGATCCTGGCACCGGTGATCTTCTCGCTGTTTCAAAAATCGGACCTGGTGTGGACTCGACCGCGCATGCTGGAGGCGCTCGCGCTATTCGTATCGCTGGCGGTGGCGACACAGTTTTTGTTCGGCGATCATCACGCGTGGCTCGATCTGGAGTTGCTGGACTCTCTGGCTTATGCGGTCGTACCGGGGCTGGCCTGGGCCGCGTTTCGATTCAGTCCGCGCGAAACCGCGTTTGCCGCGGCACTCATGTCAGTCATCGCCATCATCAACACCAGCAGCGGTCATGGCCCGTTCTCTCGCTCTGATCCGGCCGTAGCCGACGCTGCTAGCGTCGGCTTGGACGCTGGCAGCGTCCGCCACGTTGACGCACAACGTCTGCGAGCCGAATCGCTGCTCATGTTGCAGATCTTCGTGATCGCGATTGCGGTCACGTCGGCGACACTCTCCGGGGCCGTCTCCGAACGCAATCGCTCGGAGCAAGGCTTGCGCGAACTCAATGTGACGTTGGAGCAGCGCGTGGCCGATCGCACCGCCGAACTGCAACAAGCCAATGCGGCCCTCGAACGCAGCAATCAGGAACTCGATGACTTCGCGCACATCGCGTCGCACGACTTGAAGGAGCCGTTGCGCGGCATCAACACGTACTCGGCATTTCTTCTGGAAGATTACAGCGACAAACTGGACGAGGACGGGCAGGCGAAGCTCAACACGTTGCAGCGGCTGACGCGACGCATGGAGTCGCTCATCGAGTCGCTGTTGATGTACTCGCGAGTTGGCCGCACCGAACTCGCCGTGCAAGACACGAACTTGAACGAGACGCTGGCGGACATCGTCGAGACGTTGGAGATTCGACTGCGCGAACTAGGCGTCGAGATTCGTCAGCCCCGTCCGCTGCCGACGATTCGTTGCGATGGCGTGCGCGTCGGCGAGATCTTTCGCAACCTGATCACCAACGCCATGAAGTACAACGACAATCCGCAGAAATGGATCGAGATCGGCTGCGAGCCGCAACCGGTCAACGGCTCGAATGGCTCGGTGATGGTCTTTCATGTACGTGACAACGGCATCGGCATTCGTGAAAAGCATCTCGACTCGGTGTTCCGCATCTTCAAACGCCTGCACGGCCGCGATGAGTACGGCGGAGGAACCGGCATCGGACTGACGATCGTCAAGAAAATCGTGGAACGCCACGGCGGACGGATTTGGCTGGAATCAAAGTTCGGGGAAGGAACGACATTCTTCTTCACTCTCGCACAAGGATAAGGTCATGCCTCTCGCCTCCAACCAAACCATTCTGCTGGTGGAAGACAGTCCCGAAGATCGCGAAGCCACGCTGCGGGCGATCAAGAAGGCGGGCCTGTCGAACCCGGTCCACTGGTGCGACAATGGTGACAAGGCGTTGGATTACCTCTATCGACGCGGCGAATTTGTCGATCCCGCCAAGTCGCCACGCCCCGGCGTCATCTTGTTGGACCTGAACATGCCGGGAACCGACGGCCGCGAAGTGATGAGCGAGGTCACTCAAGATCCGGATCTCAAGCTGATCCCGATTGTCGTGCTGACCACGTCGTCCGACGAACGGGACATCGACGCCTTCTTCGCCTCTGGAGCCAAGAGCTACATCGTCAAACCAGTGACCCAGGACGGCATCCTCAAAGCGGTGCAGCGCCTGGAGTCGGTTTGGAGTTTCAATTTCTGATGGCGATGAACGCCGCGTGTGATTCAAGTCGCTTGGTTCGCCGAGCGAGTGCCACGCAAGCTGTGGTCGGGAAAGTCGTCGTCGCCTGACTCTCCGAGTCGGGACTGATCGGTTAAAAGACGCCGCAGAAGTCCCCGACTCGGAGAGTCAGGCTACGAAGGACCGACGATGGAGCAGTTCGCCCGCGAAGTGATGTCTGGCCGGAAACGGGGTCTCGCGGCGAGTCTGTTGCGCGCGGGGTTGTGGTCGGCACAGTGGCCGTATCGCGTCGGAGTCGGCTGCAAGAACGTGGCCTTTGATTTCCGCTTGCGCGAACCGTTTGAAGTCGGCGTGCCGGTCATCAGTGTCGGCAATCTCACGACTGGCGGAACTGGCAAGACGCCGATCGTCGCGTTCCTGGCAAATTGGTTTCGCGATGCGGGAGTGCAGGTCGGCTTGCTGAGTCGCGGCTACAAGTCGCTCGACTCGCTGACGAACGACGAGAAGCTCGTGCTCGATCAGCTTTGTCCGGGAGTGCCGCAGTGGCTCGATCCGGATCGAGTCCTCTCGGCGAAGCGAGCAGTCGTCGCCGGCTGCAATCTGCTGATCCTCGACGATGCGTTTCAGCATCGCCGAGTGCATCGCGATCTCGACATCGTGCTGCTCGACGCGACCAATCCGTGGGGCTACGGGCATTGCCTGCCGCGCGGTTTGCTGCGCGAACCGATCGCGAACATCGAGCGTGCGGATTTGGTGGTCGTCACGCGCAGCGATCAGGTGTCGGCGGAGGAACTCACCGCGATCCGAACAGATTTGGTGCGGCACAACCAAGTCGGCAGCGTGATCGAAGTCTCGTTTCGGCCCAGCGAACTGCTCAATAGTGCCGGGCAGACGAGACCGTTCGCCGAAGTGGCTGGCCAACGAGTCTTCGGCTTCTGTGGCATCGGGAACCCGGACTCCTTTGAGCAGACGTTGCGGCAACTGGGCTCGGAGGTCGTGGGCTTCGAGTCGTTTCCCGATCATCATCACTTCACGTCCGACGATCTCGCGCGGCTTGGCGAGCAAGCGCAGTCGAGCAACGCGGAGCTGTTGCTGACGACTCACAAAGACCTCGTGAAGATTCCAGACACCCAACTGCGCGGCTGCCCGTTGTGGGCGGTGCAGATCGGGACCGAGATTGTTCGCGGCGCGCCGATGCTCGAAGCCCGGCTGTGGTCGATTCTGGAACGGGTGCCGAAGACGTAGCGTAGACGAGTCACTCCGTGACTCGAATCGAGTCACGGAGTGACTCGTCTACAATGACCAGACTGGCAATCTCGCGCGGTTCCCAGTACTCAATACCTCATGAATCACCCCGCTTTTCCGCCGTGCTCCGCGTTGCAAGCGACCGCTCGCGTGGTCGAACAGGAGCAGATGGCTCGCAACACGTTTCGGCTGCGATTGCACTGCCCAGAGATCGCCCGCCGCATCATCCCCGGCCAGTTCTTCATGGTCCGTCCAGCCCGCGGCAGCGACCCGTTGCTCGGCCGGCCCTTCGCGCTGTTCGACACCTACGATGACGAGCATGGCCAGCCGGCCGGATTCGATTTCGGCTACGTGACGGTCGGCAAGCTCACGGGCTTGATGCCGAGTTGGAAAGTCGGTGACGAAGTCTCCGTCTGGGGACCGCTCGGCAACGGATTCCCGGTTGTCGCGGACGGAACGAAACACTTGATGTGCGTGGCAGGCGGCATTGGGCAGACGCCGTTCCTGGCGGTCGTGCGCGAGTTGTTGATGTCGCGCCGCTACGGAACGCCAACTCGTGAAGTTGCGGTTCACACGAATCAGGTCTCGCTGTGCTACGGAGCGCGCTCGGCCGATTACCTCGCCGGGTTGGATCAATTCGCGATGGAACGACTCGACGTGCGATTGGCGACCGACGACGGCAGCCGAGGTCATCACGGTTTTGTCACCGAGTTGCTCAATCAGTCGCTCGCCTCCGATTGTCCGCCGGACCTGATCTATTGCTGCGGGCCGGAGCCGATGATGCACGCGGTGCAAAAGATCGCGACGGCGGCCAACGTTGCATGTTGGTTGTCGCTGGAGACGCCGATGGCGTGCGGTATCGGCATCTGTTTCAGTTGCGTCGCGAAGATTCAACAGGATGACGGCGAGTGGGACTATCGCCGAACGTGTCTGGAAGGCCCCGTGTTTCCGGCGGCAAAGGTTGTGTTTTGAGTTTGGGACAAGGGGTCGGGTGTACGAATTCCAGAAATCGCCGTCACAGCGTTTTCCACTTCAAGAGTCGGCGGCGGCGATTTCTGAAATTCGTACACCCGACCCCGGAGTTTCCCGGAAAGCGAGTGTTTGGCATGTGGAATTTCAGTCGCGCGTCTGTTGCGTGTCTGCTGGTGTCAGCGGGGCTGTTCGCTCAGGACAAGCCCTCTCCATTGGAGCAGGGCAAGTCGCTGAAAGAACTGATGCCGCGCATTCCGGCCACCGAGATCAAGGACGTTCTCAAGACTTTCCAAATCGAACGTGGCTTCAAGCTGGAACTCGTTGCCGGTGAGCCGTTCGTCGGCGATCCAGTCGATGCCTGCTTCGATGAGTTTGGCCGGATGTACGTCGCCGAGTTCCACGGATATCCGTACTCGGCCGAGCCGACGAAGCTACATCCGAAAGGTGGCGGCAAAAAGAACGACGGCATCATTCGACTGCTCGAAGACACCGACGGCGACGGCAAGTTCGAGAAGAGCACCGTCTTCGCCGACAATTTTGATTGGGCGTTGTCGGTCTGCTGTTACGACGGCGGCGTATTCGTCATCGGACATCCGCACCTGTGGTACTTCAAGGACACCGACGGCGATGGCAAGGCCGATGTTCGCAAGATCGTGCTCACCGGTTTCGGCAAAGACAACGTGCAAGCGTTGGCTAACAACATGAAGTGGGGGTTGGAAAACCGTATCCTCGTCGCTGGCGGACGCAATCCGAATGCGTTGACGCGCGACGGCAAGTCCGTGATGCCGGGGACGAGCGACTTCTCGTTCGACCCGCGTGTGCTGGTTTCGGACGCAACGGCAGAAGAGGTTGCGAAGTCGATTCAACTCCTCAGCGGCGGTGAGCAGTTTGGACACTCAACGGACGATTGGGGCAATCGCTTCGTCTGCAACAACAGCAACCACATCGAGCACGTCGTGCTGCCGCGCCGTTATGTGAATCGCAATCCTACGTTTATTGCGGGCGGGACGGTGCGCAGCATCGGGGCCGAGGGAGCCGCCGCGACGGTCTTTCGCCGCAGTCCGCCAGAGCCGTGGCGGATCGTCCGCACCGCGCGGCGCGTCGCCGATCCGAAGTTCGCGGGACTGCCGCAGAGCGAACGAGTGCCGATCGGCTTCTTCACATCGGCGACCGGTGTGACAATTTATCGGGGCGGCGCGTACCCGGAGGAGTTTCGCGGCAACGCCTTCATCGGTGACGTCGGCGCGAATCTGATTCATCGCAAGATCATGACGCCGGACGGAGCCAGCTTCGTCGCCAAGCGAGCGGACGAGATGACCGAGTTCGTGACATCGAATGACAACTGGTTCCGGCCGGTGAATTTCGTCAACGCACCGGATGGGACGTTGTATGTGCTCGACATGTATCGCGAGACGATCGAGCATCCCGCGTCGATTCCCGAAGACATCAAAGCGATGGTCGATCTCGAAAGCGGCCATGATCGCGGACGCATCTGGCGACTGCTCGGCCCCGACGGACAGCGGATGAAAGTCGAGCCGATCGGGAAGCTGCCGCCGGACCAACTCATCAAGCAGTTCTGGTCGCCGAACTCGTGGAATCGCGAGACAGCGCAGCGGCTGTTCGTCGAGCGTGGAGACCTCTCGGTCGTCCCGTCGCTGCGTCGCATGGCCGCGCTGAATCGCTCGTCACTCGCGCGATTGCACTGTCTCTACTCGCTCGCCGGTCTGAATGCGCTGAAGCCGGACGTGCTGATGGTGAACCTCAAGCATCCGGAACCGCGTCTGCGGGCGCATGTGCTGCGATTGGCCGAGCCGTTGTTTGCGCAGGATCGCGAACTCGCCGAAGCCGCCGCCGAGCGTGCGGGCGACGACAGTGATCTTGTCCGCTGGCAACTCGCGTTCTCGGCGGGTGAGATGCCGAACGATCTCGCGGTGGCGACGCTCAGCCGACTGGCTCGCGATCCGCGCAACTCCGGTGACATTCGCACGGCGATGATGACCTCGCTGGCCGGCCGAGCGACGGCGTTTCTCGAAGCGCTTGCCAGCGATGCCGAATTCGCGAAGCAGCCGCATGCATCCGGCTGGTTTGCGGAACTCGCACGCATGCTCGGCACCGACGCGAATCCCGCGGCCGGTGCGAGCGTCTTGAAGATCGTCGTCAATGGCGAAGTGTCACCGGCGGCTCGCAGGGCGATCTTGATCGCTCTGGGTGACGGGCTGAGACGCCGTGGAATGACGATCGAACGCTTACTGGATGCGGCTCAATCCGAAAGTCAGCTCCGCCAAGGGCTGACGATGTTCACAAGCAAATCGCTGGCCGCCGCGAAGGATGTGGAACGCTCCGTTTCCGAACGAGTCGCCGCGGTGCGAGTCTTGGCGTTCCTCGATTGTGAGTCGTGTCGCCAAGCGTTGAGCGAATTGCTCAACCCGCAAGTCGATCCGCAATTGCAGATCGCAGCCGCGAATTCATTGGGCCAACTCGCTCATGCCGATGTGCCGAGCCTGCTGCTGACCGGTTGGCGAAGTCACTCCCCTGCGTTGCGTCGCGAAGTGGTCGATGCGCTGCTGCGATCGACGGATCGAGTTGGCTCGCTGCTCGACGCGCTGCAATCCGGAACGGTGCTGCGCGGTGAGATCGAGCGGGACAAGAAAGACTTGCTGCTCAACCATCCGAAGTCGGAACTGCGTGACCGCGCGAAGAAGCTGCTGGCCGGTGATGTTGATGCCAATCGAGCCAAGGTCATCGCCGACTACCAGTCCGTGTTGGCAACACCAGGAGACATCGCAAGGGGCAAGCTGCTGTTCCAACAAAAATGCGTGAACTGTCATCAGATCGCCGGAGTCGGTCACATCGTCGGCCCGAACTTGCAGAGTGTCGCCAACAAGTCGCCGGCCGATCTGTTGATCGCGATCCTCGATCCGAACCGGGAGGCTCAGCCGAACTTCGCGACCTATGTCGTCGAGACACTCGATGGCAAAGTGCTCAATGGACTGCTCGTCGGTGACACCGCGACCAGCGTCACGCTACGTCGAGCCGAAGCCAAAGAAGATGTCGTACTCCGCAGCAACATTGAGACGATCGTCTCCAACGGCAAATCGTTGATGCCCGAAGGCTTCGAGAAAGACGTGACGCCCGCCGCAGTCGCCGACTTGCTGGCGTACTTGAAGTCGTTGGGAATGTAGCCGGCTCTCGCCGAGAGCCGTTTTCGCGGCGAGCTTCGCTCGC
>CAMDEA010000143.1 GCA_945893045.1 Planctomyces sp. SH-PL62
TGGGCACGCCGATTACGCCAGGGTTCGAAGCGCTGGTGTTCAAGGCGTCGCGCGGGATCGAGGACATCTACGAGCTGACCTACATCCGCAAGGATGGCAGCCGGTTTCCGGCGGTGGTGTCGGTCACGGCGCTGCGCGACGCCCAGGACGCCATCATCGGCTATCTGCTGATCGGCACCGACAACACCGCGCGCAAGCAAGTGGAAGCCGAGCGAATGCTGCTCGATCAGCGTGTGCGCGACCAACAGTTCTACACACGCTCGCTGATTGAATCGAACATTGATGCGCTGATCGCCACCGATCCGCGCGGCATCATCACCGACGTAAACAAACAGATGGAGGCGCTCACCGGATGCACTCGCGACGAACTGATCGGCGCGCCGTTCAAGGACTACTTCACCGACCCGGAACGCGCCGAAGCAGGCATCAAGCTGGTGCTGGCCGAAGGCAAAGTCACCGACTACGAGTTGACCGCACGCGACAGAAACGGACAGGAAACCGTGGTCTCCTACAACGCGACGACCTTCCACGACCGCGACCGGAAGCTGCAAGGAGTGATCGCCGCCGCCCGCGATGTCACCGAACGCAACCGCTTGGAAATGCAGATGCGGGAGCAGAAGGCAAAATTGTCGGACCTGCACCGCCGCAAGGACGAGTTCCTGGCGATGCTCAGTCATGAGTTGCGCAGTCCGCTCGCGCCCATCGCCAACGCCGTGCAACTGCTGGGGCTTCAGCGGGGGAACGAGAACCAAATACAGCAGCAAGCCCGCGGCATCATTGAACGTCAACTGGGACAACTGCAACATCTCGTCAATGATCTGCTGGAAGTTTCCCGCATCACGACGGGCCGAGTTCAGCTTTGCCGAGAACTGGTCGCCGTCAGCAGCATCGTGGACGTGGCGCTGGAGACCGTTCGCCCGCTGATCGATCAACGCCGGCATGAACTCACGGTGTCGCTGCCGCCGGAACCGATCTGGCTGCACGCCGACGCGGCCCGGCTGGAACAAGTGGTGGCGAACCTGCTCGCCAATGCCGCCAAGTACACCGAAGAAGGGGGGCACGTCTGGCTGAGCGTCGAACAAGTAGGCAATGAGTGTGTGTTGCGGGTGCGGGATACAGGCGTCGGCATCACTCCGGAACTACTGCCTTGCGTCTTCGACTTGTTCACTCAGGCAGAACGATCCTTGGACCGCTCACAAGGTGGATTGGGGATCGGACTGGCTTTGGTGCATCGGCTCACTGACCTGCACGGAGGAAAAGTCGAAGCTCACAGTATCTTGGGGCAAGGCAGTGAGTTCGTCGTGCGTCTGCCGGTGCTGCTGGATACTCAGCAGCCGACGTCGCCGATCATGGAAACCGGCCTGCCGACCACACGACCTTTGCGAGTGCTGGTGGTCGATGACAACGTGGATACGGTCTTAGGCTTCTCGATGTTGCTGAAGGCATCGGGGCATGATGTGCGAACGGCTCACGACGGGCCGACGGCCGTGCAAGCGGCCATCGAATACCGAGCGGACGTGGTGTTGTTGGACATCGGCTTGCCGGGCCTCAACGGCTATGAGGTCGCGAAACGGATCCGGCAACATCCAGATCTCAAGCACGTCATGCTGATTGCCTTGACGGGATATGGTCAGGAGTCAGACCGAGAGACTTCATTGGAAGCGGGATTCAATCACCACTTGGTCAAGCCCGCTCGTTTCGAGCAGTTGCAGCAAATCCTGGCGACCGTTTCGGAGCTGGCAACTTGATGCGCCCGACCCCTGGCCCCACGAATCCCGATCTCAAAGGTGAGCCACTTATGCCCACAACCGAGAAGACTCTGCGCGTTCTGATCGTTGACGACAACCGCGACGGCGCTGACGCCTTGGGTTTGCTTGTGGAAGCACTCGGCAATCAAGTGCATGTGACCTACGGCGGAACACAAGCCCTCGACGTGGCAACGGCATTTCGGCCCGATCTGATGCTCGTCGATTTGGTGATGCCGGGCATGGATGGTTGCGATCTCGTGAAGCGCTTGCGCCAAATTTCGAGCTTCGCACGCACGAAGATCGTGGCCGTCACCGGTCTGAAAGACGAACAATACAAAACCTTGGCCATGCAGGCCGGATGCGATTCGGTCCTGATCAAACCCGCGGCTCTGACCGAAATTCAAGCGGTCTTAGCCAGTGTCGGCCTCGAAGTCTCAGACACTGGCCAATCGCCAAAACGGCCCCAAGCGCGGCCAAGTCTCGGGGCAGAGCGACGATTGCCGATGGAAGACGCTCGACGAATTCGGAGCGAGCGCCCCTCCAGAAACCTGACTCAAGCCGAGTGCGAAGCCGCCATCTGTGATGGGATCATTCGCTTTCAAGAGGAGTATCTCGGATGGAGGTCGGAGCAGATCCTCTCGCATTTCCTCAAAGACCTGTTGGTGGTCCGCATTCGTGGTGCATTAACTCTCGCCGAACGACAACTCGGAAAATCACTGTCGCCGGACAAAGGCCGGGATCTCATCAAGCAAGCTCGCAAGCAACTGCTGGAGTTGGCACGCCCGATGTTGGAATCACTGGTCCACGAAGCCGCTGGCATGAAAGTGTTGAGTATGCACCATGACATCAGCACTGTGACCGGCGAAGAGTTCGTCATCTTTTCGTTAATCGAGACGCCTTGTTTCGAGTCGCCGCACGGCAAGTAGGTCAGCCTTTCCAGGCTGACCCGATCGGTCAACCGGCATGCCACGTCGAACGACAATCCGGGTCAGGCTGGAAAGCCTGACCTACGTTGGTTAAGCGATCTGCCAGCCTCGGAACTCCACGTCGATGCGTTGGACTCGCACGAACGCATCACCGAGATCAGCAGGGACAGGTAACGGGCCATCGGTCTTGCGTTCGACGAGCAGCGCCACGCCGATGCCCAGGCCAAACGAAAAGTTCGCGCCCAGTGCGGCGGGGGCGAGTTGCTTTTCGAGCGTGATGGTTTGCCAATTCGCGGTTTTGGCATCCAGCCATGTCGGAGCAAACTCGATCGACGCAAGTTCGGTTCGTTTCAGCGCCGACTTCGCGGCTTCGTTGAAGCGGAACAGCGTCAGACGGCAGCGGAAATGTTTGAGAAAGAATTGCTCGAAGACGTCCCGCGACGAACCGTCGCCAGCGATGATCGCCTTCGCCGTGAAGTGTCCGGCTTGTGGGTCGAGGATTTGTTGAGCGAGGATCGCTTGAGCGGGGATCGTCCCGTTGTCGGTGGAGCGATTGGGCCAGAGGCCGATTGCGGCGTGTGGCGGAAGCAGTCGGGCTCCAAACAGAGTTGTCGGCGCATCCACGAGCGGCGCGGCACGCCAGCCTTTCGGACTGGCCGGAGCGTCGGCGGGGAGCAGTGTCGCGGTGGTGGAAAAGTCGGGATGTTTCAATGAGCCTTCGCGGAATGGCGGCACTCGAACGATGTCGCCGGATGACGCGATGCGTTGCATCGTCGCAGGCTCTTCGCCGAGCAGTTTGAACAACGGCTCGGCGTCCGTGATGCTCAACTCGCGACCGACACGATCGCGGAACGTTCCCAGCGTGTTGATGCCGACGAGATGAAAGATTGTCGCGGCGAGATGGCCGGCGCTGACCGGGTCGGTCGCGGGATATCCCCCTTGCTTGTCACTGCTGCCGTAGACTTGGCCCCCCGCGATGCCGGCTCCGGCGAGCACCGCGTTCATCACCGGTCCCCAATGATCTCGGCCCGCGTTCGCGTTGATGCGCGGCGTGCGGCCGAACTCGCCGACGGCGACGACCAGCGTTTCGTCGAGTAAGCCGCGCTCTTGCAGATCATCCAGCAGAGCTGCGAACGTGACGTCGAACTGCGGCGCGAGCACGTCCTCCATGCGGTCGGCGTTGCGAGCGTGCGTGTCCCACAGTGGGTTATCGACGCCTCGGTCGCCAGGAATGCGCGGCCAATTGACGGTGACGAAACGGACGCCCGCTTCAATCAGCCGTCGGCCGAGCAGCACGCTTTGCCCCCACGGATATCGTCCGTAACGATCGCGGACCGAGTCCGGTTCCTCGTGCAGATTGAAGGCTTGCCGAGCGCCGCCCGATGTGAGCAACTCGAACGCTTGCTGCGTGATTCGGTCATGCACTTGAACGGTGGCGCTACGCGGTGAGCCCTCGAACGCACGGCCGAGTGCATCCAGCAACGTCACGCGCTGTTTCATCTGTTCGCCGGAGACGCGCGGTGAGTACATGCCGCCGAGTTGGAATTTTTTGTCGGCCGGTTTGCACTCGATGAATTCGGGACTCCACTGCGGGCCGAGGATGCCGCCGAACTGGCCCGACTCGATGTTGCCACCGTTGCCGATGAACAACTCCGGCAGCGTGACGGCCGAGAGGGAGGGCAATCGTTCGCTCGGCCGCAGCAGCTTCACGATCGACGCGACGTTCGGCCAATCGGTCGGCAGAGCATTCTCACCGTCGCCGCTGGAAAGCTGCCGCCCGGTCAGCACCCAATAGCCGCTGCCACCGTGAATGTTATTGTTCGTGAACATCGACCGAATGACCGCCAGCCGATGTGCTCGCAGCGCGGTGCGCGGCAGCAACTCGCAGAAATTGATTCCCGGCACCGACGTGCTGATCGGATTGAACGGCCCGCGAATCTCGGCGGGTGCATCCGGTTTTGGATCAAATGTCTCATGCTGAGGAGGACCACCAGATAAAAACAGCATCAAAACGGACTTCGCTTTGCCGAACATCCGGCTCTCGACCGGCGTCTGCGAACCGACTCGTTCTTGAGCACGCAGCCATGCGGGCAGACTCGCAGTCAGTCCTGCCATGCCACCCAGCGTGAGTACCTCTCGACGTCGCATCACTGACTCCCCAACTGCCACCAGCCCCACCGGGCTTTTCGCGGAAGCTCGCGGGTTTTTGCAATACTCAGCCTTCACAACAAATCCGCATACCAATCGAGCCAATTGCTAAACCATTCGGATCGACCTTGGAGTCAAATCAGAGGGAGATAGAAAACTTCCAGTGCGGCCTCGACTCGCGGGTCATAGCCTGTTCTGTGATGACACCAACAGACTGGCCCGACACTGACGACGTACAAAACCGAAATCAAGCAACTCAGGCCCAGCCAAAACGCTGTGGTTCTTCTCGTTCCTGGTTCGTCGTTCTCAGACATCGGCATCCCTCGTTGGCGGTGACGAGTTCAAGGTTTGTTCTCAGGATTCTCTTTGCGTTCGGGCTGTGCTTGCGTGATCGCGGGTGATTTCAAATCCCACAAGGCGATTTCGTGATTGGGTCCGGCCGAGAGCAGCCAACGGCTGTCGGCGGAGAACGAAACCGACGTGACGGATTGGCGGCGCTCGTGAGCGAGCCGGACTTGCTCAACGCCTTGCAGCACATTGAAGAGTCGAATGGTGCCGTTCTTGTCGGCCAGCGCCAGCCATTTCAGATCGGGCGAGATGGCCGAGGCGGAGATGGCGGCTCCGGGAAGATCGACTTGATTGAGGAGCATCCCGGTCTCCGTCTCGAACAGGTCCAATCGCGAGTACGACACCAGCACGAATTGTTTTCCGTCCGGCGCGAACGTCACCTTGGAGGGCATTCCGCGGCGTTCTTCGGGGATCACGAAATGCTCAGTCCATTTGTCGGTTTTCCAGGCGATCGCTTTGCGGCCCAGACCGAGGGCCACCGCAGATTTCCCATCGGGAGCAAACGCGACGTCCCAGACATAGTTGCTTACGTTTTGGAACGCCTGCGGGTTGGTCTTCGGATCAACGGCTTCACCGAACTTTTGCAGTTCCTTGCCGGACTTCACGTCCCACACGCGGACCGTTTGATCGAGGCTGCCGGAGATCAGTCGCGTTCCATCCTCCGCGAAATCGACGCAACGAACCGCGTTGACGTGACCGGCGAATTGTCGCACCTCCTGCCATTTTTTGAGATCAAACAATCGCAGCTTCTGCGTCCCGGCGTATTGTCCGCAGGCCAGCGCCGCCAGCTCGCCGTTGGACGAGATCGCGATGTCGTTGATCATGTCCCAGGCTTTCGTGCCATCGACTTTGCGTTTGGTCTCGCCGGTGGTGACGTCCCACAATCGCAGCGTCAGATCGAAACTCGACGAGAGCGCTTGCAGTGGTTCGCCCGGCAGAAACTTCACGCAGAAGATTTCCTTCGAGTGTCCCTTGAGCAGCCGTGTCGGCTGTTTGACGAGCGGCACGACCAGTTGATCGAGCTGATACGGGTCCGGCAGCGGTGACGGTATCGACCACACCATCAACTCCCCTTCGGCCGACGCCGAGAGTCCCCAACGGCGGTCGCGCGACCACGCCACACGATGCAGCCAGCCGACTCGGCCAGGCGACCGAAAACACTCGCGCTTGCCATCGGTCTCGATGATGCGAATGGCTCCGTCGTCCATGCCTTGCAGCACCCAGTGTCCCGTGGGATCAGCCACGGCTGACACGGGCTTCCCGCCTCCACCGCCGGAGTCGTAGCCGCCGGGGATGCTCCATTCGGTGAGATTGAAGAAGTCATCCATCGAATAAAAACGATCGCCGGAAGGACGGATGCCGATCAGCTTCACCTCTCCTTGCGTGGGGAACCGTCGCATCCGCTGAGTCTCGATCCCCAGTTGCGCGTCCAGCACGCAGGCTTGCATGAAGTGATTGATGCGATTGCCGACCATCGGCTGCGTCTCATGCGGCGACAGACCCACCACCGTCAGATGTTTGCCACTCTCAGAGAATGCCAACCCGCGGCCAATCGTCAAATCTTTGGGCTTGGTGGTGAAGACGACCGCGCCGTCGGCCGCTTTCCAGGCGAGCACTCCACCATCCGGCTTCAGTGCCGCGATCATTCGCCCATCCACCGAACTGACGACCGCGACCACCGGCTTGTCACCCGCCGGCCGTCGCCACAGCGGCTTCTTGGTGACCACATCCCACACGGCCAATTCGCCGTTGCTCAGCGAGACCAACAACAGCTTTCCGTCCTGAGAGAACGCCGCGCGAGCGATCTCCCCTTCCGGCGATTCGAACGACATGAGCTCAGTGCTCTCTTTGACATTCCACAGCCGGAGCTTGCCCTTGTCGGTGACAACGGCGGCCAGCGTCCCGTCAGGATTCAAGTCGATGGACCGCAGCGGCTCTTTCAAGTCAGCCATCACCCGGACGGGAGGCGGAGCGTCCTCGGCAAACGCGCGGGCGACCTGCAAGTCCTGAGGAATTGCCGCCAACAAAACGCCGACCAGCAACGCCGTGAGTCTTCGAGACATGCGATTGGTTCCTCTTCTTCGGATGGCTGCCGCGTGGAAACCGGACTGTCGAGGAATGATGCCATGAACGGGTCTGGAATCTCAACCGCCAATTTTCGATCGTGACTGTGGAAGTGTGTCTGTTGGCTTTCGCGTGACGCGGTTGATCTCCTAGAAGTAGGTCAGCCTTTCCAGGCTGACTTTGTCGCATCGAGACGCACGAGTCAGGCTGGAAAGCCTGAACTACGGGGCTGAAGGGATCGCATGTCGGCATTGAAGGCGGAAATCGAACGGCTGCGGGCTGAACTCTGGCGGCACAATCGGCTGTATTACGTCGAGGCTCAGCCGGAGATATCGGATCTCGAATACGACCGGCTGCTCAAGCGACTGGAGCAGATCGAGCGGGAGCATCCGGAACTCGATGCGCCCGACAGCCCGACTCACAAAGTCGGCGGCGAGCCGATCGAGGGCTTCAAGCAGGTCGAGCATCGCGTGCCGATGCTGTCGATCGAGAACGTCTATGAAGAAGAAGGCGTGCGCAAGTTCGACGCGGATGTTCGTAAGGCGTTGGGCGAGGGAGTTCAGCCGGCATACACGATTGAGTTCAAGATCGACGGCGTCTCACTGGCGTTAATTTACGAGCAGGGCGTGCTGACGACAGCGGTGACTCGCGGGGACGGCCGGCGCGGAGACGATGTCACGAACAACGCGCGAACCATGCGCGGCGTGCCGCTGCGGCTTAGCAGCGACGACGTCCCGGCGGTCATCGAGATTCGCGGCGAGGCGTATATCGCAAATTCAGATTTCGCGCACCTCCGCGCGGAACAGATCAAGGCGGGCGACGAGCCGTTCGCGAATCCGCGCAACGCCTGCGCAGGCGCATTGAAACTGCTCGATCCGAAGTTGAGCGCGGCGCGAAAGCTGCGGTTCTTCGCGCACAGCGTCGGGTACAGCGAGGGAGCGGCGCATCAGACACACGCCGAATTCTTGCAGGCGGTGCGGCGATACGGCGTGCCGACCACGCCGCGCGTCGCGACGCTGCCGAACATGGACGCGACGCTGGAATACGCTCACCAATTGATGGACGAACTGCATGAGTTGGACTTTGAGGTCGATGGACTGGTCATCAAAGTCGATTCACTGGACCAGCGCGAACAACTGGGCCGGACCAGCAAGGCTCCGAAGTGGGTGATCGCCTACAAGTGGGAGAAGTACGAAGCGACGACTCGGCTGGAAGAGATCGAGGTCCAAGTCGGCAAGACGGGAGCGTTGACTCCGGTGGCGCATCTCACGCCAGTCGAGATTGCCGGTTCGACCGTTTCGCGCGCGAGCCTGCATAACCGCGACGAGATCGAACGGCTCGGCCTGCGGATCGGCGATTGGGTCATTGTCGAGAAGGCCGGAAAAATCATCCCGCATGTCGTGCGTGTCGAAGAGCATCGCCGCGACGGCAGCGAGCGGTCGTTTGAGTTTCCGACTCATTGCCCGGTCTGCGGGACGGAAGCGGTGCAAGACGAAGGGGGCGTCCGCATTCGCTGTCCGAGTCAGTCATGCCCGGCGCAATTGCGCGAGTGGCTGCGGTTCTTCGCGTCGCGCGGGGCAATGGACATCGAAGGACTTGGCAGCAAACTGGTCGAACAATTAACGGACAGCGGACTCGTGAAATCACTGCCCGACGTTTATCGGCTGCGCGATCGGCGTGAAGAGTTGCTGGCGCTCGAACGCATGGGGGAGAAGTCGGCGGACGGATTGTTGAAAGGAATCGAAGACTCGAAGTCCCGTTCGCTGTGGCGACTGCTGGTCGGGTTGAACATTCGACATGTTGGCACACGGACGGCTCAGATTCTGGCGGATCGATTCGGAACGCTCGACGAGATCATGCGACAGAGCGAGGAGCAACTCGCAACCGTCGATGAGGTCGGTGAGGTGATTGCCAAGTCGATCCACGAGGAACTCGCCTCCGAGTCCGGCCGCCAATTGATCGAAGAGCTGCGCGGCTTTGGCCTCAACTTTGGCGAGCCTATTCCCGAACGACCGGCCGATGCGGAAGCACGAAGGCTCGAAGGACTGACGATCGTCGTGACCGGCACGCTGACGAAATTCTCTCGCGACCAGATCAAAGAAATGATCCACCAACACGGCGGCAAACCATCCGACAGCGTCTCGAAGAAGACGTCGTTCGTCGTCGCGGGAGAGAACGCCGGCAGTAAGCTGACGAAGGCGCAACAACTCGGCGTGTCGGTGCTGACCGAAGCGGAATTCGAGGCTCGGCTGGCAGAGTAGACGAGTCACTCCGTGACTCGAATCGAGTCACGGAGTGACTCGTCTACTTTGCGGATTCACCACAAACCTTTGCTCTCGTTCCAACCGTCACGACTCGTCTGACGACTGAGTCGTCCGCCGTAATCCCCGCCTGCTCCCTTGCCGGGTGCCGAGCCACCACCCATCATGCCGCCGTTTCGGTCGCTGGCCAGCGCGTCGGATAGTGTCTCCGACGATCAGGAGGTGGTCGCTGGCTTCGCCGTTTGAGATGTGATTCGCAACCTGACACTAACAACCCGAGGAGATGATTTCATGAAGCGTGTAATGTGGTGCCTGATCGCGGGAGCCGGACTGTTCCTGCCCGTGGCGACTTCCGCCAAAGATTGCTGCAAACCCGTGAAGTGCAAGAAGGTCAAAGTGACCTGCTGCAAACCAGTCGCTCAGACTTGCTGCCAGCAAGCGGCCCCGACCTGTTGCCAGCCCGCTGCGGCTTGCGCGACCGGCGCAGCGGCTCCGATGACCCCCTCGCCGAGCGATGCCAAGCCGAAGCAGTACGAAGAGAAAGCCGCTCCGCCACCGCCGGTCGAAGACGGTGCCGCCGCGAAGAAGGCTGCCGAAGAGAAAGCCGCCGCCGCCAAGAAAGCGGCGGACGCCAAGGCCGCCGCTGAAGCGAAAGCCAAGGCCGATGCCGACGCGAAGAAAGCGGCTGACGCCAAGGCTGCCGCTGACGCGAAGGCCAAGGCCGACGCCGATGCGAAAGCGAAAGCCGATGCCGAAGCGAAGAAAGCTGCTGACGCCAAGAAGGCTGCCGACGCAAAGAAAGCTGCTGACGCGAAAAAGGCTGCCGACGAGAAGAAGGCTGCCGACGAGAAGAAGGCTGCTGACGAGAAGAAGGCTGCTGACGAGAAGAAGGCTGCCGACGAGAAGAAGGCCGCCGCCGACAAAGCGGCTGCTGATAAGAAGGCTGCCGACGACGCGGCAAAGAAGGACGACAAGAAAGACGAGAAGAAAGCCGACGAGAAGAAGGAATAGCTCGGCTCGATGTCGATGACTCCCAGTGAGAGGCCCGGACCGATTGTGGTCCGGGCCTTTTTTTCGCCTCGTCCCTAGAATCCGTCCGTATCAATTCCTGTCCGATAGCCCTAAGGTCTGATCCGTCATGAGCGACATTTCGCGAGCGATTTTGGAAACGTTCGATAATCCCTGTCCGCAGCGCGACTACGAGATCGTCACGGTCTGCCCGGAGTTCACGTCGATGTGTCCGAAGACCGGCCAACCGGATTTCGGCACACTGACAATCACCTACGTCCCGAATCAACTCTGCTACGAATTGAAGTCGCTGAAGCTGTATCTCCAGCAATACCGCAATCACGGCGCGTTCTACGAGAGCGTGACCAATCTCATTCTCGACGACCTCGTCGCAGCGACCCAGCCGCGCTGGATGACGGTCGTCGCCGACTTCACGCCGCGCGGGGGGATTCGGACGAGCGTGAAAGTGCGCTACGAAATGGTCTAGGCGAGCGGGGCGGCGTCAGCTCAATCGCACTGACTTTGGAAAGTAGCAGGCACATTCCATGTGCCGTCAGCCTGAGAAACGCCGACGGCACATGGAATGTGCCTGCTACATTGACGCCGTTCCGCTCGCCACGTCACGCGATCACAATCCGAACGTCCCTTCATGCAGATCGGCCTTTCGGCAGAGCGCTACTAAGTCGGCTCGGATTCGCTGCCACACGTTCGCTCCGAACCTCCCCTCGATCTCCGACTGGCGGCGCTGCAAGAACTCAAATAGCGGCGCGGCCTTTCGCAGATACTTGGGAGCGTATCCCGGTTCCTCGACGCAAAAGTCGCTGACGTTGCACCAACGATCCGCCAGCTTGATGACGAACGCCTCGACCGACGCTGTATCGAACGAGCGCATGTACTCAAGTTTGTCACGCTCTGCCGAGCAAGTCAGTTCTTCAACCAGCCGCAATACGGCGTCGCCAAACTGCTGGCGAATCGCCTGAGCCGGAACGCTCGTGTCTTCGAGCACATCATGCAGCAGCGCCGCCGCGAAGAGCGTCTCGTCCGCCGCCCCCCACTCGCTGAGCTTGGCCGCCACTTGCACCGGATGCACAAAGTACGGCCGTCGCCACTCGCCGTCCCGTCCATCCCGCGTCTGCCCGGCATGCGCCTCGAGCGCCAACTGCAACGCCGCTTGAGCCATCGTCATCGTCATCACTTACTCCCGCGAACGCCTTGCTGACCGTGCCTCCCGAGGCGGCCGACTTTGTGTCAGTTCACAGACTTGATATATCAACGCCGAACTCTGATCAATAGGGTCCACACCGCGACAACATCCGGCCGAAAGCCGATTGCCGTGATCCTCTTTTTGAAACGTGACACCTCTCTTCATGCCATTCTCCACAGAGCTTTCCATCGCCGTCGCCGCCGTTCGTCGAGCGGCCGAAGTCTGCCGCAATGTCCAACGCGCGATCCCAGCCGCGATGAAAAAACAGGACAAGAGTCCGGTGACCATCGCCGACTTCGCCAGCCAGGCGGTCATTTGCCGCGCGCTCGGCGAGGCATTTCCGAACGATCCGATCATCGGCGAGGAAGACTCGGCGGAATTGCGGCAGCCGGAAAACCAATCGTCGCTCGACGGAGTGCAGTCGGAACTGAGCCGCATCGGACTGAACGGTTCGCCGGAAGAGATCTGTCGCTGGATCGATCGTGGCGGCGCGAACTCGTTTGGTCCGAGATTCTGGACGCTCGACCCCATCGACGGCACGAAAGGCTTTTTGCGCGGCGAGCAATACGCGGTCTCACTGGCGTTGATCGTCAACGGCCGGATTGAAGTCGCGATCCTCGGCTGTCCCAACTTGCCGCTCGAACCGGGCGGAGCGGTGGACGCCGGCACAATCTTCTTCGCCGTGCGGAGTCAGGGTGCGAGCGTGCAATCTTGCTTTGGCGATTTCTCCGCTGCGCCGGTGCGGGTCACGTCCACGTCGAAATGGGCGGACGTGAGATTGTGCGAATCGGTCGAATCGGGGCACAGCGCTCACGATCGCTCAGCGATGATCTCGGCCTCGTTGGGGATCGTGAAGCAGCCGGTGCGGCTCGACAGCCAAGCTAAATACGCGGTCGTCGCACGCGGCGAAGGAGACGTCTATCTCCGCCTGCCAACGAAGAAGGATTATCGCGAGAAGATTTGGGATCACGCGGGCGGAGTACTCGTCGTCGAAGAGGCCGGCGGCAAAGTCACCGACATCGACGGCAAACCGTTGGAGTTCACTCACGGCCGCGAACTCTCCGCCAATCGCGGAGTCGTCGTCACAAACGGACGCTTGCACGACGACGTCCTGCGAGCGATCCAGGAGCACGTCGGCTGAGTTGTGTGGCACACGCGGCACGCGTGCGTCGAATCGGCAATCTCACGATTTGAGTCATCGCACGCGAGCCGCGTGCGCCACAATGCATCAAGAACGGCTTGTGAGCGTCCGATGCTGCCGATAGGTTGCTGACGCTTTAGACGCGTTGATCGGAGGACAAAGCGATGCTCACGATGCTCGGTGGACGGCGGCGGTTTTGCGACGGGATCACGCGCCGTGAGACGTTGCAGGCCGGCACGCTAGGAATGCTCGGCGGACTGTCGCTGCCGCGTGTGCTGCGAGCGGAGTCGGTTGAATCGCAGCCGCCGCGAGTGGGTAAAGCGAAGAGCGTCGTGGTGATGTATTTGCACGGCGGCGCTCCGACGCAGGACATGTACGACATGAAGCCGCAGGCTCCTGTCGAGGTGCGTGGTGAGTTCCATCCGATTGCGACCAGCGCACCTGGCATTCAGATTTGCGAGCACCTGCCGCGATCGGCGAAGTGGATGCACAAGGCGGCGATTGTTCGCTCGGTGGTCAATCGCTCGAACTGCCACAACACGATGCCCAGCTTCACCGGCTGGGATCAGTTTCTTGAAGACCTGCGACCGCTCAAAGACTCGTACCCGCCGAGCATGGGTTCGGTGATCGAATACCTGAATCAACAGCGAGCGTTGCCCGCGTTCGCGAAGCGCCCCGCACCACCGACGGACTTGCCGGCGTACGCTCACTTGCCCGCGCCGCTGGGCTGGGGCGGAGGTACGACGAAGGCGGGGCCCTATGCCGGATTCCTCGGTCAGCGATTTGACCCGCTCGAAGCCATGTGTGTCCCGATGACCGATCCCGGTGTGCCGATCACCGTGCGTGAAGATCCGGCACTCGTGAAAGGCATTCCGCACCTTCCCGACAATGTGCTCGCGCAGGGCGTGACGATTGACCGGCTCAGCCAGCGAAAGGGGTTGCTCGAACAACTTGACCAGCAACTGCGCGGGCCGGTGTTGCAGACGGCTGTGTCTGGCTTCGATCGTTTTCAGCAGAAGGCGTTCGATGTGCTGACTTCGAACACGCTGAAGGCCGCGTTCGATCCGAATCGCATCGACGCGACGGTTCGCCAGAGGTACGGCGACACGCTGTTCGGCAACAGCACGTTTATCGCCGCAAATCTGATCGAAAGCGGTGTGCGGTTCGTGACCGTGTTGTGGGACTGGTACAACGGCCGGCTCGGCAGCGGCACGTTCCAGGACTTCGGCTGGGACACGCACGAATGGAATTTTCAGATCCTCAAGAAGTATCTGCCGGTCGTGGATTTGTCGTTCTCGTCGTTGATGGAAGATCTTGACCGGCGCGGACTGCTCGACGAAACGCTGGTCGTCGTGATGAGCGACTTCGGCCGCACTCCGCGCGTCAACAAAACCGCTGGCCGTGATCACTGGATTCATTGCTACTCTGTGCTGCTGGCCGGAGCCGGCATTCGCGGCGGGACGGTCTACGGTGCGTCAGACGATCAAGCGGCGTGGGTCAAAGATCGCCCGGTCAGTCATGCCGACATCGCGGCGACGATTTACTCCGCGATGGGACTCGATCCGCACTTGCTCATTCAAGACAAGCTCGGTCGTCCGGTTCCGATCGGACAGTATGGGCAACCCATCGAAGATGTCTTGGCGTGATTGACGAACCCGCAGCGTCAGCGAGGGCGAACGCTTCACATCGCGCTGAACTCGGTGCTTTTAGAAGCGTTCGCCCTCGCTGACGCTGCGGATTATTTGTGGACGGGTAAACCACATTTCGTAACCAACCTCATTGCGAGCAGGGAAACTCGTCTTGCCTCACTTTCCCCTCGCGTGATAATTCACCCGGATTGTGTGCCTCCCCAATTTCACCAGTGGCTCCCAGGAAGGGCGAATCTGGTGAGTTTTCATCGCTCTTCGCTGACAAGTCGGCTTTGGCCAAGGAAGGTCGGACCCGCACGTCCCGGGATTGCTACGCGGTGCTGACCGCGATCCCTCGCTGCGTGAGACGCCCGTCCGAATTGGCCGCAGTCACGCTGGTCACGCGAGGTTGAGCGACAGTTCCCTTCCCTCGTTTTTCCACACCACTGATGACTACCGAAGAACAACCAACTTTCCGCTGTCGGTTCGTGATACCGGCAGCGGCAAGCCCCTAACACGCCTTTTTCCTCCTCACAAGGAACGGTGCTATGTCGACTGGTCTCGAACTCCTGCAAAACATTTCGTCAAAACATAGCCCCGAGGCCTTCCGCCAAGAACATTGGGTGGGCACGTTCCCGGACTATCTCGACATCAGTTGCCAGCAGCCAGGCGTGAATCGCACAGCGTATCAGCGGCTGTACGACATGGTGATGTCCTACGGCACCTACAAGGTCGAGAACTCCAAAGAGAATCTGATCCGCTACAAATTCTTCGACGACCCGGACCACGGCGGCGAGGATGCGATCTTTGGCCTGACCAAGACGCTGATGGATTTAGTCAATGTCTTCAAATCCGCCGCGCTCAAGTACGGCAGTGAGCGGCGTGTGCTGCTGTTGCACGGCCCTGTCGGAAGTTCGAAGAGCACGATCGCCCGCCAATTGAAGCGCGGGCTGGAGCACTACAGTTGGACGGACGCTGGAGCGTTGTATTCGTTCGGCTGGAAAGAAGCCGACGGCAGCATCACCTGGTGCCCGATGCACGAATCGCCGTTGCAACTCGTGCCGGACGCACAGCGAGATTCGGTGCGTGAGTTCGTCGATACGAACCGCAAGGCCAAGGTTGGCGAGCATGAATACCCGCTCGAATTCACGGGCGAGCTGTGCCCGCTCTGTCGCTACGAATTCCGCGAGCGGCAGATGCAATACAACGGCGACTGGACCAAGGTGGTCGAGGACGTCGTCGTCAAACGCATCTTCCTGTCCGAGCAAGACCGCATCGGCATCGGCACGTTCCAGCCGAAGGACGAGAAGAACCAAGACAGCACCGAACTGACCGGCGACATCAACTATCGCAAGATCGCCGAGTTCGGCAGCGAGTCTGACCCGCGAGCCTTCAACTTCGACGGCGAGTTCAACGTCTCGAACCGCGGCATGATCGAGTTCATCGAAGTCCTGAAGCTCGACGTGGCGTTCCTGTACGACCTGCTCGGCGCGTCGCAGGAGCACAAGATCAAGCCCAAGAAGTTCGCTCAGACCGACATCGACACGGTCATCATCGGCCACACCAACGAGCCGGAATACCGGAAGCTCCAGTCCAACGAATTCATGGAAGCTCTGCGCGACCGCACGATCAAGATCGACGTCCCCTACGTCACGACGCTGAGCGACGAAATCCGCATCTACACGAAGGACTACAACGAGAAGCGCGTCCGAGGCAAACACATCGCCCCGCACACCCTCGAAACCGCCGCCATGTGGGCCGTGCTCACCCGACTCGAAGAGCCGAAGCATCATGGCCTGAGCCTCATGCAGAAGATGAAGCTCTACAACGGCAAGACGCTGCCCGGCTTCACGACCGACAACATCGTGCAACTCCGCCGCGAAGCCAAAGCCGAGGGCCTGCACGGCATTAGCCCACGCTATGTTCAGGACAAGATCAGCAACGCCCTGGTCGTCAACCCGTCTGCCACTAGCCTCAACCCGTTCATGGTCATGAAGGAGTTGGAAGGGGGTCTCAAGCATCACTCGCTGGTCGGGGCCGAGGAGGTTCGCGAACGCTATCGCCAACTCATCTCCGTCGTGCGGGACGAGTACACCGACGTCGTCAAGAACGAAGTCCAACGCGCCATCGCCGCCGACGAAGACGCGCTGATGCGGCTCAGTTCGAACTACATCGACAACGTCAAAGCCTACACGCAGCGTGAGAAGGTGAAAAACAAATTCACCGGCGAAGAGGAGCAACCGGACGAACGCCTGATGCGCTCAATCGAAGAGCGGATCGACATCCCGGAAACTCGCAAAGACGACTTCCGCCGGGAGATCATGAACTACATCGGAGCCTTGGCGCTCGACGGCAAGAAGTTTGACTACAAGACCAACGAACGCCTGCAAAAGGCGTTGGAGATGAAGCTCTTCGAGGACCAGAAAGACACGATCAAGCTGACGAGCCTCGTGTCGAACGTCATCGACAAAGACACTCAAGAAAAGATCGACATCGTTAAAAGCCGCCTCATCCGCAACTTCGGCTACAACGAAGAGTCGGCCACCGACGTCCTGCAATATGTGGCCAGCATCTTCGCTCGTGGAGACTCGAAGAGTGAATAGCCTGATTGATTCTTGGAGGCGGCAGACTTCGATCAAACGTGGCTTTTGGAGCCGTTTGGCAAAGTGGCGATCGTTGTTGTTTGTTCTATCAATCGGTTTCGTTTCGATTCCCGGATGCATGAGCCTCATGGGGCGTGGAGGTGTCTTCGTAGGCGGGAGTGATGATTCAAGTGCCCTCAACCCTCCCTACCCCTACGCCGCAACCTGGACCGATCTTCAACTTGCGACCGCGCCATTTTCGCCAGACCCGGAAATCAGAGGGGAAGTCAATGGAATGGGACGCGGCCTTGTTTTCATGATGCTGATTGCGGCCATCGATACTCCACCCACATTTCTCCTAGATACGATCAATTTACCGTGGGATATCAGAAATTGGCGATCGAGCAAGCAGCAAGAGAATTCCGAGAGTGAATGATCCGTGTGAAACGGACTACCGGGAAACCAAACGGGGACAGGTCCATTTTCAGGACATCGCGATGACACCAAACACCATCCATCTCGCCGAGACAACGAAGGCTCTCGTGGATGAAGTCGCGCGACAAGCGCGCGTTGAGGACGACGACTTCCTGAGTGATCTCATTGAAAGCAACGCCGAATTCCGTGCGGAAATAGCGGGAAGACAATCGGATAAGTTCCTGACTGCCGACGAGGCATTGCAACGACTGAAAACTTGATGAGGAAAGGCCGATATGCCACGGAAGATTCGCGAGTTGATGCGAGACGTGGAGCAAGCAGGTTTCACAAATCGCGGCGGTAAAGGCAGCCATCGAAATTACCAACATCCTAAAGGGGCACGCGTGACGATCTCGGGGCACGAAGGAGCAGATGCCAAGCCGTACCAAGAACGCATCGTGCAAAAAGCCATTGAGGAATCCCAATCATGACTGACAGCTCTCGCTATGTGAAAATCGTGGAATGGTCCGACGAAGACCACTGCTTCGTGGGTCACTGCCCCGGAGTCATCGGCCCCTGCTGTCACGGTGACGATGAGGTCGAGGTCTACCGCGAACTTTGCCAAATCGTGGAAGAGTGGCTGGAGATCGCTCAGCAAGACAATCGCCCATTACCGCCGCCGACTTCCGGTAAGGCGTTGGCAAGCCAACTGGCGGTGACCACCTAGAGAGAAAACAAGAACAGGTTCATTTTTGGGGAGCAGGCCAGGTTCCATTTAGAAGATTCGGAGAGTTGCCATGAAGACCGAAGAATCTGATCTCGAAGAGCAAGCGCGGTCTGATCGTCAGGCAGCGGACATACCGGCCGATGTTTCTCTCGGCAGTGATGTCGAGCAGGCAGTTCAGGATCGCCTGGAGGCATTGCGCCGCGGCGTTAGCGCAGAACGATTCGTGTCGCCAGCGAAATCGCCCAAGCGGACTCAGGAGGAATGGAGCGAGTTCATCCTGAGCGTTGCCGGGAGCATCCCCGATCCGTCATTTCGCCGGCACGATCAAGGCACCTTTGAGCAACGAGATGATTGGAGTCCTACGCCGCCAATTGGAGTCGCAAGGCCAACCGATCGGTCCGAATTATCTGTTGATTGCTGCGATTTCCTTGGCGAACGATTTGACGCTGGTCACTCACAACGTCGGCGAGTTCAGCCGAGTTTCGGGATTACGAATTGAGGATTGGCAAGCCCCATGACGACCAAAGAAATGATCATCGAAGAACTCTCTGGACTGGATGACTCCATGACAGACACGGACATTTACGAAACGAAATCGCGCGTGGGAACTCCCACCTGGGAAATGGCTCGGTTCTATCCCACTCAAGGGGAATGGAGCGAAGAGGACTATCTCGCGCTGAAGTCTCGGCAGTTGATCGAGTTCACGGACGGCGTTTTGGAGTTTCTGCCGTTGCCCGATCGCATTCATCAAGACCTCGTCAAATGGTTGTTCAAGAGGCCGGATCGGTTTGTCGAATTGGCGAAAACGGGAGCGGCGTACTTCGCTCTGCTGCGAGTGAAAACCGACGGCAAGAAGTACCGCGAACCGGATGTCGTGTATCTCACCAATGAGCGCGACCGACAGTACCCCGACCGATCTCTTCCACCGTTCGGAGCGGATTTCGTGATGGAAGTCGTCAGCGAGGGGGAAGAAGCTCGCGACCGCGACATTCGCCAAAAACCGATTGACTTCGCGACCGCAGGCATCGCCGAGTATTGGATCGTCGATCCTGAGAACCGAACGATTACCGTGTTGAGCTTGGACGGAGCGGAGTACTTCCCGCGCGGCGTCTTTGGCGAAGGGGAAGTCGCCGAAAGCGCTCTGCTGCCGGGATTCTCGGTCGATGTCGCCGAGTGTTTCTCCCTGGCCGCGCCGGACACATCGAAATAATTTACGAGCGAGTGAAAGTCACGCCATGACAAGAGCCATCGACCGAGACGTGCAACGATTCAAAGAGATCGTCAAAGGGCGAGTCCGCAAAGACCTGCGCCGGTATATCACTCACGGTGAGATGACCGGGCGGCAGGGGCGGCGGCTGGTGACGATCCCGGTGCCGAGCATTGATATTCCGCACTTCCGCCACGGGCAGAAGGGATCGGGCGGGGTTGCTCAAGGCGAAGGGGAAGTCGGACAGCCGATTGGCAGCGGCGGCAATCAGGAAGACGGTGAAGGCCAGGCCGGCAGCGAGCCGGGGAGCGGGCACACTCGCGATGTCGAGATCTCCATCGAAGAGTTGGCGAAGATGCTGGCTCAGGAATTGGAACTGCCGAACATTCAGCCGAAAGGGCACGATTCGCTCAAAACGCAGAAGGACAAATACAGCAGCATCCGGCAAACCGGCCCGCAATCGCTGCGGCATTTCAAGCGGACCTACAAGCAGGCGCTCAAACGCAGCATCGCCTCGAACGACTACGACCTCGCAAAGCCGAAGATCGTGCCGATGAAGGAAGATCAGCTCTACCGAAGCTGGAAGACGATTTCCGATCCACAAGCCAACGCGGCGATCATCTACATGATGGACGTGTCCGGTTCGATGACGCAGGAGCAGAAAGAAATCGTCCGCACCGAGTCGTTCTGGATCGACACTTGGTTGCAAAGCCAATACGACGGCGTGCAGGTGCGGTACGTGATTCACGACGCGGTCGCCAAAGAGGTTGATGAAAACACCTTCTATCACACTCACGAGAGCGGCGGCACGCGGATCAGTTCGGCGTACACGGTCGCCAAGCAGGTCATCGAGCGGGACTTCCCGACGGACGATTGGAACATCTACATCTTCCAATTCAGCGACGGCGACAACTGGGGCGAGGACAACGTCAGTTGCCTGCAAATGCTGATGACCGACCTGCTGCCGGTCTGCAACCTGTACTGCTACGGCCA
>CAMDEA010000144.1 GCA_945893045.1 Planctomyces sp. SH-PL62
GCTCACGTCCCGCGCGGCGGGCCGGATGGTGGCGACGGCGGCAAAGGGGGCGATGTGATCATCATCGCCGACGAGAACGTCAGCAGTTTGACCAACTTGGTCGGACATAAGCACTGGCAAGGGGACCGTGGAGCGAACGGAAAAGGCTCGCGAAGTGCCGGGCGTGACGGAGCCGATGTCGAACTGCGCGTCCCGCCAGGGACGCTGGTCAAAGACGAAAAAACGGAAGAGGTGTTGTGCGATCTCGACCACCACGAGGCGAGATTCCTCGCGGCGAAGGGTGGACGCGGCGGTCGAGGCAACAAGCATTTCGCGACCGCGACCAATCGCGTGCCGCACGAGTTCGAGCGTGGGGAACTCGGCACCTCGCGCACCGTGATGCTCGAACTGAAGTTGATTGCCGATGTCGGCTTGATCGGCAAACCCAACGCCGGCAAGTCGACGCTGCTTAGCCGGTTGAGCCGTGCCACGCCGGAGATTGCCGATTACCCGTTCACAACCAAGTACCCAAATCTCGGCGTCGTGCGGATTGGCTTCGATCGCCAGTTCGTGCTGGCGGATATCCCTGGTTTGATCGAAGGGGCACACGCTGGAGTCGGACTCGGCCATGAGTTTTTGCGGCACGTTGAACGCACCAAGATTCTGGTGCATCTGATCGAGCCGATCCCGGCCGATCAGTCGGACCCGCTCACGAACTACCGCGCGATCCGTGAAGAGTTGCGGTTGTACGATGAATCGCTGGCGACTCGGCCGGAGTTGGTCGCGGTGACGAAGTGCGAGCTGTTCGAGTCCGAAGCGGTCGCCGAACAATTGGAAGCGGAGATCGGCCATCCGGTGTTCCGCATCTCGGCCGTGACGGGCAAAGGACTGCCGGACCTGGTCAATCGCGTGTTCGAGGTGCTCAAAGGCATTCCCTAATCGCGGCGTGTCGCAGGAGACAGCATCATGCAAACCATTCGCGTGGCTGCGGTCAGCATGAACGCGGCGTTCGATCGGCTGAGTCTCATTCTGGAAGACGTCGAGAGTTGGTGCCGCCGCTGTGCTGATGCGGGGGCGGAGCTGGTGCTCTTCCCGGAGTTGCTCATTCATGGGCATTGCACCCCGAATACCTGGGACTTGGCCGAATCGGTCCCGGATGGGCCCAGCACGAAGCGGCTGATCGAACTGGCCAAGAAATACCGGCTCGTGCTGTCGGTCGGAATGAGCGAGAAGGAACACGACATCGTCTTCAACGCGCAGGTCTTGGTCGGCCCGGACGGCTACCTCGGCAAGCAACGCAAGCTGCACATGTCGCGCGATGAAACGCTGTTCTACAAGGGTGGCCGCGACATCCCGGTGTTCGACATCGGCAAGTGCAAGGTCGGTTCGATCATCTGCTACGACAACCAATTCCCGGAACCGGCCCGCATCCTGGCGCTGCGCGGAGCGGATATTCTGCTGATGCCGCACGCCGCACGCATCAAGATGTGGGACGACACGCCAGAGTCTGCCGCCGCCGCGCGTCAGCACGCTCACGACTATTTCATTTCCTGTTACGCGCAACGAGCTCGCGAGAACGCTTGCTTCGTCCTGCTGACGAATCAGGCGGGCCGAGCCGGTTACGTCTCGAACTATCCCCCCAACTCGCCGGCTCAACCGCATCATTCCGGCTGTGCCTTGGCGTTTGGACCGGATGGCGAATTGCTGGCCTCGACCCAGCGCGACGAGATTCGCGACGAGATGATCGTGCTCGACTTCGACGCGGCGTTGCTGGCGAAAGAACGCAGCCTGCCGAACTACACGCTGCGAACACGTCGGCCAGAGTTGTACGGCGAACTGGTCCGCGATCAGGTGACGTCGTAATGTCATGGAAATTGGCGAGCGGGGCGGCGTCAGCCCAATGGCACTCACTTCGGAAGGTAGCAGGCACATTCCATGTGCCGTCAGCCTGGGAAACGCGGACGGCACATGGAATGTGCCTGCTACGTTGACGCCGCCCCGCTCGCCGGAGACTCCTGATGGACGACTCCTCAAACGATGACAAGCAGGGGATCACGCCGGAGCGGCTCCAAGAATCGCTCCCGACGGCGGGGTTTGCGTTTCGCGGGTTTGACCAGACCAACATCGGCAAGACGCCGGAACTGCTGGCTCATCAGATTTACGGACCGATCGTCGAGAAGCATTTGCTGGGAGCTTCCGCGATTGCCTCGGATGTGCTGGGACGTCCGGTGGACTTGGTCGCTCGCGTGCGCGAACGGCGCGAGGCGAAGCTCGTGGAGTACGGCGAGGCCATTTCGCTGATCATTGCCGTCGAGATGGCGCAGCTCGAGCTGCTGCGGGAATACTTCGGGATCGAGTACTCGGCCGCACAGATGGCGCTCGGCTACAGCTTGGGCGAGGTGGCCGCGCTGGTGGCATCGAATGTCTACAGTATTGACGCGGTGTTGACGCCCCTGCTGGCACTGTCGGATGACATGGTCGCGCAGGCGGATGACGTGCGGATGGGGATCGTCTTCTCACGCGGGCCGGAAATGGAATTCTCAGCAGTCGAACGGCTGTGCCTGGAGATCACGAATCAAGGTAAGGGAACCATCGCGATCTCGTCGTACTTGTCGCCGAACACGATCCTGGTGTTGGGCCAGCGCGGGACGCTCGACGAAATGAAGATCGCCGTGAAGGGACGCCTGCCGAAAGGGACGAACCTCAAAGAGAACCCGCACCGCTGGCCGCCGATCCATACGCGGATCACTCGGCAGAAACATATTCCCGATCGCGCCGCCGTCATGATGGAACGGATGCCGGGTGGCTTCATTGCTCCCAAGCCGAACATCCTGTCGTGCGTCACCGGCGACTTCAGTTACACCGACATCAACAGCCGCGAGATTCTCAGCCGCTGGGTCGATGAGCCACAACGGCTGTGGGACGTGGTCGATCAAACGATCTCTTCCGGCGTCGAGTTGTTGGTCCACGTCGGCCCGCATCCCAACATCATCCCCGCGACAATGCAGCGGCTGAGTCAAAACGTGCAACAGCAATTGGCCTCCAAGACGTGGGGCGGGTTCGGCCTGCGAGCGGTGTCGCGCATCGTTCGCCGTCCGTGGCTGGCCAGCGTGATGTCGTCAAAGTCCAACCTGCTGCGAGCGCCGTTCATTCAGGAAGTGATCCTCGAAGATTGGCTGCTGGCACAGATGCCGTGATTCGCGAGGCCGTTTCCGAAGTAACCCGAAGCGTGAGCGAGGGTCGATTCCACGGCGGATTTCCCGACTCCCTCGCTGACGCTTCGGGTTACATGGAATCGGTTGCTCACACGCGCAAGAAGATCTTGCGGCGATAGAGCCAGACGCAGATCAGCCACAGGCCAAACAGGCGAGCGGCATGTTCCAGCGGTGTGGCGAACGAAAACTCGCCGAACACCGTGTAGGTGATGCCGTGCTTCCAGCCGAAGAGCGCGTCGAGCGTCGCAAGGTGCGTCTTCAACGTTCCGCCCATCCACGGCTTGATGAGTTGAGACATCACATACATCGCGATCGAGTTCATGCCGACGATCACCAGCGGCCACGACCAGGCACGCCACTGCCGGATGTCGATCACCCAATAGAACGCCGCCAGCATCCAGAACGTCCAGCCGGAACTGAACACCGCCCAGCCCGGCGTCCAGATGCGCTTCACAATCGGCGCGAGATGCCAATCGCAATTCGGAATCGCCACCGGCCAGATCGAGGTATCCAGCGCCATCGAAACGCCGAAGCAGATCGCTCCCGCCGTCAGCAGCCATTTCACCTTCTCGCCATCGCGCACGCCTGACCGCAGCACCGTGCCGGCCATCAAGCCGAGCAACATCGTCGCGAGAGACGGAATGAAATTCAGCGTCTGATAGCCGCCGTCGTTGACCCAATACTTCTGACCTCGGAACGGTTCCTTCTCGCTCGGGAAAACGTTCAAAAGTTTCCGGTCCACGTCGGACGCCGCGTTGACGTGCTTGTTCCAATGCGAGCCGAAACCCGGCAACGGTTGTGGTTCTTCGGGAATCTTTTTGCCCGCTAGGCGTAGTTTCTCGTCACGGTCGGAAATCGCCGCAGTGACATCTTCAAACTGTGCTGGCGGGATCGTGTAGTTCGCAAACCAGCCCCAATAGCCGACCAGAATGATGGCGGCAGCGACAAACTGAGTTCGCAGCGAACGTTCGCGAAACAAGTACAGCAACGGATAACCCAAGCCGATCTGCGACAACACATTCATGAACGTGAAATTGGTTTGCTTCGCTCCGTTCGACGACAGAAACACGCCCAGTGCCACCAGCGCGAACGACCGCCACATCACATGCCGAAATCGAGTCGCTACCGATTGCCCTTCGCTCTCACGTCGCGAATACGAAAACGGAAGTGCCACGCCGACCAAAAACATGAAGCTCGGCTGAATCAAATCCCAGAAACCGCAGCCGGCCCACACGACGTGGTCGAATTGGTAGGCCAAGCCTTTGAGCAGCCAATTCGGAAACGGGTTCGAGCCGGAGTCGGCGAGCTTTTGCAGGTTCTCCGGCTTCGCCAGCACAGAGAATCCAAACCCGCTGGACGCCATCGCCAGCATCACGAAGCCGCGATAGGCGTCGATCGACATCACGCGATTGGCGGACGAGTCACCTTGGCTCTTGGACATGGCAAGCCCCTTCAGCGAACACAAATTGAAACCACTCTTCGACGCTCATCTTCGCTAATCCAGGCAGCACTTCAATTCATTACTCAAACTGAGCAGTTTTGTTTTTGTCCCGTCAGGGACACTCGAAAATAGCCCAGCACGTCAGTGCTGGGATGACCGTTCAACGCGCCTCTTGAGTCCCGTCAGGGACGACAGAGAAGGATCGTTTTCTGTCGTCCCTGACGGGACTTTGAAAGGCTTTTCGCCACGACCCCCAGCACTGACGTGCTGGGCTATTCTCGATATGTCCCTAGCGGGACTCAAAAACCGCTTAGTTGGAGTTCATTAGCAACGATTAGCGTCGATGAGCGGTCCCTCTGCGGCGGCCGGCGGTCCCGGCACCCACTTCGCCGACAGCCACAGCAGCAGCGGCATGGCCAGCGCCCATTCGATGCCGATCACGATCATGGCTCCCCAGAAGGACCAGCCGGGACCGATATCGACCGAGCCCCATTTCACACCGCCGTAGTACGAAAACGGGCCGGCGATCGCCCCCATGACGGCTCCCATCTGATAGCGGCCGCGCAGCCATTTCATCGAACTGTTGAGCGTGGCCGCGAAGTTCGGCCACATCATCACCATCCACAGCGGTATCGGCCATCCCCAGTAAGGTGGCTCGTGAAACTTCAAAACGCCCATCAGCGTGATGATCCCGTCGAGCACATAGCCGATTCCCGCCGAGGCCAGCAGCAGTTTGATCTCACCCAGCGGATGCTTCACGTTGACGAGATGCGCGGTCAACCAGCCGACGATCACCACCGGCCCCGATCCGGGATACTTCATGTTCGACCCGGACAGCGCGGCTACGAATCCGAAGTAAAACCAAAACCAATTCGCAAACGGATGCGCGAACCAAGTCACCCACAGCGGACGAACTTCTTTCGCAGTGGAGTGCGGCACGACCGTTTGCTGCGGGTCGACACGAATCTGCGGACCAACCGACAGCGGCACCGCAGGCACGCCACCGCCGGCCGGCGTGGCAGGCAATGAGTTCGGGTTCAACGAATCGGCAGCAGACATGCCGGGGGTTCTCGAGTCTCGGAATCTCTCAGCGAGCGGGGGCGGTTTGTAAACCGGCCAGCAGATCGTTGCCAGCGGGAGTCGCGTTGGTCATCAACGCGATGTGCCCACAAATCTTGGCATCGGCAGACTCACCCAATGCCTGAGTCGGGATGTTGCGCATTTCTTAGCCGCGAAGCGGCGACGGAATCGCGCAATCTGCAAACTTGCGCGGCGGACTAACTAACCGAGATTATTCATGGCCAACTCATTGGGGAGAGCAGCGTGCTGCGATGTAACCCGAAGCGTCAGCGAGGGAGTGTGTGGTGACTCCCTCGCTGACGCTTCGGGTTACATCGCGGCCATGCGGGCGCGGACGATGCTCTCCAACTGATCTAGCACCGCTTCGGGAGAAAGCCCGGAGGTATCGACACGAATCGCATCGGCGGCGGCTCGCAAAGGATCGGCGACGCGCGTCTTGTCCCGTTCGTCCCGTTCGCGGATTTGACGCAGGATGTCGTCGAGCGGGGCGGCTTGTTCGTGGCGTTCATGCAGTTCGCGCTGACGGCGAGCGGCTCGTTCTTCGGCATTGGCGGTGACGTAGAACTTGCACTCGGCCTGCGGAAAGACGGCGGTCCCCTGGTCGCGGCCTTCGGTCACGATGTTGCGGCCGCTCGCGAATTCACGCTGCCGGGCGGCCAGATCGCGACGCACCTCCGGATTCGACGCGACGACAGAACTGCCGTGCGAAACTTCCGGCAACCGCACGTCGCTCGTCACGTCGCGGCCATCCACGAAGACGTGCTGTTGATCGAGCGTCAGTTGCATTGCCTGGGCGCACTCGGCGACAGCGGCCGCGTCGTGCAGGTCGATCGAACGTTGCAGACATTGCCACGCGACGGCGCGATACATCGACCCGGTGTCGAGGAAATCAAACTGCAACCGCCGCGCGAGTCCGCGAGCGGCGGTGCTCTTCCCCGAACCCGCGGGACCGTCAATCGTCACAATCATGAAAAGTGCTTTCCAACTTCTGCCGCCACCCTGCTCGCCTGGGTGGTTCCCGCGCTCTGCGGCTACGGTGTGTTTCCAGCAACGGTAGCGGCAGGGCGCGGGAACCACCGAGATGAACTCGGTGGCGGGTTAATCAGTGGCGGACGGCGGATCAAATCGGAGTTCCACATCGGTGATCTCAAACGGGGACAACGACAGCCGCACCAGGTCGCCGTCGATCCGTGGTTGCCCGCTGGTGCGGCCAATGAAATCCCTCTGCCGAACAGACAGCGGCGTGCGGAAACATCTCAGAGCGACACTTTGCTGCCGGCCTTCCGTTTCTTGCAAGCGCACAGCAAAGCCGCTGCCAGACGGGACAGCGGTCGGTTCCGAAGATTCCCAGGACGGAGCTTCGCTGCGCGGTTCGTCCATCAGATCGGTCAACCGCGTGAGCTGCACGCTGGGCACATCGACCTGCAAGAACCAACCGGTTGTGCCGCAGCGCGGCGGGCCGATGTCCGTCGGGATGACCACGGCTGGGCACATCGCGTCCCACGCCGCTTGCAACGGATACGGCCGCTCATACGCAATCGAGAAACGGAAATGGCGGCGTGTCTCCCCTTCGACAATCAGCAGCGAGTCGCACATGCGCCCGCCCGTCTTGCGATGATACGACAGCCCGTGGTTGATGATCGTGGTGCGCGTGTCGACGTCGGCGATTTCGAGATAGTGCGGACTTTCAAACCGATCCTGGCCGAGCGGCTGGGCGGCTCCCAACACCGACCGAGTCAGTGCGGCGGTGGTATCCATCCACGCCCAACGGACGCCGAAGTAATTCGTCCACGGTTCGCCATCGGGCATCTTTACGGCATCCAACTCGATGTCGATGTCCAGCAATCGCCGGCCACGCCACAAACGGAAGGTCTGCCGAAACGTCGCCAGCACCGCGTCGGTCTTTTGATCGACGATCTCCCCGTGAGTGCGGATTTCTCCCAGCCACGGACCACGGCTGACGACTTCTAATCCTAGGCAGCGCGATTCGGAGTAATACGTCTTCTCTTCAAAGGCGGAGTTATCGTCGGAGACCTTGATGCTCCGCTCGCGCGGAAATCGAAACGCGAGTTGCTGGCTGAGCCGGTTCGGCTTGCGGCCGTATTCCTTCACTTGCTGAATGCCGCCGGTCTTCGAGCTGACGTGAACCTCGAAGAACTCGTTCCGCAGCACCTCGTCTTGGACGAGCGGCGTCTTGAGTTCATCCGCCGAGACGCGTGCCGCGCCGCTGCTGGACGTCGGTAACCACACGAATCCGCAACCAGGAACTTCCACGAGAGCTTCACGAACCCCCTCATGCTCGAACACCCCTTTGACCGCGCCGCCGTGTGCTGGCAACGGAATGCTCTGCGGCCAAGCGATCGGAACGCGCCGCATGAACGAGAGCGGATTCACGATCAACACGCCGGGAGATTTCTCGGTAGTCCCGTGCAGAATCGTCTGGGCAATCTCCCGCTGGCCGGACTGCTCAAGATTGGTGATCGCAACTTCGTGGGGCAGGTTTTCAACCTGCCCGGCCGAGGCATCGGCCTCTGTCGGGATGGGCAGGTTGGAAACCTGCCCCACGTCGGGGCCAGCCGCTTCCACCAACTGTTCGGCCGCAAACGCATCGACTTCGTGAAGTCGCCGGCCTCTCAACACAGCCGCGATGCTGCGTAGCCACAGCGCGGAATCGAAACGCTGACGACGCTCGAAGTGATCGCGGAAACGGGTGATTGGATCGGCTTCGCGCGCGGCGACAGAACGAGTCAGAAACGGAGCGAGATACTCACCTGCTTCGTAGCGCGTGTGCCGCATCGGCGTATCGGTGCGTTCAAAGAATTCGCGAAAGGTCGTGAACCGGCCGATGACCGGCGAGTATTTCGCACCGCGCAGCAAATCTCCAAAGAACGGGCTGCGGACGTCAGGCCAACGGGCCACGATCAGGCCGGCCGCCTGATCTTGCTGCATCGCCTCGGCCATGCGTTGCGGTAGTCGTAGATAGCTGGTCGCCGAGTCTCCGGCCAGCGGCAAACGCGAGATCGCATCAATGGTCGAGTTGTCGCAGCCCTCCCAACGCAGCTTGCTGTTTTCCGAGTCGGGATAGATGCCGTCATCGAGCAGGAAATGACACGCTGCCGAGTAGCCGCTCTTCGTCAGAATCTGCGGCAGCATTGGGCCGAGACCAAATCGTCTTCGCGCCCAAGTGGTCGGCTCTTTGCGGAAGAGTTGTTGGCACGTTGCTCGTCCACGCCGAATGTCGTGCAGCAGCGATTCGAGCGGCAGGATCGGTGACGGCCCTTCAGACCACTCACCACCGAGGATTTCGGCGGTCTCACGCAGGACCGCCTCGCGCAGCAGTTTGGCGAGGTCGGGCCTTTCGCGTGCGATTTGTTCGGCGTCGCGAGCCGTCAGCAAATAGCTGATCGGCTTGTTGCCCGTCAGCAGCGGGATGAGCTTGTCGTCCGCCATGCTCGGAATCAGCAGGCACATGTCGAGGAGATACGCATCGGTCGGATAGAATCGTTCGCGGGCTTCGTGCAGAGCTTCGAAGCAGGCGGTGAGCCGCTGCGGAACATCGTCGATTCGTCCGGCAACCAACGCTTCGGCCGCTTCGATGGCTTCGCGACGCAGCCGCATCTCGTCAATTTCTCCGAAGTAGTGCATCTGCCGAGAGAGCAATTCGACCAGCAAATGCGTGATTCCCAACGCGAGGAAGTCGGCCACGAGGTCGGCATCCAATTCCTCTGGAGCGGTCGCACCGGTGGTTGGGCCACTGTCGTTCGGTGTCTCTCCGACCAACGGTGTCGTGCTGCCGTTCGATCCGGTCGGCGGGGACCAATCGCGCGCGGCGGCGAGAACTTCGGTCAGTAACTCATCCCGCTTGTGAAGCCCGGCGATGACGTAGGAACCGGCTTCTCGTTGGCGTTTGATCCAATCCGTTTCCAGCCGATCTTCGCAACAGGTCGGGACAATGATCAGCCGGTTGGCGGCCGGTTCGGGAGGACTGTCGGCTCGATGCCAACCGGGCAAGGACCGCGTCTGCGCGAGCAGCCACGGATGCCACGCGACCGCAAAGGCGTTCAAGATCCCTTCCGCCGGCTTGTCTCCCAAATCGGTGGGGAAGTCTTCGAGGCTGTGGCACGGAATCAGGATGACAACGTCGGTGAGCATAGGTGGTTAGAGACTTCTCGTGGGCCAATGGTTTAGCGACGGATGTTAAACGCTCATTGCGAGTCGGCGGGAGTCACTTTGTAGATGGCTCGACGAATCATAAGGAGAGATGAAGAGGTTTTCAGGCATTCATCGTCTCCTTGGATTCGTCGGACACTTTTGCCTCAGCGAGTGCCGCGGATTTTTTTTTGATTTCTTGGGAACCGGGCCGGCTCGATCCTTGTCTGACGGCTGTGCGCGGAACACCAGTCGGTATAAGGTTCTTGGTTGACGGGCCGAAAAAGCCTCTGATAGCCTGCCGCCGATTGGAGATTCGCGTGACAAACTCAAGTTGGCGAGCCGTTGGACGGCGCGGAACTCAGATTCACTTCTCAACTTTGTGGCCGGACGCTCTCGCCGCAACTCATTTCAAACCGCTCAGAATTTTAGGGTGATTTCCATGGCGGATACTCAGGCCGTTTGGGGCATCGACATCGGCCAGGCTGGCTTGAAGGCGATTCGGCTCCGCTATGCCGAGGCGGCTGGTCAAGTCATCGCGGTCGCGTTCGATTACATCCCGCACGCCAAAATCCTCAGCCAGCCCGATGCCGTGCCGGATGAGTTGATCCAAACCGCGATCTCCACCTTCCTCTCTCGCAACGAGACCAAAGGGGACTTGATTGCGATCAGCGTTCCCGGTCAGTCGGCTTTGACGCGGTTCATCCAACTGCCGCCTGTGGAATCCAGCCGAGTGGACGAGATCGTCCGCTACGAAGCCAAGCAACAGATTCCGTTCGCGCTGGAAGACGTGATTTGGGATTACCAAACGCTTGGCGGCGGCATCGAGGAAAGTGGTTTCATGCTGGGTGCGGAAGTCGGCCTCTTCGCGATGAAGAAGGAAGGCATCTATTCAGCCATCAAGCCGTATGTCACGAATAAGATGGAAGTCGAGCTGGTGCAGATCGCGCCGCTCGCCATGCACAACTTCCTGTGCTTCGATCAGATCGGCCTGCGCCCCGGCCAAGAGCTGGAAGGAGAAGGCGAATACATGATTGTGCTCGACATGGGCACGGACAACACGACGCTGCTGGTCACGAACGGCAACAAGATCTGGATTCGCAACGTCCCAATCGGCGGCAACCATTTCACCCGTGCTCTCACGAAGGAAATGAAGCTGACTTTCGCCAAGGCCGAGCACCTGAAATGCAACGCCACAAAAGCTCCCGACCCGCGAGCGGTGTTCCAGGCGCTGCGTCCGGTGTTCAACGACTACGTTTCTGAAATTCAGCGGTCGATCGGCTACTTCTCCAGCGTCAACCGCGAAGCGAAGATCACCAAGATTGTTGGAGCTGGCAACGGCTTCAAACTGGCCGGCTTGCAGAAGTTCTTGCAGCAGAACCTGCAATACGAGGTCGAACGAGTTGATAACTTCCAAGCGTTGGTCGGCGACGCAGTGCTCAACGCTCCGTTGTTCCAAGAGAATGTACTCAGCTTCGTGGTGCCCTACGGCTTGGCTCTGCAAGCTCTCAAGCTGACTCGAATTCACACGACTCTGCTGCCGTCCGAGATCGCGACCGCTCGCAAAATTCGCCGCAAGAAGCCGTGGGCGGTCGCCACTGCGGCCAGCTTGTTGTTCGGCTTGGCGATGTCCACGGCCGGCTACAGCAACGTGGCGAGTTCCGTCAGTGTGCCAAGATTCAAAGAGGCTGAAGAGAAGGTCAAAGCGCTGGCGACACTGGAGTCGGGGTACAAGTCGACCTTTGAAACCGCCAAGACCGCGAACGGGCAGCTCAAAGACTCCGGCGACAAGCTCGTCACCGCGCTCGACACACGCGAGATGTGGCTGGAGGTCTATCGCGCCATCAACGAATGCCTGCCGCGCGACGTCGGAAACGATCAAGACGAGCCAGACATCACGCTCAAGAATCGCATCAATCTGAAAAGCGTCTCCGCCAAGAAGTACGCGGATGTCTCCAAGTGGCACGACGAGTTGAAGACCAAGCAACAGATTCTTGACACCATGATGGTCCCGGCCGACCGCGAGAAAGGGCCAACTGGTGCGGGGTATGTCTTCACACTGGTTTGCGAACACTATCGCGACGATCCCACCAACGAAGCCAAGAAGACCCGAGGGTTCGTGTATTCCACGATTATGAGTGATCTCAACAAGTTTGAGGTCACTCAGCCCGGATCTCCACAGCCTGTTCCCGTGAGAAAATTGGGCATCTCGCATGCCTGTGTTCTGCTGTTAAGACCAAACCGCCAAGCGGTTCAATACTTCCCGCGCGGCAAGAAGGCGAAAGCCGGCGGAACTGGAGTGGGGCCGGGCGTGGGAGCAGCCAAAGGATTTGGCGGATTACCTAAGGGGCCAGGCAATCCACCAAACGCCGTTCCCAATAAGCTGGACGGCTCCAAGAAAGAGGGTGGCGATTCCGAAAGTCGCATGATCGATCGCACGGACTTCACGATTCAATTCGCTTGGGTGCCGATTCCGAGTGAGAAGCGTCCCACAGTTGATCCGTTGAAACCAGCGGCTCCGGTCGATCCGTTGAACCCGAACAACCCTCCGGCGACTCCGACAGATCCCGCAGCCGGTGCTCCTGCCACCAACCCGGCGATACCAACGACGACCACCGTGCCAGTGCCCCCTGCCACCGGCAAGTCTCAATGACACGCGGCGACGTGATGACAGAATTTTCTCTCAGTGGATGATTTCAACAGATCGAGGTTGTCATGGATAAACTCAAGCCCATCCTGGCCCAAAAGTTTTGGATCTTCTTTGGGATCGTCTTGATCCTGCCGGTCGTCGGTTACTTCATGACAACCGGGGAACTCGCCGCGCAAATCAAAACGCGCATGGAGTCATTGGAGAATACCTTCAAGGGCATTCCGTCTGGCGCGGATTCTCCCAATGACGCGTGGTCGAAAGGACTACAGTTATTGAACGATCAACAGGCGTTGCGCAATCGTTTGGCCAACGAGGAACTGTGGCGTGATCAAAAAGAAAAACTGCGTTGGCCGGACGACATCGCGGCGGTGATGAACAAGGCGGAATACTTCCAGGCCGTGCCGCAGGACCAGGGCGGGGCTGACTTGGGGTTTAAGTACCAGTTCGATTACCCAGGAGAAATTCGTCGCCTCTGGGAAATCGTCGATCCGCTGGATGATGGCAAGAATTTGCGAGACTCGGACAAACGCCGCAAAGTCGCGTTTGCGATGTCCGATCTGCACCAGACGAATACGGCGAGATGGGGCGATTTACCTCCCACGCACTTAGACATGTGGGAGTGCCAAGAAGACATCTGGTTGCAGACCGAATTGCTGCAAGCGATCGCACGTGTGAACGCCAATTCGATTTCGCAAGGCGATGCGTTCGTCAAACAGTTGGGCAAGGTTCTGTTGTTTGGCGCAACGAAGGCTGCCGGCGACGCGGCTGCAGCGGCTCCGGCAGGCGGCCCAGCCGCTGGCCCAGATGGCGGCGGTTTTGGTGGAATGATAGGTATGGGAGGTGGAGTCCAGTCGAACAAGTCGGCGGCGATGTCGGTCGACATCAACATCGCGGAGGAATTCTCGATCATCACAGACTCTTCAGTGCTTTCCGGGACCGGCGGCGGCGGAACAACAGGCGGAATGATGGCCAAGGCGATGATGGGCGAGGGTGGTGGTGTCCCGGCGCAACCAGCGGCAGGTGCAACAGGCCCGAACAAACGTTACATCGACGAGGACGAAAAGCAGCCGTACAAGCGGCGCGGCTTCTACATCAAGGTCGTCATGGACCACACAAAGGTTCCGGACTTGATCGCGGAGTTGATGAACTCGCCGTTCCCAGTCGAGATAGTGCGCGTGCAGCAAGTCTGGCTGACTGATCCGGGCACGGCACCCGGCGGTGGAGGTGCTTCGCCATTTGGCGGACCGGGAGCAGGCGGCTTCGCGGGCTTCAATCCAACGGCTGGTGGCGAAGCCACCATCGCGGCCGCACCCGCAGATGAAGCCAGCTCGGGAGCTGCCGGTGCGTTCGCGCGGCCGGGAGCGAGTGGCGCTGCATCGCAAACAGCCATGTCCGATCCCAATCTCGCTCAGGTCGCAATTCTGGGAGTTTGGACGTTGTATCGTCCGCCAGCACCCGCTGCGGACGCGGGTCAATCCGCACCCGCTACGGCCGCTCCGATGCCTGATGTCGCGGCCGCTCCTCCTGCGGCAGCTCAACCCGCCGAAGCAACTGCGGCCGAAGCGAAGCCGGCGGCTGTGGAAACAACCGAGGCGAACAGCGACGACCCCAAGAAACCTGATGACGGCGAGACTCCGAAAGCAGCCCCGGCCAAGCCTGAAAAAAAGGAATCTGAGACGGAGACTGACAAGGACAAGCCGGCGGAGAAATCTCCACCAACCCCAGAACCCTCTGAGAAACCCACAACGGAATCGAAGTCGTAAAGTCATCGAAATCACGTTCGCAGAACCGCGAAACCGAACCATTCCTCGCCAAGCCAGTCACTGGCCACGCTGGAGAAGGAGTCAGCCATGAAAAACTTAGCGGCAAAACTCAAAGGTCTGAACTACAAGCAAGCCCTCATCGATCACGGTGAGAAGGTGATTCTGGGTGTGATCGGTTTGTTGGTGTTGATCTGCTTGGCCGGCACCAGTTGGAGCCGTTACGACAAGCTGCCGGAAGAATTCACGAAGAAGGTCGATCAAGGCGAAGCGGCGATCCGAGCCTCCGCCTGGACGAAAGAAAAGGAGGCGGAGTTCAAATCGTCTCGCGACATCAGCCAAGCCGTGAAGATGCTGCATTCGCCGTTGGACACGAGCCGCTACGTGTACTCGACCAACTGGTACTGGCCGATGTACCCCACCGGCGTCAAAGTGTCCGAGCCAAGGTGGCTCGCGCCCATCCAGCCAATCGCCAACGACGGCAAGTTCGTGATGATCGAGAACCCGATTGAGCAACTGCAGGATAAAGTTCTCGTGGCGATGGACGCTCCCAAGAAAGATGATGACGAAAACGAATTCGCAGTTCGTAAGCCCAACAATGATGCGACCGGAGTTGCCGGTATTGGTGCTGCCGTGGCGGCACCGGCTGATGCGGGGGTTTCCGCAAAAGCTTATGAGAAAATGAGGTTAGGCGGTGCCGGAGCGGATATTTCGGCTGCCAGCAGCGGCCCGGTGATCAATTCTCGCGGAACGCGATTCGTGGCGATTCGGTCGGTATTCCCGCTGGGCGATCAATTGGACGAACTCGTCAAAGCGATGCACGAGAACAAGCAGAAGGCCGCGGAGTTGATCGACTTCATGGACTTCGAAGTGGAACGGCAAGTCGCCCAGCCCGGCGATAAACCTTGGTCGGGCAAATGGGAGAAGGTCGATTTTCAGGCGACTTTGGAATTGCTCGATCGAGTCGATTTCGACACGGAGGTGGTGGACCTCGCTTACACGGACGCGGTCTTCACGATGCCCCTACCGCGCCGTGTCATCGGCAATTGGAAAAAGTACGCTTCACATCCCTTAATCAAAGTCATGACCGATGAGCAAGTCGAGCTTCAGGCGCAGATCACTCAGAGGATGATCGACGAATCCGAGAAGCAGGCGAAAGAGAATAAGGCCACCAACAAGCGTGGTCTGGCGAGGGCTCAAGTGGATGCCCGATCCTTGCGAGGCCAGTTCAACGGCGGCCAAATGGCAACCATGATGACAGAAATGACAAAGTCGATTGGTGCCGGAAACCTGAGTCCGTTTTCAGGAGTTGATCAAAACATCATGCGCAATATGGCCGACCCTTCGACGATGAATGGTTTCCAAGATCAAATGTCGAAAAACGGTCGCATGTCGAAGTATCTGTTGCTCCGGTATTTCGATTTCCAAGTCAATCCTGGCAACGCTTATCGGTATCGCATGCGAGTCACGCTGCGGAATCCGAACTTCAAGCGGCCAGTCGAGGAATTGGTCCAGGAAGAAACGGCTCTCGCGGAAGTCCGGGTCACTCCTTGGAGTGAACCGACTCCGTCAGTGTTCATCAAAAATGATGAGTTCATTTTTCTCACGAAAGCGGACAAGGCCAGAATTGAGACCGGGTTGCCCAGCGCTTACCTCGACGTCTACCAGTGGTTCTCCGAAGCGGGGACGACGATTGCGGCGAAACTCGAAAAACTGCAACTGGGACAATTCGTGGGGGGCCGGCCGCCGAAGACGGAAGTCTTCCGTCCCGCCAACAACACGCTGCGTGATGAAGAAGTTCCCGTGTTCACAGGCAGCGTGCTGGCCGATATCGCGGCCGCCTCAACCGGCGACTTAGATTTGACGGAGCATGCGGACTTGAAGCTCGATGCCAAGAAACTCAAGCAGTTGGGCGTCGTGGATAAGGCGTTGCTGGTGGATCGGTTTGGCCAACTGGTGCCGCTCGATCCGAAAGTTGCGGCTGATGACGTGACTCAAGCGGAAAAGGTCGTGGATAACGAGCGACGCAGCATTCGCGCTGTCATCAAGGAGCGTGGAGAGGTTTCCACCGCCTCCAACGACCTGATCAATCTGCGTAAAAAGGGGGGTGCCGCCATGCCAGGGGCGGGAGCCGATGACGCAATGTCGATGTTGATGCAGAAGGGCATGGGAAGTCCGCTCAAGAAGGGTGGGGGCAAAGGCGCAAAGAATTCGCCGTCGCCGAAGAAATCCGGCGGCGCACCGAATCCGAATACGAACTCGGCCAATTAGCGTTCCACGCCCATCGCTGACGTAAATGACGTCCTTCCAAGGAACTCACGGATGAGTGCCCCCACGCGATATTTGGGAATCGATCCGGGTTTGAACCGGACCGGCTATGCCCTCTTGGAGCGTTCGTCACGTGGCCCGGTTCTGCGCGAGGGAGGTTTGATTCGGTCCACGCGCGGACGCTCGCTGGCCGAACGTGTGCATGAAATTGCCTCCGGCTTACGCGAAGTCTTGGAAGAATTCCAGCCGCATGTGCTGGCCATCGAGCAAGTGTTCTCACTGGTGCGTAATCCGAAGTCCGCATTGTTAATGGCCCACGCGCGCGGCGCGATTCTGAGCATGGCTGTGGAGCACGGCATTCCGGTCGTCCATTACACGCCGACCCAAGTCAAACGCTTGCTCACCGGCAGTGGCAAGGCGGGCAAAGAGCAAATCCAGCGAGCGATCAAAACGGAACTCGGCTTGGATCGGCTGCTGGAACCGCACGACGTCGCGGATGCCTTCGCGGTGGCGTTGTGCCACTACTACAGCTCGCGAGTCGCAGCTTGAATTGGTGCGGCCAGTGCGTGCCGTCGCGCGGCTTGATATCTTGCTGCCGTGACCATCGTCTCCCGGTTCCCATGTGCCGAACTCCGGTGCTTGCCGTGATGGTCTGTGACAGCGGACTGCGATCATGCCGATTCAGAGAGCGATCTTAATTCTCATTGCATTGTCTTTCTCAAGCGCGGTATTGGCTTGGTGCTTGCTGACTCCGCAACTGACCGAAAAACGAGACAAACCCGCCGCTGAGAAAGAGCCACGCCCCGCGCCCACCGGTATGGTCTGGATTACTGGTGGGCAATTTCAGATGGGCAGCCGCGATGGCAAACCCGATGAGAAACCGGTTCACATCGTGGAACTCACGGGCTTCTGGATGGATGCCACTGAAGTCACGAACGCCGAATTTCAACGGTTCACCGAGGCCACCGGATATGTGACGCTCGCCGAGCGGACTCCCAAGCGAGAAGACTTCGTCGGTGTCGATACCAGCCTCATCCGCGACGAGGACTTGGTCCCCAGTTCGATCTGTTTCAATCCCCAGTTCGACCGCGAGATGGTCCGGCAGATTCGCGAGAACCCGGCCAACGTCAATTGGCCGTATCACGTGTGGATGATGCAGAAGGGAGCCAACTGGCGGCATCCCAACGGACCGGAGTCGAACATCGAGAACCGACTGAACCATCCCGTGGTCCATATCGCGTGGACTGATGCCGTGGCGTACTGCGAGTGGGCGGGCAAGCGATTGCCGACCGAAGCCGAGTTTGAATACGCCTCGCGCGGCGGCTTGCAGCAGCAGGAGTATCCTTGGGGAGACAAGCTCCAACGGGAAGACAAATGGCTGCTCAACATCTGGCAGGGTGAGTTTCCCGAAGAACACAAAGTGCGTGATGGCTTTGAAATGACATCACCCGTGAAGTCATTTCAGCCAAACGGCTATGGCTTGTTTGACATCTCCGGCAACGTTTGGGAGTGGTGCGCCGATTGGTATCAGCCGGAGTATTACTCGGACAGTCCCCGCCGCGATCCGCGTGGGCCGCGTGACAGCTTTGATCCCAATGAACCGGGACAGCCCAAACGAGTGCAGCGCGGCGGATCGTTCATGTGCAATCTCAACTATTGCGAGGGCTATCGCTGCGCCTCGCGGATGAAAGGCGAACCCTCGTCCGGCGCGTTTCATTGCGGCTTCCGCACCGTGCTTTCGCCGGCCGACTACGACGCTTTCACCAAGGCTCCCGCCCGACAGACCGAATCCGCCCACTGAGTACCCCGCCCGATGTCCGATCCTTCCTCCGCTTCCGCCGATCACACCCATGCCGACATCGGAATTGTCTGCGCACTGCCGATCGAGATCGCCGCGTTCCTGGACCGCTGCCAACACGTGAAGAAGTACACGGGGGGCGATTTCCAATTCCGCGGCGGGTTCTACGACGGCATCCGAATCGCCGTAGTCGAATCCGGCATGGGCTTCGCGCGAGCTCGCCGAGCCACGCAGGCGTTGGTCGACGGACACGCGCCGCGCTGGCTGTTGTCGTGCGGCTTCGCGGGAGCTTTGCGTCCCGACATTCCGATCGGTTCGATCGTCGTCGCTGATTCCATCGTCGATCAGCACGAGCAAAACTTGCAGATCGATCTGCACATGCCAGCCGACCCCGCGCGCGGCTTGTTTGTCGGCCGGTTGCTGACGGCGGATGAATTAGTCCGCACAGTCGCCCTGAAAAAGCAACTTGCCGAACAATACGCCGCGCTAGCTGTTGATCTCGAAAGCCTTGCCGTCGCACAGGTCGCGCGTGAAAACAAAACGCGCTTCCTGGCCGTCCGAGTCATCAGCGACGATCTTTCAGCGGATTTGCCGCCGGAAATTCTGAGCGTCGTCGGTGCGACGGGCAGCGTGCGCTTCGGGGCCGCGATTGGAGCATTGTGGAAGCGTCCGTCCGCCGCGAAAGACATGTGGCACATGCGTGAACAAGCTCAATCGGCCGCCACGCGGCTGGCGACTTTTCTGGATGGAGTCGTCGTCCAATTGCACTCCGCCACGCAGCCGGCGGCGGTCACCCAGTGAGCATCGTCGGCATCAAGGCTTCTTCTTGCCGAGAAAAGGGCCACCGGGAAACGCCGAGCCACCTTGGTCACCCTTCGGAGCTTTCTTCGCCGCTTCCGCTTGGAGCTTCTTGACCAAACCTGGAAACTTCATGGCAGGTTTCTTCGCTCCATCTTTCCCTTGGCCACTCTTCACGATGCACTCCTTGATGACTTTGTTGTGTTCTTAACGAGGCGGAACAATAACGGCTCGCTCCCGCGACGAATACGGTTGGCATCGCCATCGAAAGTTGATTGACCGAAGCATCTGCACCGCACGAGCCAGCTTCTGAGCTGGGTCGTCAACCCAACACTTCCCGCAGCAAATCATTGTTTGGAAACGGATGCCCTTTGGACTGCGTGAAGGCTTCGCCGAATGTGGCTCCGATGCTGGCTCCGCGAGCGGCGCTCCAGCGGCGGCAGCTTTCGAGATACTCGTCAACGCCGTGTTGCTTCCGCAGCCATTCGCGCTGGCTGGAATGGCAGGCGAGCATCTTCAGCTTGAGGTCGAACGTGGCGGAGATGTCGAGGACGAATTCCGGCTCGATTGGGCGGCCGAACCAGTCGAGACCTTCGAGCGCGTCGACGAAATAGAGATGCGGGATGTGGTTAGTCGCCGGAGCCGGCTCCCATTGCTGTGTCTTGTAATTCGGCACGCTGGCGTTGAAGAGGGCGTCGCGGACGAGTCTCGATGTGACTTCGTGATCGGACATGTAATCGATCGGCGGAGCGGTCAACACGATATCGGGCCGAGTGCGGCGGATGACTTCGGTGACTCGGCGGCGAGCGTCGTTGTCGTGCGTGATACTCAGGTCGCGGAACTCCAGGCAGAGGTAGTCGGCCCCCAGCAAATCGGCGGCGGCATGGGCTTCCGCGCGGCGCACGGCTGAGATTTCGTCGGGGCCGAGTTCCGCTGAACCGCAGTCTCCCGGCGTCATCGTGGCGGTCGTGATGTGGCAGCCTCGCTGCTTGAGTAGTGCCAGCGTGCCGGCACATTGGAACTCGATGTCATCGGGATGCGCGTGAATCGCGAGGACTCGCGGAGTGGGGACGCTGCGGTGCATTGCAATCTCGCCTTTCGACAGTTTTCATTGTGGACAGAACAGATTGGCGAGCGGGGCGGCGTCAGCCCCCCCCGGTTTTCGCCGTCTGACCGGGGGGCTGACGCCG
>CAMDEA010000145.1 GCA_945893045.1 Planctomyces sp. SH-PL62
GGTCGGGCGTTCAAAATTCAAAATTGCCACAGCAATTTTGAATTTTGAACGCCCGACCCTTGGTTCGATTCGCGGTGAACTCGATTTGTCAACGGCGCACTCCAGCCAGTCGCTTCAATCTTCACGATGTCGCCGTCGGCGTATTTCCAATCGCGTGACGAAAAACTCAGCTTGCTGGTCCCGAAGAAGTGCAGATGCACGTCGCCGGGCTGTCGATGCTGCGGGTACTTGAAGTGATGGTCTTCGAGATTCACCAGCGAATGGCTCATGTGCCGTTCGCCGCTAAAGAGCGGCTCGCTGTCGTAGATCGTCTGCTTGCCGCGCGTCACCGTGCAGCGCAGCGAGACCTCTTGGAAATCCCAATCAGTGTTGAGCTCCGGCCCGACGGCGCAGGTTCGCAGCTTGGACGGGGCCAGATAGAGGTAGTTGATCTTCTCGGTCGCGTGGTCCGACCATTCATTGCCCAGCGAGAAGCCCAGCCGCGTCGGCACGCCGAGTTTGTTGATGACGTAGCAGCCGACGATTTCCGGTTCCTCACCGCCGTCGAGCGCGAACTCCGGGATGTCGAGCAGTTCGCGCGGGCCGCGCAGGATTGTGCCGTTTCCTTTGTAGAACCATTCGGGCGCAACACCGCGCTGACCGGGTGACGGCTTGCCTCCGGCGAGGCCCATCTCAAACATCTTCGCCGAGTCGGTCTTCGGAGCGGCAGCGGCATCCGGCGTGACGTGCATTTCGTCACGCGACTTCATGCTGCCCAGATGCGTCAGGCCCGTGCCGGCGACGAGCGTGTGATAGGGATCGGGATGATCGAGCGGCGGTAACAGATACGGTTTGTCGCCGTGCGGTTCGGCCGCGAGGACAAACTTGTAGTCGAACCTGCGCGACGTCTCTTTGGCTCGCGGCGCGAGCAGGTCTGACAACGAGACGCCACGCTCGTCGGCAAGTTGAAAGGCTGCGTAGGTCGAACGGAGCGTGGGCGTGCCGTCGATCTCGGTGACGTCGAGGATCTTGTCGCCGTTGATGACGCCGAGTCGGCGGCCTCGGTCGGAGGTCTGTAGTTGGACGATGCGCATGAGTGTTGTCGGGCGATTCGGGTTGAGATAACGGCCATCAGCTTTCGGCCATCAGCCATCGGCCGGACGGGAAGGTCACGGTTTCTTTCCAACGAGCGGGGCGACCGCTTCGCGGAGCCAGATGTTGCGAAAGCGGGTGGCGTTGCCGTGAAACTGGATGTGCAGCGGCAGCTTGTCGGCGTGCTTGGAGTACTTCGCCGGTTCGGTGTAGCTGGTCGCGCCTTGCAACTCGAAGTGGTTGTGAACGGCGACTCCGTTGTGCAGCACGGTGACGTAGCCGGGTTTCTCGACTTGCCCGTCTTCGGCGAAGCGCGGTGCCGTGAAGAGGATGTCGTAGGTTTGCCACTCACCCGGCTTGCGGCAGGCATTCACGGTTGGCGGCTGCTGCTTGTAGATCGCTCCGCACTGGCCGTCGAAGTAGGTTTCGTTGTCGAACGAGTCGAGAATTTGGACTTCGTATTGGCCCATCAGATACAGGCCGCTATTGCCTCGGCCTTGCCCGCTCCCTTCGACTTTCGAGGGAGTCGCGAATTCGAGATGAATCTGGCAATCGCCGAAGGACTGCTTACTGGTGATGCCTCCCTTGGCGGTGGTGGCGGCTCCGTCTTCGATTGGCCATTGATCGCCACCTTCCCAGGCGGAGAGGTCTTTGCCGTCGAAGAGGACGATCGCATCCGACGGAACCGGCGAAGGTGCGGCCGGTGCGGGGCCGACGTCGATGATGGCGGGCTTTGGCCAGACGATACCGCTTTTGTATTCGTCCACGAACGCGGCGGTCGCGATGGCGCTCGCTAAAAGAATTCCACTACTCACAACGGCGTTTGGTCGCATGATGTCCCTTCACGAAATCAAAGTGGCATTGGCCAATCGTCCGGCAGCGGAGCCGTGACCGTCAGCGGATCGTAGCGGACGGGATGTTGGAAGGTCAGCGAATGCGCGTGCAGCGAGATCCGTTGTTCTTCGGAAAACGGCGAGCGCGTCGAACCGTATTGAGTGTCGCCGAGCACCGGCCAGCCGCGACTGGCGAACTGCACGCGGATCTGGTGCATCCGGCCGGTGTGCGGTTCGATTTCGACCAGCGATGTGTTCTCGCGAGTCGTCAGCACTCGGTACGACAGCCGACATCCGCGTGCTCCCGGCGTGACGGCCGAGACGATCTCGGCTCGCGATTGTTCGGGGAGCTTCAGAATCCAGTCGGTCAGTTCGGCGGCGGGCGGATCGGGAATGCCTTCGACGACGGCCCAATAAATCTTGCGAACTTCACGTTGCTCGAATTGCTCGGCCATGCGCGCGGCAGCCTTCGAGTTCCGCGTGAAGACGATCACACCAGAAACACTGCGGTCGAGCCGATGCGGAATGCCGAGATACACGTTGCCCGGCTTGTCGTGGCGTTCTTTGAGCCAGGCTTTGACTTCGGCCTCCAACGACGGCACTCCGGGCGGAGCTTGCGTCAGCAATCCCGCCGGCTTGTTAATCGCCAGGATCGGACCGTCTTCGAGCAACACAGACCAAGCAGTCATGTCACGCTCGCAATCGACGAGCGATTTCATCGACGACGCCCGTCACTGGCAGGCGGATCTGTTCCAGCGAGTCGCGGTCGCGGAGCGTGACGGTGCCGGCAGTCATCGTGTCGCCATCGACGGTGATGCACCACGGCGTGCCGATCTCGTCCTGGCGGCGATAGCGTTTGCCGATCGCTCCTTGTTGAGCGTAAACGGCGGCGATGCCGGCGGACTTCAACTCGCGATAAATCTCCAAACCCTTCTCCGGCATCCCTTCTTTCTTGATCAGCGGGAAGACCGCGACTTTGACCGGCGAGAGCTTCGGATGCAGTTTCAAATAGACGCGCGACTGCATCTCCCCCTTGTCATCCGGCTGCTGGTCCTCGTGGTAAGCCTCGCAAAGAAACGCCAGTGTCGCGCGGTCGGCACCGGCGGCGGGTTCGATGACGTGCGGGATGAACTTCTCTCGCGTTTGGTCATCGAAGTAGTTCATGTCCTTGCCAGAGCCTTTGTATTTCGGCGATCCATCGGCATTGAGGTCCAGTGTGAGGCAGCCATCGGCTCCCTTCACAAACTTCCCCTCCATGTGCGATCGCAAATCAAAGTCGCCGCGATGCGCGATCCCTTCGAGTTCGCCGTACTCGCCGGGGCCGAGGAACGGAAACGCGTATTCGACGTCCGCCGTGCCGACCGAGTAATGCGACAGTTCATCTTGCGCGTGATCGCGGAGAATCAAGCTGTCGCTGGCGATGCCGAGCTTTTGATACCACGCGAAGCGGCGATTGCGCCAGTATTCGTACCACTGCCGCGACTCGGAGGGATGGCAGAAGAATTCCATTTCCATCTGCTCGAACTCGCGCGAGCGGAACGTGAAGTTGCGCGGCGTGATCTCGTTGCGGAAGCTCTTGCCGATCTGAGCGATCCCGAACGGAACGCGCACCGACATGCTGTCCACGACGTTTTTGTAATTCACGAACATGCCCTGAGCAGTCTCTGGACGCAGGAATGCGGCGTCGTCTTCGCCTCCCATTGCCCCCAGCGTCGTCTTGAACATCAAGTTGAAGTCGCGCGGTTCAGTGAGCTTGCAGGCATCGTGTTCGCCGGGGCATTTGCTGGGTTTCTGCGGGCACTGGCTGGTCTTGAGGTGATCCGCTCGGAAGCGTCCTTTGCAGGTGTGGCAATCGACCTTCTTGTCGCAGAACAGATCGAAGTGGCCGGAGACCTTCCAGACCTGCGGGTGCATGATGATCGACGTTTCGATGCCGGTCATTTGGAATTCGCGCGGGGCACCGCTGAGCACCGAGAACTCATCGTGGTTGGTGATCATGTCATTCCACCACGCGGCGCGGACGTTGCGTTTCAGCTCAACACCCAGCGGCCCGTAATCCCAGAAGCCGTTAATCCCGCCGTAGATTTCCGACGACTGAAACAAGAATCCGCGGCGTTTGCAGAGCGAAACAATCTGATCCATCGACTTGGGCATGTTGCAGTTTTCAATTTGAGATCTGAGATTTGAAACTTGAGATTTTGACTCAACGGACGCGGCGGGATTGAAGGGAGCGCGATGCATCAATGCAAGAGCGGTCAGACAAACCCGACGCGTGAGCGAGGGAACGCAACGGAACGACCTCGCTCGCGCGTTGGGTTTGTGTGCCGGTCACTCGCGCGGAGCCATCAGGATGTGTTTCGGCTCCTGCGGAACGTCAGTCGCTGGCCGCAGGCGGCGCGTGGCCGTCTCGAACTCCGGCACGAGGCGGAACAAATCCCAGCGAGCGGCGCGGTCGATGTCGGCTGCGAGGCCCAACGCGATCAGGTTGCGACCACCGTGACTTTCTCGCAGGGCACCGACGACTTCACGCAGCGGTTGGCAGCGGCACGTAAACAAGTCCATGACCAGTCGCAGTTCGTCACCTTCCCACTTCGGCCAATTGCGAGCGGCCCAGACGCCGGTGGCGATTGCTCCGGCACACAGGGCATCGTCGGTCGAAACCAATCCGTCCGTGCCGGCACAGACGAGATGGATCGGCCGCGAGTCGTTCGCCAGCAGCGCGATGACCGCATGCAGATTGTTGAAGCAGCCGATTAGCGTGCGCTCGGCGAGCCGGCATTTCAGCAGAGCTTGTGTGCCATTGGTGGTCGTGAAGATGACCGTCTTGCCGGCCACGACTCCGGGGGCGTACTTCATCGGCGAGTTATCCAGGTCGAAACCAGGGATCAGCGTTCCGCCACGTTCGCCCCCCAACAGAATGCTCGCCTTCGCGCGGACGTCCGCCGGGACTTCACTGTTGACGGACGGCAATGAGTATCCTGCGATCGACGCCGCAGCCGCGTGAGCATCGGCGACGGTCGCCGTCGGAATCACACAGTCCGCGCCGCTGGCGAGGGCTTGGGTCATCGTCGTGCTGGCTCGCAGAACATCGAGCACCACGGCCACGCCGCCGCGAAGTTGCTCTTCAGACACGAGGCTCGGAAGCAAATGGACTTGCAAGGGTACGGGCATGGTCGCTTCAAACAGAGAAGTTCGGCTGGAAGATTTGAAATCTGAGATTTGAGATTTTGAACCGCAAGGGCTGCGAGGCCGAGAAATGTGGCCTTTGGCAGCATGGCATGATTCCGTTCGGTGATGGGGCCGCGTAAATTGCTCCACCAGAGGAGGCCGAAAGATGGCAGGACATCGCAAACGACATCGAACGCTCACAACAACCCTGGGGCTGGTTCTGTTGTGGCTGTTATTCAGTCAAACCGCTTCGACGACGGCGCAGAATACGGCACCGAAAGATCCAGAGCAGCCAGAGCCGCCCAAGACCGAAAAGACCGAGCAGTCGGCGGAGGTTCCGCTCCTTAAGAAGGATCAGATGTGGAGGAATCTCCCCACGAAGGCGGACCTTCTGACAAAACCGCCGTTCGACTGGGTCGTCCTCAAGAAAGACGACACGGTGCTGGTCGTCAAACCGGTGCAGCCGCGGCCCAAGACGCTCGACCAAATGGCCGAGAAACGCAAACAGCTTTCGCAGTTCCCGAAACCAACCCGCATGGCGGGCGAAAGTCAGGACGCGTTCTCCGAACGGTTAAAAGCCTCGGTCATTGAAGCGGGGAAAATGCTCAAGAAGTTCGAGAGCATCGAAGTAGAATTGCCGGACACCACGAAAGTCTCCGAGGATCAAGACGACGCTTCATATCTGCTCAACATCGTTCGCGACGTCAGCGACGTCATTCACTTCGAGGACATCGCGCTGAAGCGCGTGGACCTGTTGCTCGAACAGGGGGAATTAGAAGACGCCTATGAATTGCTGCTGATGCTGGACCGCCGCGCTCCCGGCTGGCTCAGTGCCAACGAGCGGCTGAATCGGTTCTTGCTGCTGGATGCGCAGGGCAAACTGTCGCGCGGCGAAGCCGAGCCGGCATTCGTGCTGCTCGAACAAATGAACGGCCGAATCAGGGAGGCGATCAATTCCAAAGACCCGCAGGTGCGTTATCCCACGATGGGGCAAGACCGCGAGAAATGTTCCCTCGAATTAGGCAAGGTGATCGACACGCTGATCGAGCCGGCGGTCCAAGCACGCGATTTCCGGCAGGCTCGATTTCATCTCGCGCGGCTCATCAGACTCGAAGCGGAACATCCCAACGCGGTGAAATGGCGCGAACGGCTCGTGGCCGAGACCAGTCGCTTGCTGAGCGAGGCCGCGCAGGCGAGCGCTGCCAATAAATTCGATCAAGCCGCCGCGCTCGCCGACGAGGCTGCGCTGGTTTGGCCGGCGACGCCCAGCTTGAAGAATGCACATCGGCCTGTCAGTCAGCGCTGGCAAATCCTGAAGGTTGGCATGGTCGGCCCGGTCAATCCGGTCACGGGTTATCCGTTCGCGACCGAGGCGACTCGCCGTCGCGACGGTCTAACTCGGCTACCGTTCTTCGAGCCGTCGCGCATCGACGGCGGGGCGCGGTATCGCTCGCGGTTCCTCGAAAGCTGGGAGCCGACCGACCTGGGCCGGCAAGCAGTGTTCACGCTGCGGTCGAGTCGCTCGTCGTGGGAAACGTCACCCATCATCACCGCGTCCGGAGCGGTCACGGCCTTGCTCGAACGACTCGACCCGAACTCGCAGCATTACGACGAACGGCTCGGCAGTTTCATCGACGGGATCGCCGTCCGCGGGCCGTTCGAGTTCTCGGTGAAGTTCTCGCGCATTCCGGTGCGAACGGAAGCGCTCTTCGCTATGCCGCTCGGCACGAACGACCAGGCCAGCGCGGAATTGGATCAGCGCTACCGCGTGCAAGCGATGTCGGAGAAGTCGGTCTCGCTGCAACGTATGGTTCTCGAACCAGAACGTGTCTTGCAGCGTCACGTCGCACAAATCACCGAGACCAGTTACCCGTCGTACGAGAAGGCGGTGCAAGGCTTGCTGCGCGGCGAGATTTCGATGCTGCCGAACGTCCCTGTTTGGCAGCTCGACCAACTGGAAAAGAATGGCAACTTCTTCGTCCGCAAGTACGCGGTGCCGCAAACGCACTTCGTGCAATTCAACCCGCAGAGCAAACCGCTCCGCAGCGCGGAATTGCGGCGGGCTTTGTTGTATAGCCTCGACCGATCGCAAGTCCTGCGCGATGTGATCTTGCGCGACATCACCGTGCGCACGCTGCGTGAAGCGCTGCCGAAACCCAATGTCCCCGTCGCCAAGCTGATTCCTGAGAGCGGCCTGACGTATGACGAGGCCAAGTCGGAGCTGGTCTGGAGCGGCTTGTCGATGACCGATCAAGATTCCCGAAAGTTCACTGCGCTCAGCCCCGATCCTGAATTCCGCAAAGCCCTGCAACTGCTGTTCAGACGGAGTCAGCCGAGTCGCGGCCGGGTGGTCACGGCTCCGTGGGCGACCAACTTGTCGGCCTACAACAGCGTGATCGCACCGCGTGAGGCAGACTTATCACTCGCCTTCGGTCTGGCGGCCGCTGCCAAGAAAAGCCTCGGAACCGAGATGCGGCCGTTGCGCATGATCTGCGAGCCGGAACCGTTGATCGAAGCGGCGGCCAAACGCTTGATCGAAGAATGGAAGCGCATCGACATCACCGTCGAATTGGTCCCCACCTCCGCACCGGCCGAGGTCGCGCGCCCGCAAGCGGTGGACCGGCTCCCCGCCGCATCGGGCCAAGACGCCGTCACGCCGTCCGCCGCGCCGCAAACTTGGGACATGGTCTATCGCACCGTCCGCTCGACCGAACCCATGATGGATCTCTGGCCGCTGCTCTCGCTCGACACCGTCGCGCGCGTGCAGTCGATCCGCTATCTGCCCGATTGGCTGCGGCAAGGTTTGATCGATCTCGACCGCACCGCCGACTGGGCCACCACAGTCGGGTCGCTCCAGGAATTGCATCGCCAACTGGCCGAGACCGCGCAATTCATCCCGCTGTGGGAAATCGACGACGCGCTCATCTTCCGCAAAACCGTCCGCGGTATTCCCGATGCGCCGCTGCATCCGTATCACGATGTCGAGCTGTGGATTTCGGAGCCTTGGTATGCGACCGATTAAAGGGATTTGAAAATTGAAAACTCAAGGGGATTGCAAATTGAAAATTGCAAATTGCAAATTGCAAATTGAAGAGCAGGCAACGATGCCACGACTTTTTCGTCTCTGGAGTTCAATTCGCAATTTGCAATTTGCAATTTGCAATTTGCAATGCGTTTTTCTCCTCTGCGTTCTCGCGGCACCAATCCTCGCGCAAGACGCTCCCGCCCAGCCAGCAGCAACGCCGCCAGCCGCGACAGCTCCGCCAAATGCGGAAGCCAAGCCGCCGAAGCCACCCGAACCGCCGCCGCCGATTCCCATGGAGTTGCAGCCGTATCGCGTGCGTGTCAGCGTCGCCTTCGACGAGCATCCGTCACTGACCCCGCGCGTGCGGCAGGAAGTGTTGGACGAGTTGACGGTCTGGATCGATCGGACTTACGGGCAGATGTGGGACGCCTCGATCGAAGAGAATCACTGGCTCGCGCCGGAGAATGACGAAGGCTTGTCGCGGCTGACTTGGCCGCAAGTCGGAACACAACTGGCGGACAAGGAGCTCGACAAAGCGATCGTGTTGTGCGTGTCGGGACAGGGCGGACTGCTGCGGTTGTGTGGCCGTGAATGGGATCGGATGACACAGCAGCTCAGCGTGCGGCACGAGCGGCTGATCGGTGACCGCCGCGCGCTGACCAACGAATTGGGAGTCCTGATTCGCGACTTGTTCCGCCCGCTCGTCTTGATCGAGAGCGTGGAAGCGGGCAAAGGCCGGGTGCGTGTTCGTGCCGGTGAGTTCCCGCCGGCTGATCCGAGTGTCGAACAATTGGCGAACGGCAATTTCTTCCAGCCGCTGCTGCGGTACTACAACAAAGACCGCGAAGTCACGCAGGTCCAAATGGTCCCGTGGTCGTACCTGTTGATGGAATCGAGCGACCGCGCTCACGGCGAATGCTCGATTCACACCGGTCTGCGTCTGCCGCTGGGAAAAAACAGCAAGCGTATGGAAAGCTGGGCCATCGGCGTGCGGCCGTCGTTCGCCGAGACTCGCATCCGGCTGACACCGCACAACAATCCCACCAAGCCGCTGATCGGCTACCAGGTCAACATCTACGAGCGGGTCATGGTTCCCGCGCCGCAAGCTCCTCCCGCTGAAGAGAAGCCCGCCAGCGATCAGAAGCCCGCGCCCGGCGCGAAGGCTGCGGCCGACAAGGGTGATGACGCGACTGCGGAAAGTGAGGAGCCGAAGAAGCCAGCCGGTCCACAGTTCGTCGCGCAGTTCAACAAAGTCCGGGAGCTGATTACCGATCGGCGCGGCCGCGTCTCCGTGCCGCTGAACCCGGAGCGGCCATTGATCTGGTTGTACGTTTCCAGCGGCGGCAACTTGCTGGGACGATTCCCGTTCATCCCCGGAGTGACCTCCGCGACGACTGCCGAACTTCCCGACGATTCGTTGCGGCTGCAAATCGAAAGCCGCCTGGAACTGTTACGAGCCGAGTTGATCGACACGGTCGCGCGTCGAGCCTTATTGATCGTCCGCGTGAAAGGGGCTGCCAAGGCGAGCGACTGGCCGCGCTTCACCGAAACGCTCGCCGAATTTGATCGCCAGCCGAATTCCAAATACTTTCAGACGCTGCTCGACGCGACCAAAGCGGCGATGCTCAAAAAGATGCAGCCCAAGAAGGACAAGTCTCTGGAAAAGAAACTCGACAAGCTCTGCACCGAATCGGCGGAGTTGGTCGCACGCTACCTCAGCGACGAAAAGATCAAGCAGCAACGCGAGGAATTGGTCGAACTCAAGAAGTCCGCCGACGAGGCCGCTAACGACGGCCGCCAGCAAGTCCCCGCCGCACGCCGTGCGACCCCGGCCCCGGCACCGGCTCCCAATCCCGCGCCCGCAAATGGGAATCCGGCCACCTTCTGAAGTGACCGCGACCGACTCGTCTCGCGGGATCAGTTGAGGTGTTTAACTCAGATTGTTCATGGCCGCGATGTAACCCGAAGCGTCAGCGAGGGAGTCATCACACACTCCCTCGCTGACGCTTTGGGTTACGTCACAGCACGCTGCTCGCCCCAATGAGTAGGCCATGAATAATCTCGGTTTAACCCCAACGCCATCGGCGTGGGCGAAAGTGCCAAACGATTCCCGCGCACGCCGATGGCGTTGCGGTTAAACATCGCGGCTGAGCCGCTCCCACTCACGAGACGCCTGATGAAACTCAAATGCTTGCCGGAGGATTTTCGAGTCACCGAATTGACCGACCGAGTCACCAATGGCCGAGGCCCGTTCGCGTTGTATCGGCTGACCAAGAAATCGCTCGGCACACCAGAAGCCATCGACGCGATTTTGAAACGTTGGAACCTGGCTCGGCAACAAGTCAGCTACGGCGGCCTGAAGGATCGGCATGCCGTCACCGAGCAATTCATCACGATCAAGTACGGCCCGCGCAATGATCAGATGCAGACGAATCTCGAACTGAACTACCTCGGCCAAACCGACCGGCCATTCGACGCGGCAGACAACATCGGGAATCGCTTTGAGATCGTAATGCGTTCGCTAAGCGACGACGAAGTGGCGCGTGCCATCCAAGCAATCAACGACGTCACGATCAACGGCGTGCCCAATTATTTCGACGATCAACGCTTTGGCTCGCTGGGACAGTCGGGCGAGTTCATCGCCGTGCCGTGGTGCCGAGGCGATTACGAGCGGGCCTTATGGCTGGCGCTTGCCGATCCGAATGAACATGACCGGCCGAACGACCGCGACGAAAAACAACTGCTCCGCGACCGCTGGGGCGACTGGCCGGGTCTGAAAGCCGACATGCCGCGCGGCAGCCGGCGAAGTATTGTCACGTACCTGGTCGATCACCCCACCGACTTTCGCCGCGCACTGGCGTTGATGCGACTCGACCTGCGCGGCTTGTGGCTCTCGGCGTTTCAAAGCGCCGTGTGGAATCGGCTGCTGGCCGAATCGCTGCGCGACCTCTGCCGTCCGGAACAGCTCAGCGAGGTTGAGTTCGGCGAACGCCCCGCGCCGTTCTTTCATTCGCTCGACGAATCGCAACGCTGGGAACTCGGCGGCCTCGAATTGCCGCTCCCCTCAGGTCGGCTCAAGCTCGAAAGTGGCCCGCTGTTCGATCGCCTCCAGCGAGTGTTGGCCGAGTTCGGTCTCGAACCGCGCACCATGCGTGTGAAATATCCGCGTGATGTCTTCTTTTCAAAAGGTCAACGAGCAGCGGTCTACTTGCCCGGAAACTTGCAGCATAAATCCGACCGCGATGAGTTGTACGACGATCGCCGCAAGCTGACCTTGTCGTTCGAGCTTCCGCGTGGTTCGTACGCGACGATCCTCATCAAGCGCTTGGCCGACGCGAACTCACACGCGGTGACCTGACGTGTCGCGCTCAATGGCACTCACTTTGGCGTCAATGTCGCAGGCACATTCCATGTGCCGTCGGCACTTCTCAGGCTGACGGCACATGGAATGTGCCTGCTACTTTCCAAAGTGAGTGCCATTGGTGTCGCGCTCGCTAAGTTGACTGTGAAACTTTTCCGCGCAGTCCGCTCAGCGGGGCTTTGCCCCGACTCTAACGCCAACTGCCCGCACATCGCCGAGTTCGCATCATTCTGCGAATGCTGCCGCTCCGATCCTAAGAAGACGCGCCGCCAGGCATGTTGAACCAATGCAGATTGTCCGGCCAGTGGCCGGCTCAGGGGACTCGCGTGATGACTGAAACGCCGCTTTCGGCGACGGCCCCCGCAAACGCGGAAAACCGTTCTGTGACATCGAGCATCTCGATTGTGCGTTTGTTGCCGCTTGCGGCACTCGCTTTGTTGTCGGGCTTGGGAGCGACCGCCTGGATTGCTCGAGCCGGAGAACTCAGCCTGATCGGATTCCTCCGCACCGAACAATCGGTGGTTTACTCGCCGCACGCTGGTCGAGTGTTGGCCGTGCAGGCTCGGACCGGTGAGACGGTCAAACCGAAGCAGTCTCTGCTGCAACTGTCTGACGCGGCACTGGATCACGAGATCGCGGTGAAGGTTCGCGAAGTCGCGTCACGGCAAGCCGTGCTCGATCAATGCCGAGCTCAGGCCGAAGTTCAGTTGAGCCTCGAACGGAAGAGTGTCGACGAAGGACTGCTCCGCACGCGGTTGGAATCGGCGAAATATCTCCGAGACCACTTTGCCGCCAACTTCGAGCAAGTCACTTGGCGAAACATTGGCAAAGAATCGCACACTGGCCGCTGGCTGGCCGCGTCTCCCGACTTTCTCAATCAGCCGGAGCGGCTGTTCGATACAGTGGTCAACAATCCCATTGCTGCCCCGGAAGAGATGCGTCTGAGCGCGATCATGCGGCAGGAGTTGGCACGCAACTCGGCGGAGGTCAACAAGGCCCAATCCGAACTCTGCGACCATCACATCTCGGAACTGCAAAAGCTGCGGCAGAATCTACCGGACATGATTCGCAAAGCGGCGGGAGTCGATGTGGCCGAGGCGAAGCTTGTAGAAGCGGCTGAGCAACTCGATGCGTTGAATCGCCAAAAGGCGGCCCTGTCGTTGCTGTCACCGGGCCACGGTGTCGTGGGTGCCTACTCCAAGCAGGTGGCCGATCCGATCTCGGCCGGCGAAGCACTGGTCACGATTCATGATCGCGAGCGGCCGTTCGTCGACGTCGATGTCCCCTCTCGCCAGATCAGCAAGCTGCAAGTCGGCCAAACGATTCGTCTCGATTTCGCGGGTGAGGATCACAAAGGCCGCGTGGAGAGCATCTCGCCGCAAGCGCATCATCGCGACGGCGACAGCGACTCGTGGGTCGCCGTGCGCATTCGCCCCGCTGGCAAGCTGTGGCCGAATCTCGCGATCAACTCGGCCGTCGCCGTGCGTTTGAAGTAGACGATCTACGCACGCTCGATCGTCACGATGTCGTCAATCGAGATCGCTTCGGACAACTCGTGACGTCCGCTGTTCGTCGTTGTCTCGCACAAGAGTCGCAGCTTCCCGTGCCGGCTTTCGCGGTTGTCGGGATAGCCGAGAAATTGGCTTCCGTCGCGAGTCGTCACACGCAGCAGATGCGTCTCTTCAATCCCCGGCAAGCCGTCATGCACGAGCGCCGGATAGCGACTCCAGGCCCACGCCCACAGCGTTCCCTGCGGATCAACTTGCCCCGCGATATCCGGCCAGTCCTGCTCGGCTTGGAACAACTCTTTCCACGTAGCGGCGAGACACCACGGCTTAAGGATGTCTGCAATCCATGTTTGTCGAGAAGCAACAAGTTCGGCGAAGGTTGGAGGCATAGGTTTGTTTTTGACACGCGAGCGGGGCGGCGTCAGCCCCCCGGTGCATTCCGTGAGCGGCACGGCGCTAGCCGCCGGTATTTCGCAGCGGAAAATCGCACTCACAACACCGGTGGCTAGCGCCATTCCGCTCAAAGTTACTTGCGAGCGAGTTTGTGCTTCAACGGCAGCCACGCGCCGTTCTCCTGGCTGCTGGCGACGCATTGCTGGATGAAATACATCCCTTCGACACCGTCGTTGACGTTGGGATAAATTGTGTTGACCTTCTCCCAAGTTGCGCCGGTCGCACGGGCAACCATCGCGTCATAGGCTGAGCGATACACGTTGGCGAACGCCTCGAAGAACGCTTCGGGATGTCCAGAGGGGAGACGACACGCGGCCCTGCCCGCATCGTTCATGTGCGGAGCGTTCGGGTCGCGCGTGTAAATCGCGTGTGGCTGTCCGTTGCGTCGCAAGGTGAGCTGGTTTGGCTCTTCTTGTCGCCACTGAATCGCTCCCTTGGTTCCGTCGATTTCGATGAAGAGATCGTTCTCGCGGCCGTGCGAAATCTGGCTGGCGGTGACGGTGCCCAGTCCACCGTTCTCGAAACGCACGACGGCATGGCCGTAATCATCCAGCTTGCGGCCCGGCTCGAAGACCTTGAGATTGCACGACACGGATTCCGGCAGCAGTCCGGTCATGTAGCGGCCGAGGTTGTAAGCGTGTGTCGCGATGTCGCCGAAGCAGCCGGCCGCGCCCGACTTGCCCGGATCGGTGCGCCACGCCGCTTGCTTCTGATCGCTCTCTTCGAGCCGCGTCCGCAGCCAGCCTTGGATGTAGCACGAGCGGACCGCCTGAATCTCGCCCAGCTCACCCGCCAGGATCATTTGCCGAGCCATCCGTACCAGCGGGTAGCCGGTGTAGTTATGCGTCACGGCGAAGACGGCCCCCGACTTCGTAACGATCTCAGCCAGTTGCTCGGCCTGCGCGAGATCAAACGTCATCGGCTTATCGCAGATGACATTGATGCCCGCTTCGAGCGCGGTCTTGGCAATCGGGAAGTGCGTGTGGTTCGGAGTCGCGACGGTCACGAAGTCGACTCGTTGATCAGCCGGCAGCTTCGATTCCTTCTCGACCAGTTCCTGGATCGAGCCATAAGCCCGATCGGGCTTGATGTCATAAGCGGGAGCAGAGGCTTTCGCCTTCTCGGCGTTGGACGAGAGCGCGCCGGCGACGAGTTCCGCACGGTTGTCGAGGATCGCGGCGGTTGCGTGAACGCGGCCGATGAAAGCTCCCTGGCCGCCACCGACCAGAGCCATCCGAAGTTTGCGGTTGAGCGCGCCGTTTGTCGTATCCATGGTGTCAATCTCCTGCCAATGATCAGCGAAAATGAGTGCGAAGCAGCCCTTCGCGGGCGAGCGGATTACACGGCTGGCACGAGCAAAAATCAACGTGGGGCAGGTTTTCAACCTGCCCGGCCGGCCATTGTTGTCGGCGACGGGCAGGTTGAAAACCTGCCCCACGAGTCACGCCGCGTGCGAGGCGGAGATCGCGGACTCCATCGCGATGACTTCTTCGACGATCGACGCGTAATCCTGCGCACCGGCAGATTTTGGTTCGTAGTCGAAGATGGATTGGCCGAAGCTCGGCGCTTCCGCCAGCTTAATGTTGCGGCGGACCTTCGTTTGAAAGATGCGTGCGTTGGCCCACGGAGCCTGTGGGTCGCTGGCTCGCAAGAAGTTTGTCAGGTCGGCGATGACGTCGCTGGCCAGTCGCGTGCCGGTCTCGAACAGGCAGATCGCGACGCCGGTGACTTTCAGCTCGCGGTTGAGCCGCCGAGTCACTCGCGCGGTGGTTTCCAACAACTTGGACAACCCTTGCAGTGCGAAGAAGTGCGGTTGCAGCGGGATCATGACTTCTTTCACCGCCGTCAGTGCGTTGACCGTCAGCACACCCAACGACGGCGGGCAATCGAGGATGATGTAGTCGAGCGGTTGGGTCTGGACAAACTGCTGAATCGCGCCGCGCAAGATCAGTTCGCGATCCTGGACATTCGCCAATTCGATTTCAATCGCGGCCAGTTCCGTATTGGCCGGCGCGACCCACAGATTCGGGGCCACGAGCTGCCGGATTTCAGCGAGCGTCTTCTCGCCGGTGAAGACCTGATAAATCGTCGGCGTCGAGCCGGTCGGCTCGACCCCCAAGTGCATCGAAGCGTGCCCTTGCGGATCGAGATCAATTAAACAGACTTGGCGTCCGCGAGCCGCCAACCCCGCTGCCAAGTTGACGGCGGTCGTCGTCTTGCCGACGCCTCCCTTTTGATTCATCACAGTGATCGTACGCATGAGATTCCCTTCCCAGACGGCCGACCGAGGTGCCGACCAAGCGGCGGACGTTAGTGTAACCGCGACAAATCTCGGAAGACGAGTTCCCCTATTCGTTGCTGATACCTCGCGGTAGATTGCGACCCACTTCCCAAACGACTTGGCCGCTGGGCCTTTGCCACCTTCGACTCACTGGAGACATCTCGTGGAACCAACAGCTCCCCCAACGAATTCCGTTTCTTCTGCTCGCAAGATTCCCAGCGCCCTGTGGTTGATCGCCGGCACGCTGGTGGGCCTGGGGATTGCGGCGATGTGGCCGCATCGCCCGCTGACCGCCGCGACGTCCGACCGCAATGAAAAGTTCGGGATGTGTACCGTCTTCATGGGAGACAACTTGGAAGCCGTCTTCGTACTGGACTTCTTGACTGGACGGCTGACTGGGGCCTGCTTGGGTAAACAAGGCAACCAGTTTGTGGCGTTCTTCGAAGCCAACGTCGCTGCGGATCTAAAAATTCAGAGTGCCAAGCCGCAGTATGCGATGGTGCCTGGTTTGGCGACGATCCGTGCGACCGCAGGGACTCAACCGGCGGCGAGTGTGATCTACGTCTCCGAACTGACGTCGGGGAAAGTGGGCTGCTACGGAATCCCGTACAAGCTGCCCAATGCCAAGAACCTGATCCCGCTCAAGCTCGCGCCCATCGACTTCTATACGTTCCGCGACGCCGTTCCGGCGGAGTAATCACTGCGGCGCGGTTATCGCGGAAACAGTGGATCGAGTACCGCGCGGACTTCATCGATGCGAAAGCTCTTGTCGATGATTGCGGACGCGCCGATTCGCCGCAGCGCTTGCAGCTTGGCCGGAGCAGACTCCGTGGTGACGAGCAGGATGGGGGCGTTGTACGACGTTGGCGATTGGCGAATATGTTCGATCAATTTTGGGCCGTCGATCCGTGACAGATTCAACCCGGTGACCACCAGATCAAAGCGTTGAGCGTCCAATGCGGTGACCGCCTTCGCGCCGTCGGACACATCGGTGAGTTGCGTGAATCCCAAGCTCGTCAGCGTATTGCGGACATGGACTCGCGCCGTGAGGCTGCCGTCCGCGATCAGCACCGTCAGCGAACTGCGGGTGCGATTGGACGTGGATGGCGGCAAGTCCTGGACCGCATCCGCAGCCGTTGCGACTCGCGCCGCCGGCTGCGGCGCGGCCGCGCGCGGCGACGACTCCAGATCAGGCGTCCGCAGCCGTTTGACTTCCGTTTGGAGGTCGGCCTCCGAAAGCGCCAGTCCGCTCCGCTCCAAGGCCCGCACGACCAGAGACATCGCATCGAAACGATCGGCAGGCCGCTTGCCGAGCATCCGCTTGTAAAGGTCATCCAGCTCGTAGGGCATGTTGCCGTGCAGATTCAGCAGCGAGGGAATCGGGTCTTGCTTGTGCAGCAGCAGCGTCTCCATCGGCGTCTCGCCGCTGTACGGCGGCCGCCCCATCACCAGAAAGAACAGGGTGCAGCCCAAGCTGTAGATGTCGGCTCGATGATCGACCTGCGACGGATTGAAAGCCTGCTCCGGCGACATGAAATCGACCGTCCCCAGGATGCCGCCATGCGTCGTCAGCGAGGTCTCTTGAAAGGAATCTCCGCCAAAAACTTCGGTGCTGCGAGCCAGTCCTAGATCAGTGATCTTGAGCACGCCGCCGCCATCGATCAGCAGATTGGCCGGTTTGACATCGCGATGGATGACTCCTTGCGAGTGGGCATAGTCCAACCCACGTGCCGCTTGCAGAATCATCGTCGCGGTTAGCCTGGCCGAAAGTGTGCCGCGCGTCCGCACCAAACGGTCGAGGTCGGTTCCCTCGACATATTCCATCACTAAATACTGTCCCGCTTCGCACACGTCGGCGTCGTGCGCCGTCACGATGTTGGGGTGTGCGAGCCGCGCGGCAGTCTCGACCTCGCGTTGAAAACGCTGCACGAACGATTTGTTTTCGCTGAGGCTCCAGGACAACACTTTGATGGCCACGGTCCGCTTCATGCGGCGATGACGCGCCTTGAAGACCGTTCCCATGCCGCCGCTCCCCAGTCGATCGAGCACATCGTAGTTACCGATGTGCAGATCTTTGAGCCGTCCGTCGTAGACCGCCATCGCTTGAAACGGTGTCAGCCAACCTTCCGTCGCCAGGGCTTGAACCACAAACGAACGGCCGAGTTCGCTCGCTTGAGTGTCCAGCCACTTCAACGACTGCTCCAGCTCTTCGCCTTTCAGCAACGAACTCGCGTCGAGACGCTCGCGCAGAGTTTCTCGCGGCAGAGGATCATCGATCGTGTGATATTGAGGAGTCATGACCGCCTGCTGGAAATCACCCTGACATTGCCCACAACTTTATATTCGATTTGGGTCGTCGGCACTCTGCGACGGCTCCGATTGCCACGAATAAATCAGTCCAAAATCAGTTGCAGCAGATGCACGCTTAGACGCTGGCCGAATTTCTTTCCGACTTCCTTCAGGACACCGACGCGCGTGAAGCCCACGCTCTCGTTGATGTGCAGACTCTCGCCACTTCCTTCGGCCACCCGCGCGATCAGCGAGTGGAAGCCCAGACGCCGCGCTTCGGCGATAATCGCCAACTTGAGTTGGCGGCCGATGCCGTGGCCGCGAGATTCGCTCTCCACATAAAACGAGGTCTCCGCCGTCTCGTCGTACGCCCGGCGATCCGACCAAGGCGTTAGAGAGGCCCAACCGATCACTCGGCCCGATAACTCCGCGACCAGAATTGGATGTCGCTCGCTGTGAGCCTGAAACCACTGCCGACGATCGTCGAGCGTCTTTGGCTCCGTGTCGAACGTCGCGGTCGAGTTGAGGATCGCTTCGTTGTAAATGTCGGTGATCGCGGGCAGGTCCGCGAGTTCCGCAGGTCGAATGACGGCTGTCGTTGACATGATGTGGTTCTCGATGATCGTCGCTTGAGCCCTGAATTCAGAATCCAGCGTCCCCACTGAGGCAAGCTCAGCGGAGAGGCACCCGTCTCTTGACGACTCGGAATCAGTGTCTGAAAGCTCGGCGCAAGTTGCGAGCGTCCCGCCCCACCGATACCTTGCTGCCCGATTCGGAACGAAGCCAAAGCCCCTTCAATCTGCGGAGGACGACATGCGACAGTTGACGATCTTAGTAGCGGTGATTGGGTTGCTGGGAGTGGCCGCGACATGGTCGGTGACGGGTGCTCCATCAGCGTCAATTCCAGCGAATACCACCAAGTCAGGCTTGGCAATTCGCGTCGAACCAAAGAATCCGTTCACCCATCTGGAGGTCAACAACCGGCCGAACAGCTTTCAGTTTGCGATCATTTCCGACCGGACGGGCGGGCGACGTCCGGGCGTATTCTCGAAAGCGGTTGAGAAGATCAACCTGTTGCAGCCGGAGTTCGTGGTGTCCGTTGGCGACCTGATTGAAGGCTACTCCGAAGACCCCGGCGCGTGGGCACTGGAATGGAGCGAGTTTGAAACCAAGCTCACCCGCTTGCAGATGCCATTCTTCTTCTGCCCCGGCAATCACGACATCGCCAACCTGCCGATGGGCAAAGAGTGGTCTCGTAAGTTCGGCCGCACCTATTACGAGTTTCGCTACCAGGATTGCCTGTTCGTGGTGCTCAACACGGAGGACGAAACGCAGAAGGACCGCGAATTCTTCTTCGCACCGGAACAGCGTGCGTGGCTGAAACAGATGCTCGCCGCCAACCAGGATGTGCGTTGGACCTTCGTCTTCATGCACAAGCCAGTTTGGTCGATCACCAAACACAAGCTGCCGGAACACACATCGGCTTCGCTCGGCTGGGACGACGTGGAAGCCTCGCTGCAAGGCCGCAAGTACACCGTCTTCTCCGGCCACAATCACGTTTACGCGAAGAGCGTCCGCAAGGGCATGGACTACTACATTCTGGCCACGACCGGCGGAGCTTCAAAACTGGAAGGGCTGAAAGCCGGCCAGTTCGATCACTTCGCCTGGGTCACGATGAAGGACAGCGAACCGATCCTCGCCAACATTCTGCTTGACGGCGTTGAAGACAAAAACATTCGCGTCGTGCCCGATGGCGGAAAGTAGTCATGAAACCGACGGTATTTCTTGTCGATGACGATCCAAAGTTCTTGCGATCGACGACTCGCTTGCTGCAATCCGATGACTTTCTGGTGTCGGCATTCAGTTCGGGCCAGGAATTCTTCGAGAACTACAAGCCCGGCAGTCCGGGGTGTCTGCTGCTGGATTTGATGATGCCGGAGATGACCGGAATCGACGTGCTCCAAAAGATGCGTGAGCTGAATTGGTCGTTGCCAACGATCGTGATGACCGCCTTTGGGAGCGTGATGTCGGCGGTCAAAGCGATGAAGTTGGGGGCGCTCGATTTCGTTGAGAAACCGATCCACCGCAACGCCGACCTGAGGCAGATGATTCGGCGAATTTTGAAAACGCGGCAGCCTTCGATCGCGTCGCAACTGGAACTCCAGCGGACGGGGGTGTGCCAATTTTGCCTGGCGCGATGAATACAGAGTTGTCAGAATGAGGTTGAAAATGTTCGGAACCTCTTTCTGGAGTCGATCATGGATGATGTCCCACAAGTGAAATCCGAGTTGTTGATGCCAGCGGTTCGGGAGCAGGTG
>CAMDEA010000146.1 GCA_945893045.1 Planctomyces sp. SH-PL62
GGCAAGGAGGCCATCGTGAGTTGGATTCAATCCCCGCAACAGGCGTTGAAGGTCCAGATTCGTTGGTTGATTCGGCGCGATATGCCCGAAGTCCTGGACATCGAACGCCAAAGCTTCGAGTTCGCTTGGACCGAAGAAGATTTCCTCTGCTGCCTGCGACAGCGAAATTGCATTGGCATGGTCGCCGAATACAACCATCGCATCGTCGGCTTCATGATCTACGAGCTGCACAAGTCGAAGTTGCACGTGCTGAACTTCGCCGTCGATCCCGAATTCCGCCGCCAGGCGATCGGGGCGCAAATGATCGAAAAGCTGGTGGATAAGCTCTCGCAGCAACGCCGCCAGGAAATCGTGCTGGAGGTTCGCGAGTCGAACCTCTCCGCACAGCTCTTCTTTAAGAAGATGGGCTTCAAAGCGGTGCTGGTGCTCCGCAGCCACTACGACGATACCGACGAAGACGCCTACGTCATGCGGCTGACGTTGCAGGAGGAAGATGCCATCCTGCTGCCATTCGCCCCGGCCAATCGAATTTCCGAATACGACGCGGCGTGAATTGTTTCACAATCAGCTCCAAGCCCACCGGCCCCGATGCCGGTGGGCTTTTTGTTTTGAGTGAGTGAGCCGCAAGGCGCTAGCCGCGGGTCGATGAATACAACCCGCGGCTAGCGCCTCGCGGCTCACGCGGCTACGGCGGAGTGCTCAACAGTGTGTCCAATTCGCGCAGTTCCGACTGGCGAGGACCGCGGTATCCGTCTTGAAAGTCGAGCGACTTGCGCATCGAGTCGAGCACGGCTTGAACCTGTGCTTCGTCGGCGGAGTCCAGACTTCCGCGCGCGGCCTTCTCCGCGTACCGCAAGGCATTGATTGCTAAGAAGACTTGCGTGGCTGAGTCCCAATCGCGTGCGACCAGTTGTTCTCCTTCTTTGGCGACCAACGATTGACGCAAGGATTTCAAAGCCACCGGAGATAAGAGCTGCTGTGCCGATTCGGCTTGGTTGAGTCTCTTGGCCCAGGCTTGCAACAACTTGGCCGCCTCGTTCGCTTCGCTCACGATGTCCGCAGCCGGTGGCAGCAGCGTTGTGAAGCGGTAGCGTAGTCTGAGAGTTGCCGAGATCGGCGAAGCGGAGCCGCGAAACTCGGGGCCGAATGTCTGCCGCGCGAGCGGTTCCAGCATCGCGTACGGCCACGGATTCCAACTCAACGCATCGTGCGGTTGTTTTTGTCGATGGGGTAATTGCCACCAACTGGGTGACTCCAAATCGTGATGACAGGCGAAGCAATTCCATTCGGCGAATTCTGGCCAAGTCTGGGCGTGAGCGGCGCGCTGGCTGAGGAGTTCCAGGGAACGCTGCGCCGTGACCACCTGACCGACGGCCCAGAGCTTGGCCTCGAAAAGTGAACCCGGCGGATCGTTGGACTTGGCATTGGACACCGGATGTTTGCTCTCATCCATTTTCCTCGGCCAGTGTTTGGGCCAGTTGGCGTGGAACGTGGAGAGTTCAAAGGACAGTCGCGGATGCCCGGCGGCGAGGAGGTCGTGATTAACGTCTCGTTCCGCGCCGCCGACATGACAGTCGGTGCAGAGCGTGGCTCGCGTCAGCACATCGGAAAGATCCTTGTATCCGAGCCGCTGCTTCACTTCGGGTGAGAGTTGCTTCCAATCTTTTCGGCGGTGTGGTGTCAGCCAAAGCTCGGCGGCACCGTGGCATTGTTCGCAATCGACGCTGGCGAGCGGGGCTGGTCCCGTGATCGAGAATTCTTTGCGGGCGGTGGCTGGGGAATGACAGCTCAAGCATTCGACAGATTTGTGAGCCGTCTTGTTGGACAGCTTGAGCCGCGCCGCCATCTGTTTCGAGAGGCCATTGAGCAGCACGGAATACGCCCGTGCGTGGGGATCACGAGCGGCCCAGAGAGGGAACTCGGACCCGACGACTTTGTTTCCAGCTAAGCCGCCGTGACAGGCCGCCGCAGCGCAGGAAGAACTGCCGACGAATTTTGGTGACGATTCGTCAGCCGCGGCAACGATCGTTGAGGCCATCCACACGAAGACGAAGCAGACGGCGAAGCGGATCGTCGCGAATGGACAACCACCAACCGCAGCCTGCGGTGCTGGTATGAATTCAATCCAAGTTTTAGGAATCCCAATCCGCATCCGTCATTCTCCGCCGTTGGGGCGATAACAAATCTGACTGCTCTCGCCGTCGCCTAGCTCTCTGAGTCGGGTGATTCTTCGGTGCGATCCCGACTCGGAGAGTCAGGCTACTTCGCGGCCTCACGACTCGCTGGTGTGGGATGATCCATGATTTTCGGGACGAACGGCCCGTTCCATTTGTCGCCGGTCGGACTGTGGTAGGTGTGGCATTCGATGCAGTCGGTGCGCGTGCCGCGATCCGCGTTGTCGATCAATTCTTGAAACGACTGCTCGTCTTCCGCACGTTTCGAGCGTGCGTGTTTGGTGGTCGCGATGCTGGGGCCACTCTTCGTCAATTCGGTCATCCACTTCCTGCGCGCCTCGTCCAAGTCCCTTTCTCGCTGCTCGACCAATTTCTCTTGGGTGCGAAACCAGTCTTGCCAGTTCGAGTTCCAATCTTTGGGTTGCGCGGCATGGCAGGCGACGCAGACGGCGCGTGACGGAATCAGCACGTCGCCTGTGCTGCTGCTCGCGGCCACACCGACGTGGCAGACGCCACAGTTCAACAGCCGATGCGGTTCGTGGTGGAAATCGCTGTGCGGCAACCAGCGTGAGGGGATTTGCGTGGGCACAATCTTCCAATTGGTCAAAGCAGTTTTCGTTTGCGGTTCGACCTCTTCGACTTCGTGGCAGTAGCGGCAGCCACCCTTGGCTTCGTAGCCAAACAAGCCGTGCTGATGGTCCTTGGCGGCCGTTTCCGCCTGATTCACATCGTTGAGCACGGCGGCGGCGAGTTCCTTGGTGAGTCTTTGCTGATCAGGATGTCCCGGCAATGGCCGTCGCGGTTGATTCACATCGTCGTCCGACGCATCGTGGAGAGCCGCCGGCGCGGAACCATTGCGCAGCGCGCGGAGCGTATAGGTTTCCGTCAGAAATCCACGGACGATCTCGGGGAGTTCGTGGGGCACGCTCTGCCCCGGATAATTGACGGGATCAAACAGCAGCGGATGGCATTTGCCACAGTGCGCTTTGTATTGGATCGGTTTGAAGTAGCGGTGCTCGGCATCTGGCTGATGGCACGTCTCGCACTTGTCCGACAGATTGACCGGTTCGCGTTTCTCGTCAAACAAGCCTTCCGCAAGCTGGCCATTTTCGAAGTATCGGGCGTGCAAGTGCCTGGCATGGTTAAAGCGGATACGGCCTCGGTCTTGCCAGCGTGGCTCATCGGCATCGTCTTCGTCAGGTCGCGCAAACTTCGCGATTGCGTGCTCTTCTCGAATGTCGGCCCCCTTTGTCAGCGGAGGGTCTCCTTTGAGGAGTTCGGTCACCAGGAACTCCGGATGCCCACGCGGGACATCAAAGCGAGTGATGTTGTTCGCGAACGCATGTTTGCCACCGTGCTCTCTCAAGTCTTCATGGCACGAGACACAGAATCGGCTGCTGGGGCGAGCCAGGGTTTCAACCCCTCTGTGTTCTTGATGACAAGCCGCGCATTGGATGCCTCCATGCGCCAGTCCTTGTTGCGGTTGGTGTTCGGCGACTTTGTGGCACGTTTCGCATTGCTCATTGGTCGTTGAAGCCACATCGTCGCGGAACAAGAGCAACCGATCCCAGGGAGCCCAAGCGGTATGACAGCGCCAGCATTCGTTCTCAAACATCCGATGCGCCGTGGCGACGTCTCCCGCTTGATAGAGGCGATGCTGTCGCTGCAAATACTGCCCTGAGAGCCACGTCAGCGAACCGACTCCCGCCAACAGCGCCAGCCACCAGGCGAGACGCCGCTGCCGGTTCGGTTGCCGATGCACATTGATACTGACGCGACTGGAGAGTTCGCGGCTGGAACGACGCATGGCGGGACAATCCTCGGTCAAGTCGAGCGCGGTTCAGTCCGCACTCCCTCTCAAAATTCAGAATTCGGCTTCACCAGACGAACGGAACCACGCGCAGCGAGACCACGACATGCGCGACGAACAACACCAACAACGCGATCGACGGCGGAATATGCACCAGCAGCCACCAGTGCAACCAACGATGCAGCCGCAACTGCGTGTTGAATTGCCGGCGTTCCTCACACAACACGAAGAGTTGTTGCAGCGCGTCATGCAGTTCGGCCGGCAGTTCCGTACGCATTTGCGCGAAGAGTTGACGCGCACTGTCGCTGTCTTCCAAGCGGCGTTTGGGCGATCGCCCCGAGATTAAAAACGGCCGCACAACATCGATGTGAAACGTGCGCAGGACGGTCACAAAGTCCGGCGCGATCGGTGCCGGGACTTTGGGGGGTCTCGGTTTCGCGGGAGCCGCCGGCGCAGGCTTCTCGGCCACCGCCGGATCAACGGTGGGCTTTTCGGCGATGAGCGATTTCGGTGTTGCCGCCAGTTGATCCGCCGGTGCCCCCTTGGCGGCCGCGAGCTTGTTGGCGCGCAGCTTCTCAATGGGCGAAAGCTTCTTTGCAGGTTCGTCGCTGAGCGGAGGTGTTGCCGCGCGGGGCTCCGGCTGGGCTGACACTTGTTCGATCGGCAAGAGCGGCTGCCCCAGTTCGTCGCCGACCTGAGTCAGTGCGACGTTGTACTCGCGCTGGATTGGCATCTGTTCGATTGGTGAGAGCGACATCTCGGCTTCGATGATGGGCAGACTCTGTGTCTCATTGGGGGCCGGCAGTGCTGGTCTCTGATGGATCGGCAAGGGCGGCTTCTCCAGTTCGTCGCCGACCAGAGTCAGTGCGACGTTGTACTCACGCTGGACTGGCATCTGTTCGATTGGTGAGAGCGGCATCTCGGCTTCGATGAGGGGCAGACTCTGTGTCTCATTGGGGGCCGGCAGTGCTGGTCTCTGATGGATCGGCAAGGGCGGCTTCTCCGGTTCGTCGCCGACCAGAGTCAGTGCGACATTGTACTCGCGCTGGACTGGCATCTGTTCGATTGGTGAGAGCGACATCTCGGCTTCGATGAGGGGCAGACTCTGTGTCTCGTTGGGGGCCAACAGTGCTGGTCTCTGATCGATCGGCACGAGCGACTTCCCCGGTTCGACACTGGGGAGTGTTTTGGGCTCGTTGCGGCGCGGCGGCGCTGGGATCTGGTCGAAGGGTCCGAATGTCTCCACAGAGTCTTCGTCCGACAAAGACAATCTCGAATCGTCCCCCTGAATGATTCGCAGCGGCTTGTTCTGCGGAGGCGGCGGCGCATCACCTTCGCGCGGCGGTGTTGCGGGCTGCACCGGCACCGCAGGTGGTTGCGGAACCGTATAGGGGGCTTGGCAGGCAGCGACCGGACAAACTCCTTGCTCGCCAGCATGTCGCGCCGAGACGGTGAATACCTTTCCGCAATTGGCACACATCATCGAGATCATTGGCTTCTTGGGCCGCAGGCCCAAACTGATGGCGGCTGTCAGCTTGTTCTTGAACTGTCCGATGACTGAGCCTTTTTTCTCAGGAACAGGTGCCGCGAGATTCGCGGGCAACACAGTCCCCGACAATTCGGCCGGCGGTTCCTCTGGCATCGGGACCGTATAAGCCGCCTGGCATTCTTTGACCGGACAGCGTCCCTGCTTGCCGGCATGGCGCGGAGCGACGGTGAAGACCTTTCCGCACCTCTCACAGGTGATGGCAATCAGAGGTTTCATGGGCTTGCCGGACATCAGGCTCACTCCGACCGGAGCGTCGTCCCTGGCCGAATTTTGTTCGATCGACGCAGGCGCATTCTCGGACGCAGTCGGGGGGGCATTCGGAGACATCCGTGGCTCAGCGGCCTCATCTGCCGCCAGCGTGGGCACGCCCCTCTCACGCACGATCTCGAGTGACGACTTCGTGCCTGGACCGATAGGAACAACCGCGTCGGCCGCAACCGCCCCACGCATGAGACCCACGGGAGTTTTAGACTTCGAGGGCTCACTCTCCGCAGCCCTGGCCGCCGCCTTGTCGCGCATGATCTCCAGCGGAGTCTTTGACTTCGCAGGCCCATCGCTCGGAGTCTTGGCCGCGGCTTTCTCACGCATGATTTCCAGCGGAGTCTTCTTATTCCCATTCTTCACAGCTCCACCGCTGGCCGCCTTGGACGCCGTCTTCTCACGCAGGATTTCCAGGGAAGTCATTGGCCGCTGCGGCTCAATACTGGCAGCCCTGGCGGCGGCTTTCTCGCGCATGATCTCCAGCGGTGTCTTCACCTTCGCGGGCTCAACATCGGTCACCTCGGCCACGGCGTTCTCTGGCAGGCTTTCCAACGGGGGCACCGGCTTCGCGGGGGCAGCGCCGTCCGCGAAATCCGCAGGGGGAGTTGCGACGCGTGCCAGAGGCGGTTTGGTCGCCACGATCCGAGCGACTGAGGGAACCACTGGCGGCGGCTTGTTGGTCTCGATGAAGGGAACATTGGCGTAAACTTTGGCCAACTCTTTGGGGAAGTCCCCCGGTTTTTCACCGATGGATTGTTCCTGGCGTTTCAGAACGCATAGCGCGTCCATCCGCAGCGGTTCAAAGTCGACCTCTAACAGACCGACTTTGCTGGCCACGATCTTATCCGCTCGGAAGACGGACATATTCGACAGTGACGGGATCTGTGAGACAATCGTTTCTAACGGAACTTCAGACGTCAGCAGGCGTGGGATGATCTGTTGCAGAATGACGCCGAAGAACCCCGTCACCACGACCAGGACAAACGCCACCCACATCAGATTTTCCAGCAACCCGCCCCATCGAAACCCGGAGTGCAACAAGATCAGCACAAAGCCCACCGTTCCCAGCCACATGTGACCTCGCAGCCAGAACTGAGCGGAGCCGACACGCAACGTCGGCAGGCGTCGGCGCACCGCCAGGAGCGCGGCGAAAATCATGCAGGCCGAGCCCAAAATGCCGAACAGCATGCCCAGCACGCTGCCACCCCGCGATCCATGGATCGAATGCAGAGCATTCCCGAAATACGCGGCGGCTCCGATCGCCGTCACCAGCGTACTTCCCACGAACCAGCGTTTGTGCGTTCGATCAAGCAGCACGGGAATCATCCATCTGAAGACCCCATTGAAAGACTCCATCCGGCTCGCCCGGATGGTGACAACGATGGAGGGTTAATAGTTCGACGTTCTTGCTCTTGACCCCAACGGCCTTGTGCCGTTGGTGAAGGAGATGGTGAGCTAATTGATGACGTACCGACTCACCCCAAACTCCCCCATTCCTCCGCCTTCGGCGGAGGAATGGGGGAGTTTGGGGTGGTGGTAGATTCTTGCTTGTTATCTCTCCATCTGTTTCACCAACGGCACAAGGCCGTTGGGGTCCCAAAAATCACACATGGAATTACTGACGGCTTCCGCTCAGAAAGAAATCTTGGGCGTTGACGCGCAGAGCCGCATCATGCGGGCAGGCGTAAACGCACGAAGGCTGCTGGCTGGGCAATGCAGAACACAGGTCGCAGACAACCGCCTGCTCGATGATCGATCGGATTTCGGAACCCGCTCCGAGAACCATGCGCGCGCGATCGTTCACTTCGAGCGGCTTCGTTAGCGGATTCATGAGGATCGAACCGTACGGGCACTGGCCGGCGCACACTCCACAGCCAATGCACCAATCCTCGATAACGATCTCACCCTTCTCGCCGCGATTGATCGATCCGACCGGGCAGCCAATCATGCACACCGGGTCGAGACAAGAGCGGCAGCTAATCGGAACCAGATAGTTCTCGTAACGCGGCCCGTCGAGATACAGCCGCGTCCGGCCATCGTCGTGAGAAGCCACACACGCATCGACACATTGATTGCAGCGCGTGCAACGGTCCAGGTCGATCAGCATGAGCTGCTGGCCTTGGATCAAACCCAATTGCTCGAACGCCGCCGATTGCGCTTGCGAGGAAATAAACGCCGAGATGTCAGACTTCTTGTGAACCTCCGACTTCTGTTGCCGCGCCGCGATCACTTTGGCGACTCGCTGATGCACGATCAGTGACGAAGCCAACAACTCTTGAAACGCCACCTTGCTGATCTTGACCAGTTCCACACGCGAGGGAACCGCGCCGGTGCGCGAGTCCGGAATGCGCATGTTCGCGCCGCCATCGGGATGATCGTAGGCATAGATCGTGGCGCTGCGCGGCTCTCTTTTCATCACGCCGGCCTCACCGAAAAAGTCGCCGCGGCCTAAGTAGCTCAAAGTGCGACGCGGTCCCACGGTCGCACTCCGTTCTGGCATGTTCGCGAATACGTGCTCCAGCAACAGCCGATGAAAGGTGCGGCGTTCGAGTTCTGACCAGTCTTTCGGATTGTCCGGGAAATCGCTCATCGCCAGCAGCAGCGCCGGGCTTTTGACCGCCGTGGCGACGCCGGTCGTGGTCTTTCCGAATTGCAGATGCAACGCGCCCTGCACGATGAACTCATTCAACCCGGCCAGCAGCGCCGACTGATCGGACTCACTCGCCAGCTTCGCCGCAGCGATGCCGCCGGCCGCTTTGCGAATGGCAGAAGGCAATGCCGCCGCCACTTTCCGAGTGAGTTCCTCGTCAGAGGGAGACAGGATTTCGTCGGCCAAACCGGTCCACTGCTGAACGTTCAAAAACTCCGTGGCGCGAACCTGAGTCCAAGCATTCGCCACGACTTTCACCAGACCGCTGCGGATCACATAAAACGCATCGGACGGGTCGAACTCCTCGAAGACTAGATCACCGGTCGGAACTTCGATCAATTCGATCGCATCTTGCAGCTTGGCGTATTCCGCATCGCTCAACTCCTCGAAGATCGACAGCCGGCGAATGTGCCCTTCCAGCACACGCTGGCGATAGACCCCGTCCATCCGCTCCTTGTAAACGGGATCCTTATGCAGCATGTCGAGCACATTCCGGAGCATCTCCAGCATGTAGCATTCGTCGTCGGCAATGACCGTGGCGGAACGGGGTGCCCGATTCAGACAGCTCATTTCGCCGAACAAATCCCCTTCATACATCGCTCCCACTTTAGTCTTGGCGTTGACGTCCGCGCCGTCGATGGCGATCGACCTGGGAAGCGCCCGCATCCGCGACCGCCGATGCCCCGTCAGCCAGCGCGTGGCACGTTGCCACACGGAGGCGCGCTTCCCGCTCCCTTCCAGATTGACCAATAAGTGCGCTGAGGCGCGGCGGCGCAATTCCGCGTTGTCTCTGTTTTCGGGCAACTCCAACGCCGCGGCCTTGGGGCGAAGATCCTCGATCTCTTGGAGACACTCCGTCTCACGCTTGAGCAACTCGTCGAGAGTCAGCCGCGCAAACTGCGGGTGCAGGTCTTCGCGCGACTTGCCCTCCGCACGAGCTTCCAATTCCAGACGGATCGACTTCATCTGAATCTCTCGCAGGTCGATGACGTCTTGGGTCGTCAGGATCGAAAAGGCCGTCGCGCCGGCAGTCCCTTGCTCACACAGGACTCGGCCCGGTTTGCATTTTCGGAGCAGGGTAAACCCCGGAAACTTCTCGAAGGTCGGAGCTTTCTTGAGCGACACAAAGATCGACAGCGCTTCCAATTCTCTGGCGGTCAGCAATTCGTCATCCGGACCGATTGGCGCAGCAACCTGCTCAAATTCGGGAGGTATGTTTGTGACAATTCTCGCCATCGAAGACCCCACGTCCCGCGAATGCCGAATCGGCGGCTGGCTCAGAACCACAAGTTATGAGCGCGCGGCGTTCTTGGGAAGCAACTTCCACGCGAGCCACCTCCTCTGATTTGATTGCTGGTCGGCCTGCTGGCTCGCCGTTAGCTTACGCCGCGCGTTTTCGACCACTCCGCTTGCTGCTGTCTGACCTCACTATGCCCTTCCCGCCCGTTGCAGAACAACTCGCTGTCATCCGCCGTGGCGTCGAGAAAATCGTCCCCGAAACCGAACTCGCCGCGAAGCTCACCAAGAGCCGCGAGACGAACACGCCGCTGCGCATCAAATACGGAATCGACCCGACCGGCATCGACGTGCATCTGGGGCACACGGTCCCGCTGCGGAAGATTCGGCAGTTCCAAGAACTGGGCCATCAAGCGGTCATCATCATCGGCAACTACACCGCGCTGGTCGGCGATCCCAGCGGCCGAGATCACGCCCGCAGCAAACGGCTGACGGCGGACGAGGTCGAGGCGAACGCCGTGGATTATCTGAATCAAGTCGGCAAGGTCATCGACCTGTCGAAAGCCGAAGTGCATCGCAACGGCGACTGGTTCGGGCCGATGTCGTTCGCGGAGATTCTGCAACTGTGCGGCAAGGTCACGGTCGCGCAGTTGCTGACGCGCGACGACTTCGCCAAACGCTTCGCCGCCGAGACTCCGATCTTCCTGCACGAATGCCTGTACCCGGTCATGCAGGCATGGGACTCGGTCGTCATCAAGTCCGACATCGAACTGGGCGGAACCGAGCAGCTTTACAGCTTCATGCTGGCTCGCGACCTGCAAACGGCTCAGAAGCTGTCCCCGCAGATCGGAGTGATGTCGCCGATCCTCGTCGGCTTGGACGGCGTGCGCCGTATGGGCAAGAGCCTCGGCAATTACATCGGCATCTCCGAGCCGCCATTCGAAATGATGAAGAAGTTCATGCAGGTGCCCGACGCGGTCATGCGGATGTATTTTGAGTTGCTGACCGACCTGCCGTTGTCCGAAATCGACGCCCTGCTGGCCGGACATCCGAAGACCGCGAAGACAACGCTGGCTCGTGCGGTCATCGGCCAATATCACTCCGCCGCTGAGGCCGAAGCGGCCGCGACTCGCTGGCAGCAAGAAGTCGGCGAGGGCGGTTTGCCCACCGACATCCCGACGGTGAAGCTGTCGCGTTCCAAGCTGACTGACGGCAAGGTCGGTGCCGCTCGGTTGCTGGTTGAAACGGGGCTGACTCCCTCCACCAGCGACGCTCGGCGAGCGATCGCGCAGGGTGGAGCGTATTTTGGCGAGAGCAAGACTCGCATCGAAACTCACGACCAACTGATCTCGGTCGAAGCAGGTTTGTTGCTGTTCGTCGGCAAGAAGAAATTCTGCCGCTTGGAACTGACGGACAATTCGCAATGACGAATTGAGAATTACGAATGGAAGAGTCAGCGAGATGAAAGAGAGCGTTGTCCATCAAAAGAGTTATGCTTTTGCTGTCCGCATCGTTCGGCTTTCGCAGTATCTAAACAATGAAAAGCGCGAATTCGTGCTCTCAAAACAAGTTTTACGATCCGGTACAAGCATTGGGGCGAATGTCGAGGAGGCTTCTGGGGGACAGTCGAAGCGAGATTTCCTGTCGAAGATTTCGATCGCCTACAAGGAAGCCCGCGAAACCGTGTACTGGTTGCGACTCCTCAAGGACACCGAATACCTGACCCAGGCCGAATTTGATTCCATCCACACCGATGCCGATGAGTTGTGTCGGATACTTTCCAAAATCCAAACCAGCACTAAGCAGAACATTCGTAATTCGTAATTCCCAATTCGTCATTGAAGGACAACTCATGGCTCAGAAATTTGGATTCGGCATTGTCGGCTGCGGGATGATCGCCAACTTTCATGCGATGGCGATTGAACACATCAAGGGAGCAAAGATCGTCGCCTGCTACGACGCTTTCGGGGCCGCGGCGGAAAAGTTCGCGGCGGCGAACAAGTGCCAGAAGTACGACAAGCTGGAAGACATGCTGAAAGACCCGGCGGTCGATGTCGTCACGATCTGCACGCCCAGCGGCGCTCACGGCGATCCGGCGGTTAAAGCCTGTAACGCCGGCAAGCATGTCGTGGTCGAGAAGCCGCTGGAGATCACGCTCGCCAAGTGCGACGCGATCATCAATGCGGCGGCGAAGAACAGGGTCCGCATCTGCTCGATCATGCCGTCCCGGTTCAGCGCGGCGAACATCGCGCTGAAGGCCGCCATCGACTCTGGACGTTTCGGGAAATTGACACTCGGCGACACCTTTGTGAAATGGTGGCGGACTCAGCAGTACTACGATCAAGGAGGTTGGCGCGGGACGTGGGCACTCGACGGCGGCGGCGCGTTCATGAACCAGGCGATCCACAACGTCGATCTGCTGTATTGGTTCATGGGCGAAGTCGCGGAGGTCTGCGGTGTCACCGCCTTGCTGGCTCACGAGCGGATCGAAGTCGAAGACGTCGCCGCCGCGTGCGTGAAGTTCAAAAGCGGAGCGCTCGGCGTCCTCGAAGCAACCACCGCCGCGTTTCCGGGATTGCTCAAACGAACCGAGATTCACGGCTCGAAAGGCTCGGCCATTGTCGAGCAAGACAACATCAAGCTGTGGGAGTTCGAGAAACCTTTGGCAAAAGATGCGAAGCTGCTCGCACAATTCAGCGGCAGTGCCGGGACCGGCGGAGCGGCCGACCCCAAGGCCATCAGCTACACCGGCCACATGCTGCAATTGAAGGACTTTTTGAAAGCCATCGAGACCGGCGGCCAACCTCTCGTGGATGGCATCGAGGGACGCAAGTCCGTCGAAATTATCTTGGCGATTTACCAGTCCGCATGGACCGGCAAGGCCGTCAAACTGCCGCTGGCCAAAGACCCAAAACGGCCAGCGAAGACGTAACGTAGACGTGTCACTCCGTGACACGAATCGAGTCACGGAGTGACTCGCCTACTTTGCAGCCGCGTCGGACTCGTGATGGCCTCCGGCAGGCGACATCGCTCACAAAATCCGTGACAACCGCGTGGACTCGCACATTCGCGCCAATCGCACAAATCCACGGGGTTTCGCCATTTTTCGCTCAGCCGAGCCAGAGCGGACTCGGAGACTTGCGTGCGCGACGTTTTAATCCCCTCGCCAGCGTCGAGCATCGGATTCGCCGTTACTTCATCGGGTGTGAGTCACACGCCGAATTTCATTTTTGCGAATCAAGTTCTTAGACCGCCTCAAGGGATCACGCCATGATTGCTCCGAGCAGTTATCACCCACAGGCTCAGTTGGAACAGACCATCGCCGAACTCGAAGCACTCGACGATTGGAACTCGCAGGTCTTGGACGAAACCGAAATCGGCGTCTTCGATTGGCCGCTGCAATCCCACGAGCTGTATCTCTCGCCGATCTTCAAGCGGATGCTCGGCTATCGTGATCACGAGCTTCCGGATTCGCTGCAAGCGTGGCTGAGCCACATCCACGCGGATGACTATGACCGCGTCACCACCGCGCTCGATCACGCGGTTCGCAACGGTGCTCGCAAATTTGAAATGGTGCATCGCGCCAAGCACCGCAACGGGACAACTCCGTTGTTCCTCATCAAGGCCAGCATCGTCCGCAACTCGCGCGGCACGCCGACGCGAATGCTCGGCGCGGTCATCGACCTGACCGCCGTCTCGGAAGATTTGCCAGCCGTCGCAGCCAACGCCTGACCAGATCGGCGGGGACTATGTCTCCGACCACAACGGCAGCGTCGCGAGATAATCCGCGTGGATTCCCTGCAGCCAGACATGGCTGTCGGTGATCTTTGTCGCCGAGACAACTCGCGACTTGATGACCCCAACGATGATGCCGATCAGGCCGCCGAACAGTCCGACGAGACTCGCGATCCACCAATGATTGTCCGAATTCCGATTGGAATCCGAATTCGCGACTCCCACGACAAACAACACAGTCCCCAGCAGGAACGACAACCAACCGATCGCAATTCCCCAACGGCGGCTGCGAAAGCCCGCTGGCGACAAGCCCACATAAATGTTCGCCGTCTTCTGCACAATCAAAGCGACGATGATGTAAATCAATGGCGACAGGATGAGGATGTAAATCAACGGATTATGCCAAGTCAGTCGCCGCCGCAGCGTGCGGTCGGTTGGCTCGTTCGTCTTCACACAACGTGCAGGGAGGTCGGCGTCCTTGCACATCACTAACTGGCTGCCGTCGCGCCACACACCTTGACCGCGCCGCTTCTCCGAGGCACCCAGGTCTTCACCGCAGAATCGGCAAATCAAGGCCACCGCTTTGATCGTCTCACCGCACATGGGGCAGGGCTTGGTTCCGCCACTCGACGCGGCGGCCGCAGGTTTCCCACGCAGTGATGGCGGTTCATCGAGCGTCGATTCGGCGACGTCCTCATCGATCGTCGTGTTGATGAAGTTCGCACCAAGTGCCGTGTCACCAAGAAACTCCAACCCATCCTCACCTTGAACGGGTTTGGGTGCGGTCACCAAAACCACCCCGCCACAGTCCGGACACTTCGCCCTTCGGCCGACCAGTTCATCGCTGGCATTCAACATCTTCTGACAAGTCGGGCAAGAGATTTTGAATTTCATAGCAGACTCCGTGAGGTTGTCGTTCAGCAGAGAGTATCGCTGCCGTTGGCCGACTTCGAGTGTTCCGCCGACTCGTTGATAGGACGTGAGGAGTTGCTCCGCGCCGGAAAATGCCGCAGGGTTCGAGCAACCTCTCGTCAGTCCCAAAAATTGCCGATACACTCCCGCGACTTGAAACAGAGATGAACGCCGCGCACGCGGCGTTTGCCGTTCATTCACAATCGTCAGAACCCTGTTTGTTTCCGTTCTTCGAGGACTCCGAAAGTGCCCGCCGTCCAACCGCAAACCGCTGCCGCCAAGACCAAGCCCACCACCACGCCGCTGAACGGAGCCGATGTTCTCGTCGAGGCTCTGGTGCGCAACGGCGGCGACACCATCTTCGCGTATCCGGGCGGAGCCTCCATGCCGCTGCACCAAGCTCTGCTCCGGCGCAGTGAGAGCATTCGGACGATCCTGCCTCGGCACGAACAAGGGGGCGGCTTCGCGGCACAAGGGGTCTCACGCACGACGAACAAGGTCGGCCTGTGCATGGCCACCAGCGGGCCGGGAGCGACCAACCTCGTCACCGCCATCGCCGACGCCAAGATGGACTCCGTGCCGCTGATCGCCATCACCGGCCAGGTCGCTCAGAAGGTGATCGGCACCGACGCATTCCAGGAAACCCCGATCGTCGAAATCTGCCGCGCGGTCACCAAGCACTACTACATGATTACCGCTCTCGACTGGAGCGAACCCGAAGACGTGCAACAGGCGCTGCGCGATATCCCGCGAATCGTCAAAGAGGCGTTCTATCTAGCGAAGACCGGCCGGCCGGGACCGATCCTGATCGACTTCCCCAAGAACATCCAACTGGCCACGCTCGAAGGAGACATCGACTGGGATCCGCCGATGCACCTCCCCAGCTATCACCCCGAACGCAAAAAAGCCGCGCCGGAACAAATCAAACAAGTTGTCGCCGCCATCAAGCATTCGCGCCGGCCGGTTCTGTACGTCGGCGGCGGAGTCATCAATTCGGACGCGGCTGACGAACTGACGAAGTTCGCCAAGCGCACCAAGATTCCTGTCGCGATGACGGTTATGGGACTGGGGGCGTTTCCCGGTGAAGACCCGCAGTCGCTGCACATGCTGGGCATGCACGGCACCGTGACGGCGAACTACGCGGTCGACGAATCCGATTTGCTGCTGGCTCTCGGCGTGCGGTTCGACGACCGTGTCACCGGCAAGCTGGAAGAGTTCGCCAAGCACGGCAAGATCGTGCATGTGGACATCGACGCCTCCGAGATCCACAAGAACAAAGAAGCTCACATCCCGATCGTGGCCAACGTCCGCGATGTGCTGCAACTGCTCAACGCCGCGCTCACCGATGCCGACTTGCCCAACTTGGACGAGTGGTGGGCCAAGGTGAATGAGTGGAAAGCGAAATTCCCGCTGACCTACAACGAGCAACAACCCGGCTTGATCTACCCGCAAGCGGCCATCGAAGAGCTATGGCGACAGACGAAGGACCGCGACACGTATGTCGCGGTGGGCGTCGGCCAGCATCAGATGTGGTCGGCTCAGTACTACAAGTTCAACCGCCCGAAACGCTGGATGAGCAGTTCCGGTTTAGGAACGATGGGCTTCGGTCTCCCGGCCGCGATGGGTGCGCAAGTCGCGCATCCCGATTCGATCGTGATCGACATCGACGGCGACGGCTCGTTCCTGATGAATGTCCAAGAGTTGGCCACGCTGCACTGCGAGAAGCTGCCGGTCAAAGTGCTGCTGCTCAACAACCAGCACCTCGGCATGGTGGTTCAATGGGAAGACCGTTTCATGGCGGGCAGCCGAGCACACACCTATCTCGGCCCGATCGACCACCCGGAAGCCTTAGGCAAAGGTGACGGCACCATCGGCGAGACTTATCCGAACTTCACGCAACTGGCGAAAGGCTTCGGTGTGATGGCCAGCCAAGTCCGCGATAAAGCCCAACTGCCAGCCGCCATCGCCGCGATGCTCGCGCATCCCGGCCCGTATGTGCTCGACGTCGTCTGCCCCTACCAAGAGCACGTGCTGCCCATGATCCCCGGCGGCGGAACCGTGCGCGAGATCATCACCGAGTAACCAACATGCCCAGCATTCGTCGTGTGAAAGACTCACGAGGCCGTGTCTGGACGTTGGCCAAGGTGACCTGGGCCGAGGCGGATGCAGCCGATGACCTTTATTGGGAAAACCAGACGCCCAACGAGCGTGTGGTCGCGGTCTACAGTGCCCTCGAAAGCTGTCTAAAGACAAGGGGGATCAATGCTGTACCCCGATTTCGAAGAGTTCATCGAATCATTAAATGCCCATGGAGTGCGTCAGCCGCGGGAACTATGAGTAAGACGAAACGTCCTGACGCCAAAAGACCTCGAAGGCCCAGGCCCGATCCAAAGTAGATCATCGCCTGGCGAACATGACATAAAAAAGCCCCACCGGTTGGCGGGGCGTCTTCTCGGGAGTGCTTGTGATTTGATGCGAGACGGGCAAGATTGCCCGTCCTAAGGCTGCCGCACCGTCTCACTTTCGATCGTCAAGTCCAGCTTGCCGGGGAATGGCATGGCGTTGATCTCAAAGTCGAGGGCACCTTGGATGCGAATCTTGCCTTTGGTCGAGTGCCATTGCCCCGCCGCACGGTCGAAGAGCTTTGTCTCGGTGGATTCGGTCGGCTTCAGTTCGCTCTTGATGACCTTCAGCGGCAACTTCGAGTCCGCCGCAATCGAGAACGACACGGCAGTCGCCTTGGCTTCGATCTTGTCGAACGTCTTGTCTCCTTCTTTCACTTCGCCGACGTACTTGTATTCGGTCGTCATGCTCATGACTTGCCCGCTGCCGAGCGGCAGGTCAGCCATCTTCGTCCAGGTATCACCTGGTTTGACCGAACCCTCCGGCAGACTTTCCAGTTCCTGATTCGCCGCCTTCTTAGTTTGCTCCGGGTTGAATTCGCCCTTGAGTTCCTCCGGCACTTCGTCGGCCGCCTTGTCGAGGCCCTCGACTGCAACCACCTTGCCAGACTGATCGCGAATCATCGTGATCTTCGCTTTCGCCGACGCGCGCATCAGTTGCATGAGCGGCTCCAGGGCCGGGTTGTCCGCCTTCTTGTTCGGGTCGTCTGAGTCAAATGACGCGTCGATTCCTCCCGGCAGCTTGAGCGTGACGGTGAGCTTATCCGTCTTCTGTTCGATCCGGATTTTCCCCTCCGCATCGCGCTTGCCGACTTGTGCCGTCGAAATCACGAACCGATCCGAATTCGTGTCCAGCCCCATCCCGGCCAGCGTCAGCGTCTGTTTGACAGTCAATGTCGTATGAGTGACGGTCTTTTGCCCTTCGATAAACTTGTGCTCCAACTTCACCTGAGCCTGTGCCGGCACCGCCCAACCGGCCGCCAGCAACGACAAAGACAACACACTTCCAAAACGCAGAACGCGACCGATGTGCAAAATCATGACGTGCATCCTCACTGCAAAGTTCGGCCCCGGCGAATCGGCCACGACAAGCAACCTGAACCAGAGACCGTCAACGATTCGTATTCAACCGACTTCCGCCGCCGCTCACCATCGACCGACGCAAAACCACATTCGGCGACGCAGGCGAAATCTTGAGCTTTGAATGCCGGGCGGCAAACGACACGGCGTCAATTGGAAGGGCCTGAAAGCAGATCTCTGCCGAGTGAAGAGTCGCTTTCGCTGTTGCGTGCCCTCGCGTTGTGTCTGCGTTAAGAAGTTCAACTCGAAACAACCACTGAAAACGGACGCAAAGAAAGGGGGAACAAATCCCAATTCGTCCCCCCTTTGTATTGCCGTCCTTACGAGCGTCAGGAAACGAGCAGTGATACTTGGCTTTAGCCACAACAGTCGTCCGCCCCCGTACCGCCTTTAGGACTTGAAGAACGTGTGCAAGTAAACTGAGGGGTGACAAAGGGGGGGTCTGAAGTCGCCACGTACCAGAGGGCATCGACTTTTGCCTTATATGGCCCAGGCCCCGGAATACCATTCACTCGTCCGCTGTAGGTGTGCGCTGCGATCAATGTTAACGCGGTTGGTCCAGCGACTGCAGCACCGCCAGCAGCGGGGAGAATGCTTGCGGTTACGATCGGATTCACCGCTCCTCCAGGGATTGTTACATCTGCGGTGATGGTCACTCCTCCCATATTACAGGCACCAACCGTCACACCGTTGATCGTTCGGTTCCCTTTGCCGCGGGCGCTTTTCTTCTTTGCCATTGTTGAAATCTCCAAAAAGTGAAACTCAATTCAACACTCGCACGAGCGCTTCGTGAAACGTGGTACGTGATCCGCTTGCCACAATTCCCAATCCACTATTTCCATTCGGCAACCACGGTGCCGCCCATTCGTCCGTCTTAGGTTCCCAGACAATTTGTTCGTTGAGTCGAACGACAACCTTCTTGGGAGAGACCTCGACCACGAGTTGGACTTTTTCGAGACTATCCAATTGCACTTGCCGAACGTCGTAACACATGGTCTTGCTGATCGCAAAACGATCGCCGCCCTGCATTGCAAGCTGCAATTCATGGAGACGCAATTCAAGAGGAAAGTCCTTCCGAAGACGACGTAGAAGGATAGCGTAACATCGGAGGATTCCGTCCGACTTTGAAGTATGCAGCCCCCAAACAAATCCGGCCGATCCAATATCTTCGCTCATCGAAACGTTTCCTTGAACGACAAATGCCTGTTCGGGATGCGTTGCTGCGCCCGCAACCATGATGTCCTGTGGAGACTGAATGATGTAGGACTTCGACTGAGGATCATGCACCGGCGGCTTTTGATCACGATTTGGAAGCCAGGCAATGATCGCGGGAGGATGATCAAGGAGTGACGTCAGTCTCCCCGGTTCCAGTAATGCCATTTCCGACTGGGGCAAGATCAGCAAGCCTCGGAATTGAGAATCCACCGCTGGTGTTGGCTTTGCCGTTAAGACACCAACCAAAGCCAGCATCGCAACACACGCAATGGCACATGAGGTCGTGACAAGTGGATTCCGGCGCATCCAGCGCCAGCCGCGTTCGAGTGAAGATGTCCGTCGTGCCAGGATCGATTCGCCATTGAGGAAGCGTTGCAGATCTTCGGCCATTTCCAGCGCCGTGGCATAGCGGCGATGCGGTTCTTTCGACATAGCTTTCAAGCAAATCGTCTCTAGATCTTTCGGCAGCGCATGATTGATTTTGCTGGGCGCGGTGGGCTCAAGCTGTTGAATCGCCTTCAGTAACAAGTGCGTGGACCCTTTGAAGGGGCGTTCGCCGGTGAGCAGTTCATAAAGCACAACGCCCAACGAGTAGATGTCGCTGCGGCGGTCGGCGAAGTGGCCTTCGCCGCGGGCTTGTTCGGGAGACATGTAGGCTGGGGTACCGAGGATATCGCCCGTGGCCGTGATGCTGAATTCGCCGGCCTCCTGTTTGGCCAAGCCAAAGTCGACCAAATAGGGCTTGTTGGCTCGATCGAGCATCACATTGGTCGGCTTCAGATCGCGATGAACAACTCCAGCCTCATGGGCATAATGCAACGCCAGAGCCAACGTAGTGCAGAGTTGAGCGGATTCACGAGGCTGAAGACGATGATTGAGGATGCGCTCCGCCAGCGTCATCCCGTCCACGAAGTCACTGACGATGAAGAGCATCCCCTCGTCACGCCCAACTTCCAGCACGCGCACGATGTTGTCGTGCCGCAGGGGTGTGCCAATTTTGCCTGGCGCGATGAATACAGAGTTGTCAGAATGAGGTTGAAAATGTTCGGAACCTCTTTCTGGAGTCGATCATGGATGATGTCCCACAAGTGAAATCCGAGTTGTTGATGCCAGCGGTTCGGGAGCAGGTGG
>CAMDEA010000147.1 GCA_945893045.1 Planctomyces sp. SH-PL62
GCCAGCAGGCGACCCACAACCGCCCCTTGGTGTCGAACGACATCTGCACCGGCTTGACCAGCTCCGGAAACATCGTCTCGTCGGCGAACAGCTCGACCTTCATGTTCTTGTGGACGGTCATCTTCTCGATGGCTTCCTGCCCGGAGAGAAACAGATGTTTTCCGCCTTCGAGCGGCCCCGGCTTGTTCGTGATGACGGGGATGAATGGCGACAACGCGGAGTCAATCGGCTCGACCTTCTTGCCCTGCGCCGCCGCCCAGACGACAACGTCGCGATTGCTGGTGAGCTGATCCAACACATCCAGCTCGCGCTGCCCGACCGAGTAATTCGACAACCCATCGCCATATCCGCCCGGCCCCTCGGAGAATTTCAGGAACGCTCGCTCGCCGTAGGTCGAGAAGCCGTCCGTCACGCGGTAGCGGTTGAACCAGTAGAAGTTCTTGTCGTTGATCGCGGCCTGTAGCGGATGCAAGTCCATCCGGGTGAAGTCGCGTAGCGGAGGCCAAAGTTTCATGACCGCAAGCCAGCCAATCATGCGGTCACCGACGCGATTGAGATGCACTCCGTTAATCGTCAACTGATCCGCTTTGCTCCCGAAACCACTGGTCCCGATCACGTTATTGAACGAGATAGTTCCATCTCTCTTAGTCGCTGTTGCCGTGTGCGAGAACAAGTCCACAAACAACACGCCGTTGGCCTTGGCGACCTCGCCCATCGCGTCGGCATACATATTGAGCCGCGCGTTCGAGGCGGCAACGGCTGCCATGCTGGGCAGGTTGGGATCGTCGATGAACTCGTGGGCGATGGGTGAGAACAGCACGAGCCTGGGAGCCGACTTGCCGTTGTACTTCTGCGCGAGCGTGTGCTTGATGAAGCCTGCGACGTTCTCCTGGAACTTGGCCAACCCCGCCTCGCCGGCGAACGATTCGTTGTAGCCGTAGAAGGCGAAGATCACGTCCGCCTTGGTATTGGTCAGCTCAAACCGGTTCTCGCGCACCTTGTCGCCGCCGGCCTTATCCTTCGACGACAACTTCCCCGGCTGCGGCACCGGAGCCGATCCGCTCAACCATTGGTCGTGCGACCCAAAATCCATCGACCGCATCCGATGCTGCGGATTCTTGTACCCGTCGATTTCGTCGCCGGAATAACCGAGATTGCGGAACACAAGATTGTGCTCCGGGAACCTCGCATGGATGAGCGTTTCGAGCCATCCGAAGTGCTGCATCCGCTCCGCCAGTGTGTTGCCGACGATGCAAATGTGGTCGCCTTTGTTGAGTTCAAGTTGCTGCGCCTCAACGATCTTTGTTCTTTTTGTCCCCGATATCGGCCCCGATACTCTTCCGCTTTTGACCTTGTTGCCTTCAGGCGGCTGAGCCGTCATCACAGGACCAACCAACGCCGACACAACCAACACGGCCCAGAGATGCCATTTCATTGCGAGATTTCCTTGTGGAGGATGGGCACTCTTACCCGTCCGCTCGTCGATCGGGTCGGGCAAGAGTGCCCAACCTCCCAAAATACGGGGGAAGGCGTATTCGACCGCAAGCAGCCCGCGGTCTCAAGCATGGCGAGCCTGGACTCTGCAGTGAGTTGAAAGCAGTCTCACGCAGAGGCGCAAAGCTCGCAGAGGGAAGAACCTTGCAGGAATCCTCTGCGAGCTTTGCGCCTCTGCGTGAAATCAAGCTCTTCGCCTACTGAATCCGAATCGTGAACGGCATCAACATCAGCCGGCTCTCGCGAGCGAGGCGGTTGATTTGCAGCGCGTTCCGCAGGTCGTCGGCCAGGTCGGGCGAGATCGCTTTCATCGCGTTGAACAACGCCGAGTCTGCCGACACGCGCGTTTGCTCGTCCGGGTTCAGCGGGCCGAAGAGCGATTCGAGCGGGCTGGTCGGTTTTGGCAGGATCAGGCGTTCGACTTTGTCATCCGGGCCGAGCTTCGCCAATTCTTTTGCGTGCTCGACGGCGTCTTCCAGCGTGCCGAGCTTGTCGATGAGTCCGAGCTTCAGTGCCGTTGAGCCGGAATAGATACGGCCGCGAGCGAGCTTTTCGAGCTTCGCGTACTCCATCTTGCGGCCCTTGGCGGCTTTCTCGGTGAACTGCTTGTAGATGTCGAACAGCAGCTTGGTCATCGCCGCGCGTTCGCTGTCTGTGAAGCCGACGGTCGTGCTGAGAATGCCGCTGTTTTTGCCGTGAGCGACCACGCTGGTTGTGATGCCGATCTTGTTGTAGAGACCTTCGAGCGCGATCTTGCCGCCGACGACGCCAATCGAACCGGTGATCGTGCCCGGTTCGGCGAAGATCGTGTCGGCACCCATCGCGATGTAGTAGCCGCCGCTACCGGCGACATCGCCCATGCTGGCGACGATCGGCTTCTCGACTTTTTCGAGTGCTCGCCAAATCAGATCGCTGGCGAGCGCGCTGCCGCCAGGCGAATCGACTCGCAGCACGATCGCTTTGACCGTCGCGTCACTCGACGCTTTCTCAATCGCTTTCACCAGCGTGTCGCTGCCGAGCGTGCTGTCGCCGAGAAAATCGCTGCTGCTGGCTCCGGGCATGATCATGCCGGACGCGTGAATGATGGCGATCTTGGGATTCTTGCTGCTGCGAGCTTGCGGTTCGATGCCCATCATCAGGTTCATCATCTTGACCATGCCGAGCATTCCGCTGAAGTCGGTGTCGATCTTCTTCTTGCCGTAGCGCTTCGTCAGCTTGATCGTCGCGTCGGCCTTGTCTCCCTTCAGGATGCCGGGGAGTTCGTCTTCGTAAGCGACGCGCGTGATCAGTCCGAGTTCTTTCGCGGCGGCGGCGGTGTGCGGGCCGTTGTCGATCGCGTCTTTGACTTTCTCGGCGGTGAGCCCGCGGCCGGTCGCGACTTGCTCGACCATCTGGTCGTAGAAGTCGCCGAGGACTTGCTCCAGCTCTTCGCGGAACTCTTTGCTCATCTCGGTGCGGGAGTACGGTTCGGCGGCCGACTTGTATTCGCCGACTCGCAGCATCTCGGCCTTCACGCCAAGGAAGTCGAACAGGTTCTTGTAGAAGCTGACCTCAGATCGCACACCGAGCAGCATCAGCACGCCGGACTCCGGCATGACGACTTCATCACAACCGGCCGCCACGAGGTAATCGCCGGAGCCAGCGGAATCGAGATACGCAACAACCTTCTTGCCCTTGGCCTTCACGCGGCTGATCGCCTGGCGAAATTCATTGAGCTTCCCGCGTCCGATGCTCGGTCCGTCGATCTTGAGCACGACGCCCGTGACCGCGTCATCCTTCGCTGCCTTGTCGAGCCGGCCGAGCACTTCCGAAAGACTTTCGCTGACATCGCCGAACAAGCCCATCATCTGCGGGCCTTCGGCATAACCCCCTTTGAGTTCGATGTGCGCCCAAGTCGCGAGCTTGTCCTGTGCGCTGGCCGATTGCATCGGCAGAGCGACCACTGACAACGCCAGCGCTAGGGATGACACGGACATCCAACGGAGTGCAACGGCTCGAAAATGAACAAGGCTGAGCATGGCATGGTCTCGCAAAAAGCGTTTCGATGAGATCAGGTCGTGTGACGGTGGGAGTCTAGGGCCAGCGGTTCGACACCAGCAAGCGGGGTCAACGGAGCTTGGCTCGCGACGCTCCGTCCGCATGCGCTGCCCACGCGCAGCCTCATCTTGCTGCTGTTCTTCGTCTCGGCATAGATTCCTGCCCCTTCCGGCCGGGGGGTTTGCCTGGCCGCACACATTGAGCTTGCCAGCGAGAGTTTCATGCCGATTGACTCGTCCGACCGCCACACGACTGCATTCAGCGAATTGCTGCGGTCGGCGACGCGCCTTATTGCGGCTCGGCCGTGGGTGACGGTGTTGTTTCTGCTGGCGGTCTGTGTGGCCAGTGGGGTCTACACCTCGCGGAACCTGAAATTCAAAAACGACCGCGATGACCTGATCGATCCACAAGCGGATTTTCACAAACGCTGGCTGAACTACACCAAAAGTTTCGGCGAATCTTCTGACATTGTCATCGTGGTCGAAGGCCGGATGCCGGAAGACATCGTCCCGGTGCTCGATGAGTTGGGCGAGCGGTTGAAAGCCGACGATCAGCACTTTCGCAATGTGCTGTATCGCATCGAGCACGAGCAACTGCGGCGGAAAGGCTTGCAGTTTCTTTCGTCGGAACAGTTGGAGATGTGTCTGGCGCAGCTCCGCGAAATGCGGCCGGTGATTCAAGGGGACTATGACGCGGTCAATCTCGAACGAGTCATCTCGCAGTTGCTGCACCGGCTGAATCTGTTGCGTTTCACGGCGGCCGCAACCGGCACGGACAACTCACGCTTGCCGGGGCCGTCCAACACACAGGTCATTCAGTTGATCAGCCAGCACGTGACCTCGCTGGCGACCAGCATGACCGCCGCTCTGAAGAATCCCGACGATGCTCGCAATCCGTGGCCGCAGTTGGTGAAGGTCGATGGCGACATGTCCGCCGCGGCGATGAAGCCGACCTACTTCTTGAACGATCGCGGCACGCAGGGTTTCTTGCAGGTCGCGCCGATCGTGGATAAGTCCGATTTCAACGGCGCGTCGGTCGCCATTCAGCGGCTGCGCGAGATCCTCGCCGACGTGAAGCCGGATCACCCGCATGTGCGGATCGGACTGACCGGCATCCCGGTGCTCGAAAATGATGAGATGCTGCGGTCGCAGCGCGACATGACGTTATCGACGATCGTGTCGGCCGTCGGCGTGTTGCTGCTGTTGTTGGCCGGCTTTCATGGTTATCGGCATCCGTTGCTGGCGATGGTCATGCTGGCGGCCGGCCTGTTGTGGTCCTGCGCGTACGCAACGGCCGTGGTCGGACACCTGACGATCCTCTCCGCCTCCTTCGCCGCGATCCTGATGGGACTGGGGATCGACTTCGCGATCGTCTATCTGTCGCGGTATCTCGAACTGCGACATGAAGGACAATCGTTGGACGACGCTTTGGGAAACACGTCCGCGTCAATCGGCGCGAGCATCTTCACGGCGGCGATCACCACCGGTCTGGCGTTTTACTGCGCAACCTTCACGAAGTTTCTGGGAGTCGCCGAACTCGGAATGATCGCCGGCGGTGGCGTGCTGTTGTGTGCGTTGGCGGCGTTCTTTGTTCTGCCTCCGTTGCTGCGGCTGGCGGATCGCAATGTCGCGCCGGCTCAGTTGCCGACACCCATTCAAGGGAACGCGCTGCGCTGGGCGACGCGCCGCTATCCGTGGTTCGTCGCGCTGAGCGGCTTGCTGCTGACGGTGAGCTTGGGAGCCCAGGCGTTTCAATGGAATGGCGGCCGGCCCAGCTTCGCCATCGGTTACGACTACAACTTGCTGAACCTGCAAGCCAACGGTGTCGAGTCGGTCGATCTGCAACACCGCATGTTCCGCGAATCCAAAAGCTCGCTGCTGTTCGCCGTCTGTCTGGCCGACTCGGCCGAGGATGCGCGGCGGTTGAAGAAACAATTTGAAGCGCTGCCGACGGTTCGCAAGGTCGAGGAACTCGCGTCGCATCTGCCAGCGACGAACCTCGCCGAAACCAGACTGCTGATCCAAGCCGCGCATGCCGAGGTCGCGCGTCTGGCTCCGGTCAGCTACGAACCGCGCGAGGTCAATCCCGAGGCGCTCGGCAAGCTGATCGAACGCCTGCACGACGCATTGGATCGCAACGAGGAAGCGTGGGCTCAACAAGCCGCGGCTTCGTTGAATGAATTTCTGGACCGCTTCGAGTCGTTGCCGCTGGAACGTCAGATTCGCTTCTTGAATGAGTTCCAAGGGCGGATGAATCTCGCCTTGCATGCGCAGTTGCAGACGCTGGCGGAGGCGTCCGATCCGGAACCGATTACGTTGGCCGACTTTCCCAAGGAGTTGGTCTCGCGATACGTCAGCCCGGAAGGGAAATGGCAATTGCAGATCTTCCCGAAGGAACAAGTCTGGGACATCGGCCCGCTGCGCGAGTTCGTCGAAGATGTCCGCTCGATCGACCCGGAAGTGACGGGGACTCCGCTGCAAAACTACGAAGCGTCGCGTCAGATCATGCAGAGCTATCAAGACGCCGCCGCTTATGCTTTCGTCGCCATCTGCCTGACGCTGCTGATCGACTTGCTGGGCCGCGAGCAGGCCGTGCGCGTGCTGCTGCCTCCCGCACTTCTGATGGCGATCGTCGTGGGGATGTGCCGCTGGCAGCGGATCGAAGTCCGCTGGGAATTGCTGTGCGGCCTGTATCTGGCGATGGTGATCACGATCGCGTCGATGGTCGATTCGTCCGCCGTGTTCTATGCGTTGCTGGCGTTGCTGCCTCCGCTGGGGGGCGCGGCGATCATGTTCGGCGTCATGCGGTTGATGCGAGTGGACTTGAACCCCGCCAACTTGATCGTGCTGCCGCTGCTATTGGGAATCGGCGTCGATGGTGGCGTGCATGTCGTCCACGATTTCCGCTGGCAGACAAAACGCCGCTATCGCATCTCGCCCAGCATTATCAATTCGCTGGTGCTGACATCGACGACCACGATGGTTGGCTTCGGCAGCATGTTGCTGGCGGCGCATCGCGGGCTGTACACGTTCGGCCTGGTGCTGACGATCGGCGTCGCGAGCTGCGTCTTCATGTCACTGATCCCACTGCCGGCAATCCTCACCCTGCTGGATCGCCGCCGCCGAGCGACATCGGTCCGTCACTCCCGATACTTCACTGCGCCGGCTCTGGTGCCGAGCGGACTGGGACATGCCCCACGAGGTCCGGTCCACTATCCCGTCGCCGGGCCGAAGGCCTAGCTCATGCCTCACCGCGCCAGCGGCCGGTACTTGATGCGGTGCGGTTGATCGGCGTCGGATCCGAGCCGTTCGTGTCTCTGTTGATCGTACATCTTGTAGTTCCCCTCGAACCAATACGCCTGGCTGTCCCCCTCGAAGGCCAGGATGTGCGTGGCGATGCGGTCGAGGAACCAGCGGTCGTGGCTGGTCACAATCGCACAGCCACCGAAGCTCGAAAGCCCCTCTTCCAAAGCGCGCAGCGTTTCCACATCGAGATCGTTCGTCGGTTCGTCGAGCAGAATCACATTGCCGCCGCTCCGCAGCAGCTTGGCAAGATGCACGCGGTTCCGCTCGCCCCCCGAAAGCTGCTTGACCAGCTTCTGCTGGTCCGAGCCTTTGAAATTGAACCGCCCAACATAGCTGCGAGCGTGAATCCGCGCGCCGCCGACTTCCAAGATATCCGCACCGCCGGAAATCTCTTCATAGACCGATTTATCTCCGTCGAGCGCATCACGCGATTGATCGACATACGCCAGTTCGACCGCGTTGCCGATGCGCAATGAGCCGCTATCCGGTTTCTCCAGCCCCATGATCATTTTGAAGAGCGTTGTCTTGCCCGCTCCGTTCGGCCCGATCACGCCGACGATGCCGCCGCGCGGAAGATTGAACTCCATGTTCTCGAACAGCAGCCGGTCGCCGAAGCCCTTCGTCAGCTTCTCGGCACGGATGACCAAATCGCCCAGCGGTTTGCCGGAGGGAATCTGAAACGACGCGGCATCGTCGGCCCCGTTGTACTGCTGCGACCGCAATTCCTCGTATCGCTGCAAGCGCGCTTTGTTCTTCGTCGCCTGCGCCTTGGGCGACATGCGGACCCACTCCAACTCGCGAGCCAATTCCTTCTGACGCTTGGACTCTTTGTTTTCCTCAACCTTCATCCGCGCGTACTTCTGTTCCAGCCACGACGAGTAGTTTCCCTCGAACGGCATCCCCTTGCCGCGGTCCAATTCCAAGATCCACTGCGCGACGTTGTCGAGGAAATACCGATCGTGCGTCACCGCGACGACCGTCCCCGCAAAGTGTTCGAGGAACCGCTCCAACCATGCGACCGATTCGGCATCGAGATGGTTTGTCGGCTCATCGAGCAACAGCAGATCTGGGTTCTGTAACAGAATTTGACACAGCGACACGCGCCGCTTCTCGCCACCGGAGAGCTTCGCGATCTCGGCATCATCGGGAGGCAATCGCATCGCGTCCTTCGCGACATCGAGCGTGCGATCCAGCTCCCACAAGTTGTCGTGATCGATCTTGTCCTGGCACTTGGATTGTTCCGCCAGCACCTTGTCCATCTCGTCCGGCTCCAGCGGCTCGCCCAACTTCATGTTGAGTTCGTTGTACCGTTCGAGGACCGCATGTAATTCCGCCACCGCGTCGTTGATGCATTCTCCGACGGTCGTGTACTTGTCGAGGTGCGGTTCCTGCGCGAAGTACCCAATCTTGATGCCCTTGGCCGGCCGGACCTCCCCCATGTAGTCCTTGTCCTCACCCGCCATGATCCGCAGCAGCGTGCTCTTACCCGACCCGTTGTTACCGAGCACGCCAATCTTGGCTCCCGGATAAAACGCCAACCAAATGTTGCTGAGGACTTCCTTGTCCTCATACATCCGGGTCAGCGCTTCGATCGTAAAAATGTAATTGTCAGCCATTCTCTCGCGTGTCTCCAATCATTCCGTCCCGCCACCGTCAGGTTCGACCAACATTGGCCACTCTCTGGCAGTCCGGGGAGGGAATCAATCCTGTGATTCTGAATTTGGGTCGCGAGTGATAGCACCTTCCGCGAAAAACCCAAGCCATCCTGGCAAAGATACCAGCGAGGCTCCGCCTCTGACCGCTGGGTTTTGAGACACGATCCGTGGCCGTGCCTAAATCGGCGCGGAGCTTGCAGGTCATTCACCCCGCAGATTCAGACACGACCGCGGATGAACCACACAACTGATTCCGCAACAGCGGTTCTCAGTGACAGGCTGATCTACCGGCACAGCCCCCACATCGCATAAGCCACCGGCCCCGCCAGCAACAGGCTGTCCAATAAGTCGAGTAATCCGCCGAACCCCGGTAACAACGCCGGAGCATCTTTCACTCCGACATCCCGCTTGATGAGCGACTCGGCCAAGTCACCGATCAATCCCGCAAAGCCCACGGTGATTCCAAAGGCTCCCGCAAAAATCACATGCCGCGCGGTCCAATGTTCGTTAATGAGCGGCCCCAGCCAACTCATCCACGCGATGGAACAGAGAGCCGCCGTCACAAGGTGTCCGACTCCTCCAGCCCAAGTCTTTCCCGGACTCAGCTTGGGGGTCATTTTCGGTCCGCCGATTAAACGACCAAACGTGTACGCCCCGATGTCTCCGGTCTTGGCAGCGACCACTAAGGCTCCGAGCGCAAAGTAATCATTCCAGACCCAACGCAGTTGAGTCGTGATCGCCAAGAAGACTCCGAGATAGACAACGATGAACAACTCAAAGGCCAAGGTCGCAATTTCTCGGCCGTGAACGACAGGCGGTTTCATCGAAACATCTTGAGATTCAACAACCGCTGCGCAACGAGGAAATCGTAAAACCGAGTTCAGAGTCAGCCAGACCGCGATTGCTCCGAACAGAAGCAAACCAATTCCGACCGCGTTGTCTCTGTACCAATTTCCCCAACTCTGTTCGACATGTGGTGCCCAACCCAAAATGATCATGGCCCAAGTCCCAGCGAGCGACAGCATCAGGCTGGGCCGGAGACCTGCTGCCCGTGCCAATGTCACAAGCTCCCAAGTCGCCCGTGCTGACAAGATCATGATCAGAACAAACAGAATTGGAGCTTTCTCTCCCAGCCCATGATCCCAAACAAACAACCCGATCGTCGCGGGGATCAGCAGCGCGGACATCAGCAGGCGGTGTTTCAACATGTCCGCTTACCTCGACAGTCCGCCGAAGCGGCGTTCGCGATTCGCATAGTCGCGCAAGGCGTCGTGCAAATCGGTGGGACGAAACTCCGGCCAGCATTTCGACGTAACCCAAAACTCGGCGTAGCTGGCTTGCCACAATAAGTAGTTGCTCATGCGCATTTCACCGGCCGTGCGGATCACCAAATCGGGATCGGGCATCCCGGCAGTGTCGAGATGCTCGGCGATCTGCTCTTCGTCGATCGCGTCCACCGTCAGCGAACCGTCGCAAAGTCGTGTTGCGATGCGCCGAAACGCATCGACCAGTTCCTGACGACCGCCATAGTTCACGGCGAGACACAGTCGAGTGCCACGATTGTTGCGGCTGATCTCCACCGTCTTGGCGACTTCGCGCAGCACACCGTCGGACAAGCCTTCGCGGCGGCCGATCACCGCGAACCGCAAATCCTGACGCATGATTTCAGACCGTTCCTCGACAAGGTACTGCTCCAACAAACGCATCAGCATGTCGAGTTCGCGTTGTGGCCGCTTCCAGTTTTCGCTCGACAGGCAATACAGCGTGAGCTGCTCGAGGCCGAGTTCCGCGCACTCTTCGATGGTCTCGCGGACGGAGCGGACTCCCCGACGATGCCCCTCGATGCGCGGGAACCCGCGTGCTTTCGCCCAGCGACCGTTGCCGTCCATGATGATCGCGATGTGCTTCGGCAATTTCTCGGCCGAAAGGCCCAAATCGCTCAATCGGCGAGCCGCTTTTATCGCATCAAAAGGCACGGCGTTCATCGCCTCCTGAGCCGCAGGGCGCTAGCCCCGGTTACGAGGAAAACCGGACGCTAGCGCGTTCCGGCTGATCGAATTCCTGGCCCATGCACAACCCAGGTCAGAGGGCGGTGGCCGGAACCAGCGGTTCGACAACCGGCTGCGTGGCTTCCGTCTCGGCGAGCATCCCGCCATCTCCATCGCCGAAGTACACCATTTCTTCTCGGTAGTACGGAGCCTGATTTGGTGTTTCAATTCCCAGTCGCACGCGGTTGTGCTGAATCTCCAGAACTGTCACTCGAACGTTGTTATCAATCACCAATCCCTCGTTGACACTGCGGGAGATGATCTGCATATCGAAGTCCCCTGAGAAACGTTGGAGAAGAGAACAAGCAAGACAAGATCACATGAAGCGCGGCGGCATTCTGACTTCGCCCTCTCGACAGAGCAAGCGGCCAACATCACGAAAAAAATCTTTGTCGCGAGCGCATGAAAAATCTTGACAGATTGAAGTCCATCGACACGTTTCCGTTTTGATCGAACACATTTTGTGGAGCACGTTTGGTGACCGAACACAAGCCAACAACCGATTTCACGAACCCTTCACCACAACGACTCAAACTGATCATCTCGCCGGCCATCGACGACGAGCGATTGCGACGCTTGCATGAGATCACCTCGAACAAGCTGGAGATCATCAATTGCCACGACGCCTCGGAAGCTCGTGACGCGATTCGCGACGCGGACGGTTTCTTCGGGAAGCTGACGCCTGACCTGCTCGCGAACGCACAGCAACTGCGCTGGGTTCAATCGCCGACGGCGAGCCTCGAACATTATCTCTTCCCCGAATTGATCGAGCATCCCTGCGTGCTGACGAACATGCGCGGACTCTTCTCCGACGTGATCGCCGATCATGTCTTCGGTCTCGTGTTGTGCTTTGCCCGGAATCTGCACACCTACATTCGCCGACAATTGCGAGCCGAATGGGTTCCCGTCGGCGGCGAATCAGAGCGTTCTGGTTTCACTCATGGACCGGCCACGGTCTCGGAGATCGACCGCCGACATCAACATCTCGCCGATTGCACGCTGGGAGTCGTCGGAGCCGGTGAAATCGGCCGCGAAGTGCTCCGCCGCGGGGCCGCGTTCGGCATGATTCTACGAGCCGTCGATCCCGTCTGCCGCAGCGTGCCGGGAGTCCTCGAACAGGTCTGGCCGACCGACCGCTTAAACGATTTGCTGGCGGAATCAGATTACGTCGTGATCGCCGCCCCTCACACGCCGGAGACCGCAAAGCTGTTCCGCACGCCGCGTTTCGAGGCGATGAAGCGCTCGGCCGTACTGATCAATATCGGCCGCGGCGCGATCGTCGATCTGACCGACTTAACTGCCGCATTGCAGTCCGGTTTGATTGCCGGAGCGGGGCTCGATGTCTTTGAAACGGAACCGCTGCCGGCCGAACACCCGTTGTGGCGAATGAACAACGTCATCCTCACACCACACGTCGCAGGAGCATCGCCGCGCATCGCCAAACGGCACTTGGCCACGCTGCTGGAGAACGCACGCCGATTTGCGGCGGACGAACCGCTGCTGAACGTCGTCGATAAGGCGAGATGGTTCTGATTGTAGGTTGGGACTCTGTCCCGACCCTCGTTCGGAATGGTCGGGACGGAGTCCCAACCTACCTCAACCGCGCGCGAGATACTCCTGATTGCGCGGCAGCACGATCGCTTCGAGAAAGTTCACGTCGGGGGGAACCGACAGCATCGCCAGCGCGGCGTTGGAAATCGTTTCGATGCTCATCATCGGTTCGTCATCGCTCTTGAGTCCGCTGTCGGAGCGGCGTTCGACCAGCACGTTGCCCGGATGCAGGCAACTGACGGTGATGCCGAAGTCGCGTCCGTCAATCGCGGCGGCTTGAGTCAGGCCCGTTGTTCCGAACTTCGCGGCGGCGTACGGCACGCCTCCGGCACGCGGTCGTTGTGCCGAGATCGAGCCGATGTTCAAGATGCGTCCACTGCGTCGCGGTTTCATGCGCTTGAAGGCTTCGCGGCTACACAGGAACGCGCCGGTCAGACAGGCTCCGATGACGTTGTTCCAAGCTTCCATCGACAACTCATCGAGTGGCCCGCCGTCAAACGCACCGGCGTTGTTGACTAGCACATCGACTTGGCCATATTGACGGTCGATGGCGGCGAATAACGCGACGACGTCCGCTTCTTTCGAGACGTCGGCCGGCACCGTGAGGACTTCCGCTCCTTCGTTCCTCAACTCATCGGCGGTCGCCGTCAGCTTGGCCGCATTACGAGCACAAATCGCCAGCCGGCAGCCGGCCTTGGCCAAGGCTCGCGCGATCCCTTTGCCGATCCCCTGATTCGCTCCCGTCACAACAGCCACTTGTCCAAACAAAATCGACATGAAATCGCCTTTCGTAGTTCTCGTTGTTGATCACCGTACCGCGACCGTTAGGGAGCGGCCGACATCCATCTGGCGAGCCGCTCCCTAACGGTCGCGGTACGGCTTCGGAATTGGTGCGACGGTTGATTCCATTTCAACGGCTGCTTGATTTCAATGCCACCTCGCGAGTCACCGTTCGATCTCTTCCGAACTCATCTCCGAGGTGAATCATGCGAAGTCGCCCTGCGTTCGTGGCGTTGCTGACGTCGGCTGTGCTGGCCGGAGTGCTGCTGTTTGCGAAACTGCCGAATGACGCCGTGCAGACGGGATTCGATCAATTGATCGCTCAAGAGCAGCCCGCCAAGAAGAAAGGGATGGGCAAGAAAGGGGCTGCGAAGAAGGACGATCATCCCGTCGCCCCCGTCATCGGCGACGACCCGCGTGAATCGGCGGGCGTGAAGGATGCTCCACCGGTCACCGAGTTCTTGCAGGACTTGATCCGGCAAGCTCGCGCGGGTGGAGCTCAAGTCCTCTCGAACGGCGATTCTTACGATGACTTCGCTTCGATCACGCAGTCCTCGGACGGGACCGTCTTCGCGGCTTACGCGGCGTACTTCGACGGGCACGATCAGATTCGCATTCATCGCCGGTTGGCGGACGGCTGGTGGAGTACTCGCAGCTATGTGCCGACGGCGGCCGCTCGATCGGACGTGTGGATGCCGCAGCTTGCGGTTGATGCGAAGGACCGCGTGTGGGTCATCTGGTCGGAGCAGACCGGGCAGGGAAAAGGGAAGAGCGGCAACTGGGACATCTTTGCGAGACCGTTGCTCGGCGATTCGTGGGGCAAGCTCGAGCGGCTGACGAACAATCCGAAGCCGGACATCAACCCGCACGTGCATGTCGATGCCAAGAAGAACATCCATGTCGTCTGGCAGGCTCATCCGGAGAACAGCGGCGACGTGCAGTATTGCCGTTTCGATGGCGAGTTATGGTCGCAGCCGCTCGCTGTCACATCGGACGACGAGAGCGATTGGTATCCGCACGTCGCGGTCGATGCGAACGATACCGCATGGATCGCGTTCGACAGCTATCGCCGTGGAGACTACGACGTTTATCTGACGAGCGTTTCGGCCACGGGAGAACTCGGCAAGGTCAGGCCGATTGCAACGTCGTCGTTCTATGAGGCTCACGCGACGGTCGCGTGCGGATCGGACGGAGATGTGTGGGTCGGCTGGGAACAGGGCGGGCACAACTGGGGCAAGGATCAGGGCTATTGGATCAAGGACAACAATCAGGGGACAACGCTCGGCAGCACGCGCAAGGTCAAAGTTGCTTGCGTTCGCAAAGGAGAAATGCTCGCCGCGCCGGAGATTCCCGAAGGCGAACCGGCCGGGCCACAGCAACGAGCACTCTCCGCGTCGCCGGAACTCACCGTGACGAACGACGGACGCTTGTGGCTGCGGTATCGGCAAATGATCTTCGGGCCTCAGCGAGCCAACAATCGCGGTCGTGGCAAAGGTTGGACGGAGAACGTGACGACGCTCTCTGCCGACGGCTGGACCGCGCCGGTCATGCTGGCCGCGAGTCCCGGCCGCATCAGCGTCTTCAGCCGGATCGCTCCGGCGAATGACGGCTCGCTGCTGGCGGCGTATTCGTCGGACGCGCGCGCGGTCGAGAACTATCACCGGCCGATTCAAGACACGGCGCTCGTCACGCAGATCGCAAAGCCGAAGAAGGACGACGTGGAGATCAAGCCGGGAGTGCCGACGCTCGCCGCGTACACGCCGCCGCCTCCGCCCGTCGGTGTCCCCGCGTGGAACGCTGAACGTGAGGCGAAGCAAGTCGCGGCGATTCGTGCTTATCGCACCAAGCTCGACGATCAAGACTGCCGCATCGTGCGCGGCGACATGCACCGGCACACCGAGATGTCGTGGGACGTCGGACCCGGCAACGATGGTTCGTACTTGGATTTTTATCGGTACATGATCGACGTCGCCGCGTTCGACTTCGGCGGCCTGACCGATCATCAGGGAGGCGGCCAATACCCGTACTGGTGGTGGCTGACCGAGAAATCGTGCGACATGTACTATCTCGCTCCGCGGTTCGTGCCGCTGTACGGCTACGAGCGGAGCGTCCGCTTCCCGCACGGGCACCGCAACATCTTTCATGCGTATCGCGGAGTGCCGATCTTCCCGTTCCAAATGAAGCTGGCTCAGCAAGGGGTCTTCGCGGGGATTGGTGCCGGCGAAGTCGTCGAGAACGACACGAAGCTGCTCTACGAATACCTGCACGGCACCGGCGGCCTGTGCATGTCGCACACCTCCGGCACCAGCAGCATGGGGACGGACTGGCGCGACAACGACCCGTGGGCCGAACCGGTCGTTGAGATTTATCAGGGTGCTCGCAACAGCTACGAAGCGCTGACCATGCCGCGCGTGCATCAGACTCCCGACGAACCGGACAAAGCCCCCGGCGGCTTCACCGAGAAAGGGATGCTGTGGAACGCCTACAAACTCGGCTATCGCCTGGGCACGACCAGCAGCAGCGACCACGGCTCGACGCACATCAGCTACTCGATGATCTTCACGCCGAGCAACGACCGGCAGGCGATCCTCGATTCGCTGCGCCGACGTCAAACTTACGGAGGCACCGACAACCTGATCGTCGAATTCTGGGCCAACGGAAAATTCCAAGGCTCCGAGTTCGAGGCCAAAGACAAAGTCGAACTCAAACTGAAAGCGACCGGCACGTCGCGGATCAAGCAAATCCAATTCATCCGCAACAACGCCGTGTTACGCACCGAGACGCCCGGCAAGGAGCAAGTCGAACTCGCCTTCACCGACATGCTGCCGCAACCCGGGCTCAACTGGTACTACGCGCGTGTGTTGCAAGAAGACGGTGAACTCGCGTGGTCCAGCCCGGTGTGGGTGGTGGCTGGCGGGAATTGACCAACGAATGAGGATTGGAAATTGAGGATTGGAAATTGGAAATTGCCGGAATCCAGCCAGTTCTCGTCAATGTTTCGTGTCGACCATTTTGCATTTTTCAATTTCCAATCCTCAATTTTCAATTCCCAAAAGACACGCAAAACACACATGAGTTTCGGACAAAGACTCTGCCCGTTCCTGTCCCAGCTTTTCCGCCTCTGGATTGAGAGATGCCTTTCAGCCGCCTGACCGTGGCCACTACAAATCAAGTGGAGGTCACTCATGGATTCTTCCCCGATTCAATCAGATACGACGCCGAGTTCCCCGTTGCCCAGCGTCACGTTACCAACGGCTCCAACGGGAAAGCTCTACGTTCGAGCCGTCACGCCGGGACTGCGCAAGCTGCTGTATGTCGTCTTCGGACTGCTGGCGTTGCTGGGAGCGAACTCGCTGTACCTCGTGGCGATCACCGCGCTGGAGGCGATTCAACAGCAGACGTATCAGAACTATTTCTATCAATTGATGTTCTTGGGGCACCTGGTGCTCGGCCTGCTGCTGATCGGGCCGTTCGTTGTCTTCGGCTCGTTGCACATGCTGTATGCCAAGAACCGCCGCAATCGGCGAGCGGTCAAAGTTGGCTACGCCCTGTTCTCCGTTTCGATTGTGGTGCTGGTCAGCGGATTGCTGCTGATGCGGATCAGTGGCTTTGAACTGCGACTGCCAGCGGCGCGATCGACCGTGTATTGGCTGCACGTCATCACGCCGATCCTGGCCGGATGGCTGTATTGGCTGCATCGGCTCAGCGGGCCGCGTATCAAATGGAAAATCGGCCTGAGCTACTTGGCTGTGGTCGGAGTGGCTGTCATCGCGATGGTGCTGATGCACTCGCAAGACCCGCGCCAGTGGAACGTCGCCGGGCCGAAGGAAGGGACGAAATACTTCGAGCCGAGCCTCGCACGCACCGCGACCGGAAAATTCATCCCGGCCAAGACGCTGATGATGGACGACTATTGCCAGAAGTGTCATCCCGACTCGCACGCGCAATGGGCCGAGAGTTCGCATCGCTTCAGTTCGTTCAGCAACCCGGCCTACCTGGCGTCGATTCGCGAGACGCGCGAAGTGAGCCTCAAACGCGATGGCAACGTGCAGGCGTCGCGCTGGTGCGCCGGCTGTCACGATCCCGTGCCGTTCTTCAGCGGTGCGTTCGACGATCCCAAGTTCGATCTTCAGAAGCATCCGACCGCCCACTCCGGCATCACTTGCACGGCATGCCACGCCATCACTCACGTCAACAGCACGCGCGGCAACGCCGACTTCACCATCGAAGAACCGACGCACTATCCGTTCGCCTTCAGTGAAAATGCGGCGCTGCAATGGGTCAATCAGCAACTGGTGAAAGCGAAGCCGTCCTTCCACAAGAAGACGTTTCTGAAAGACCTGCACAAGACCTCCGAGTTCTGTTCGACGTGCCACAAGGTGCATCTGCCGTATGCCCTGAACCACTACAAGGATTTCCTGCGCGGCCAGAATCATTTCGATTCGTATTGGCTGAGCGGAGCCGGCCACGGAGCACGCAGTTTTTACTTCCCGCCGAAGGCGATCTCGAACTGCGCCGGCTGTCACATGCCGCTCAAAGAATCGGATGACTTCGGAGCAAAACTGTTTGCCGACGCCAAGAAGCTGAGCATCCACAATCATCTCTTCCCGGCTGCGAACACCGGACTCGCCTGGCTGCGTGATGCCAAGCCGGAAGTCATTGAGGCTCATCAAAAGTTCTTGCAAGAGATCACTCGCGTTGACATCTTCGGTGTCAAAGAAGGGGGCACGATCGACGGGCGGTTAGTCGCGCCGATCCGACCGAACCTCCCGGTTCTCAAGCGAGGCGAGAAGTACCTACTCGAAGCCGTCGTCCGCACGTTGAAGATCGGGCATCAACTGACACAAGGCACCGTTGATTCCAACGAAGTCTGGATTGAGGTCACGTTGACCTCCGGCGGCAATGTGATTGGCAAGAGTGGCGGTCTCGACGCCGACCGAGAAGTTGATCCGTATTCTCACTTCATCAACGTCTTCATGCTCGATAAAGACGGCAACCGCATCGACCGCCGCAATCCACAGGACATCTTCACGCCGCTCTACAACCATCAAGTCCCGCCCGGAGCCGGCCAGGTCGCGCACTACGAGTTCGCGGTGCCCAGCGACGTCGCCGCTCCGATCACCGTGGAAGTCAAATTGCAGTATCGCAAGTTCGACAAGCAATTCATGGACTTCGTGACGCGCACCGCGAAGCCCGGCGACAAGCCGATCAAATCGCACAAGCCGGGAGAGAAATACCTCAACGATACGCCGATCGTCACGATGGCAACCGATACCGTCACCTTCCCGGTCGAAGGTGTTTCCGCGGAAGTCGCCGAGCAGAAACGCGAAATCCCGCCGTGGCAGCGCTGGAACGATTACGGCATCGGCCTGTTCCTCGAAGGGAAGGCCGAACTGCGTCAGTCGATCGCCGCGTTTGAGGAAGTCGAGAAGCTCGGCCGCTATGACGGGCCGCTGAACCTCGCGCGGGTGCTGCACCGTGAAGGCCGATTGGACGAAGCGGTCGAAGCACTCAACCGCGCCGCTCAACACGGCAAAGAAGCGGGCGACGAGCCCGCTCCGCGCTGGACGCTCAACTGGCTGATCGGCACCGTCAACCGCGAGCAAGGCCGGCTCAAAGAAGCGGAAACCAGTCTCCGCAGCGTGCTCGAAGACCGCGTCCCCGAACGGAACTTCGACTTTAGTGGCGACTACGAAGTCATCAACCTGCTTGGCCAGACGCTGTTCGAGCAAGCCAAAGGCGTGCGAGGGGACGGCGACCCCGAACGCGAACGACTGCTCCGCGAAGCGGCGAAAACATTTGAAAAGACGCTGGACATCGACAGCGAAAACGTCACAGCGCACTACAACCTGCACCAGATTTACGAAGAACTCGGCGACAAGAAGCGAGCCGAGTTTCACAACGCCGAGCACCTGAAAGTGAAGCAGGACGACACCGCTCAAGGCCGCGCGGTGGGACTGGCACGCCAGAAATATCCGGCAGCCAACCTCGCCGCCGAAGCGATCGTCATCTACCCGCTGCAACGCGATGGGGCACCCGGCCTCAAGGTTAAAACCGCCGAGGTCCAACGGACGCCTGCGACATCAACAACCAGCGGCAGCGAATGACTGTGTGAGCGGAAACGCGCTAACGTCCGGTGCTCGCAGCCAACCGGTGGCTAGCGCCATCCCGCTCAAGCGAGCAGTTGGTCGATCGTCTGAGCGGTGTCGGCGAAGCGAATGATCTCGCGCGGGACTTGCGGTTCGAGACGCAGCCGACCGACGTCGAAGAGCGTGTGCAGGATCGTCCCCAAGAGATGTGCGGGGCGATACGAGTCGCCGACCGCCTTACTGGCATAGCGATCCGATTGGCCGATGACTTGACCCATCTTCAGTCCGCCGCCAGCCACGAGCAGCGGTGTCATTTCTCCGTAATGATCGCGGCCGCCGTTGTTGTTAAGTCGCGGAGTGCGTCCCATCTCGCCGGTGACGACCAACAAGATCTTGTCGCTCAGGCCACGCTCGTTGACATCTTCCAGAAACGCGCTGACGGCGTGATCGACTTGTCCGCCCATCGGATAGATGCCGGCCATGCGTTTCGGGCTGTTGCCGTTGGCGTGATAGTCCCAGCCACAGTCGGAGACTGTGACGAAGCCGCAACCCGCCTCGCACAGCCGCCGAGCCAACAACATCTGCCGGCCCAGCAGATTGCTGGCACGCTTCATGTCGAACCAGCGGGTGAGTTCTTCCATCTTGAAGAGCTTCGACGTGTCGTACCGTTCGACGGTGCTCGGCGATTCCTTCGACAAGTCGAACGCTTCGGCAACTCCGCGAGCGATGATGTCGAACGCTTGCTGCTGATAGGTGTCGATCCCCGCCAGCATCCCGCGTGAATCCGCTTGCCGACGCAATTGGTCGAGTCCGAGCAGCAGCGTCCGCCGGTCTTCCAGTCGCGCGGGTGCGATCGCCAGTTCCATGTCTCGTTTCAGCTCACCGCCGCCACTGGGATTGAACGCGGCATACGTTGGCCCAAACGAACCGGACTGCGTGAGCGTCGGCAACGCCGACGTCTCGAAGTTGCTGCCCATCACAAGTCCGTCTTTCACGGCTTCTGGCAGCACGAGCACATTGGTTGGCAAGCCGGTCTGCGGATGATTGTTGCCGCGCACGCGAGCGTAGATCGAACTGATCGACGCCCCCGACGGATTCTGACCGCTGAC
>CAMDEA010000148.1 GCA_945893045.1 Planctomyces sp. SH-PL62
GCGGCTCAAGACGAACGGACTGCGGAAGAAGCCGAACTCCAAATCGTCGTCTATGCCGAGCAAGGTCATTCGTGCGGGCTGGTGGTCCGGCACATTGTGGATGTCATCGACACGGCTTTGAACATTCAGTCGCCGAAGGGGGCGAACGATGAACTGCTCGGCACGACCGTGATTCAACAACGAGTCACCGACGTGCTCAATCTGAAGAACGTCGCCCGGTTCGAGTCCCGGCGTGGATCACGCAATTCACTGGCAAGCCTGAGGGCAATATGAACGATCGCGCTCACCATTTCTGTACGTTCCACGTCGACAACCTGTTTCTGGGGGTCGATGCACAGCAGGTGCAAGAGGTCATTCGCTATCAGCAGATGACTCGCGTGCCGCTGGCGTCCAGCGCCATCAGCGGATTGATCAATCTGCGCGGTCAGATTGTCACGGCGATTGATTTGCGTTGTCGCCTGGGTCTGCCGCCGCGAATGCCGAATACGTTGCCGATGAACGTTGTCGTGCGCGACGGCGAGCACGCCGTCAGCCTGCTGGTGGATCGCATCGGCGACGTTGTCGAAGTGGATGACGAACTGTTCGAGTCGCCGCCAGCGACGGTTCGTGCCGCGATCCGCGGTCTGATTCGCGGAGCTTACAAGCTGCCCGATCGGCTGCTGCTCGTCTTGGACACGGTCGGCATTTTGAACGAATGCGATTCGCTCGTAGCCGACGCGCGACGTGCCGGTTGATTCTTTACGTAGCCCGACTCTCCGAGTCGGGCAGAAGACGGCCCGACTCGGAGAGTCAGGCTACGGAACTATTTCAGAAACCTAACCACACCTTCCTCCCCGGAGATCCTGTGATGACTGCGACCCTGACCAATTCCGCTCGTTCCAATAGTGCTGTGAGCAAACACAAGCCGGTCAGTTCTGTCGGTCGGCACAAGCCGGCGGCTTCCGCGGGCAAACAAAAACTGGCCTGTGCCGTGGACACGAATCGTCTCGCGGATCTGAGCGGCCAGATCGCCGCGATCGGCAAGTCGCAGGCGGTGATCGAATTCAACCTCGATGGCACCGTCATCACGGCCAACGAGAATTTTCTGAATGCGCTGGGTTACTCGTTAGGCGAAATCCAAGGGACGCACCACAGCCGGTTCGTGGATGAGACATATCGGCACAGCGCCGAATACAAAGAATTCTGGGCGAAGCTGAATCGAGGTGAGTACGCGGCGGGCGAGTTCAAACGGATCGGCATGGGAGGCAAAGAGGTTTGGATTCAGGCTTCGTACAACCCGATCCTGGATGCGAACGGTAAGCCGTTCAAAGTGGTCAAGTACGCCACCGATATCACGGCGACGAAACTGCAAAACGCCAACTTCGCCGGGCAAATGGCCGCGATCAGCAAGTCGCAGGCGGTGATTGAATTCCACCTCGACGGCACGGTCCTCACGGCCAACGAGAACTTCTTGCGGACGCTGGGCTACACACTCGACGAAATCAAAGGGACGCACCACAGCCGGTTCGTGGACGAGACCTATCGGCACAGCGCGGAATACAAAGAGTTCTGGGCGAAGCTGAATCGGGGCGAGTACGTGGCGGACGAATTCAAACGCATCGGCAAGGGGGGCCGCGAAGTTTGGATTCAGGCGTCGTACAACCCGATCCTCGACCTGAACGGCAGGCCGTTCAAAGTGGTCAAGTACGCCACTGACATCACGGCGCAGGTCAAAGCGCGCGACGAGATGTCGCGGGTTCTGGAATTGGTGAGCGCCAGCGCCATCTCGCTGGGGAGTTCCGCCGAGGAGCTGTCCGCCTTCAGCAGCAAGATGGCTTCCAATGCCGAGGAGACCGCGACGCAGGCCAACGTCGTCTCGGCCGCGTCCGAGCAGGTCAGTCAGAACGTGCAGACGGTGGCCACGGGGGTCAACGAGATGAACTCGGCGATCCTGGAGATCTCCAAGAACTCCAGCGAGTCGGCGCGTGTTGCTCAGCAGGCGGTGGCTGATGCGAAAGCGGCCAATGCGACGATCTCCAAATTGGGGGACAGCAGTGCCGAGATCGGCAAGGTGATCAAGGTCATCACGTCGATCGCCGAGCAGACGAACTTACTGGCGCTCAACGCCACGATCGAAGCGGCTCGCGCTGGTGAAGCTGGCCGAGGGTTCGCCGTTGTCGCCAATGAGGTCAAAGAACTGGCGAAGGAAACGGCGCGGGCCACCGAGGACATCAGCCGCAAAATCGAAGCGATCCAAGGGGACACGAAAGGTGCCGTCGAGTCGATCAAGCAGATCGGGCAAGTGATCGCTCAGATCAACGATATCTCGAACACGATCGCCAGCGCCGTCGCGCAGCAGACGGCCACGGCCACCGAGATGAGCCGCAGCGTTCGCGAAGCGGCCAAAGGGACGGCGGAAATCGCCGAGAACATCACCTCGGTTGCTCAGGCGGCTCAGAACACCACGCAAGGAGCCACCAACTGTCAGCAGGCGGCGGTGGAGTTGGCCAAGATGGCCACCGACCTGCAACAGCTTGGGGCCGGTCGCTAAGGATCAAAAGTAGGTTGGGACTCCGTCCCGACCGCATTGAATCGGCGGAATCGAAAGGTCGGGACAGAGTCCCAACCTACACCCAACGAATCTGGAGATTGCCATGCGCGCATTGATCATTGATGACTCACGAGGCATGCGGAGTATTCTGCGGCGCATGCTTCATCAGCTCGGCTTTGAAACGGAAGAGGCCGCGAATGGCCGCGAAGGTCTGGAGCGATTGCAGCAAATCGGCCCGCCGGAGCTGGTGCTGGTGGATTGGAATCTGCCGGTGATGAACGGGCTGGAATTCATTCAGGCGGTGCGGGCTGACCGCACCTACGACGCGGTTCCGTTGGTCATGGTGACGACCGAAACCGAGTTGTCGCAGCTTTCGCTGGCGCTGGAATGCGGAGCCAACGAATACATGATGAAGCCGTTTACCCAGGAGATCCTCTTGGGCAAGCTGGAGCTGCTGGGCCTTCCGGTTGGAGGACTGGTCCATGTCTAGGACTCGCATCTTGGTCGTGGACGATTCGGTCGTCATGCGCCGGCTCGTGTGCGAGGCGTTGTCGATCGACCCTGAGCTGACCATTCTCGGCACGGCCGCGAACGGGCGATTGGCGATGGAGATGGTTCGGCAAGAACGTCCCGATCTGGTGCTGCTGGACGTGGAGATGCCGGAGATGGACGGCCTGCAAACGGTCTCAGCACTGCGAGCGTTAGATCCTTCGATTCGCACGATCATGCTCAGCCGCTTCACTCGGCAAGGAGCCACCGTCACTGTGGATGCCTTGTTGCGCGGGGCCAGCGATCATGTTTATCTGCCGCAGAATACGAACAACCGCGAAGCGATGATCAGCTTCTTGCAGGAGCAGCTCATTCCCAAACTGAAGGGCTCGTCGCAACCGCGCCGCCGCGTGGTCGCCGCGAACAATGCCGCGGACGGAAGATCGTCACCGCAGAAAACTCGCGTGCTGGTGGTCAATGACTCCGCCGTGATGTGCCGCCTGGTCACGGAATCGCTGGCAGGCGATCCGGCGCTGGAGGTGGTTGGTACGGCGGCTGATGGCAAGCTGGCAGTCGCGGCCGCCAAGCTATTGCGTCCCGATCTGGTTTTGCTCGACGTGGAAATGCCGGAGATGGATGGCCTGCAAGCGTTGTCCGCTTTGCGTGCTCAAGACCCCTCGATTCGCACGATCATGCTCAGCCGCTTTACGCGACGTGGAGCCTCCGTCACCGTCGATGCGTTGCTGCGCGGAGCCGACGATCATTTCTATCTGCCGGAATCGACGGCGAGTCCAGCGACCACAATCGCCAATCTGCGCGAGGCTCTCGTCCCGCAGATCAAGGCGTTGTGTTTTCAAAGCCCGCGCGTCAAACCTGCCGACGTCGCTTCCCAAACGGTGGCACCACCGGCGATCAAGCCGATCGTCAGCCCGATCCGCAAGCCGATCGAGATCGTGGTGATTGGCGTTTCCACCGGCGGCCCACAAGCGCTGTCGCAGGTCATGATGAGCTTCCCGGCCGACTGGCCGACGCCAATCGTCATCGTGCAGCACATGCCGCCGATGTTTACCAAACTGCTTGCCGGTCAATTGGCGAATCGAACCGCGATGGAAGTCAGCGAGGCGGCCGAAGGCGACGTGTTACAGGCCGGGCACGCCTGGATTGCTCCGGGGGATTACCACACGGAGCTGATTCGCGACGACCAATCGGTGAAGGTGCGGTTGACGCAAAGCTTGCACCAGAACTGTTGCCGACCTTCGGTGGACGTTCTGTTTCGATCGGTGGCGGCGACCCACGGCGCGAGCGCGCTGGCGGTGGTGCTGACCGGCATGGGGCAAGATGGACTGCGTGGCTGCGAGGCCATTCGCGCGGCCGGCGGACAGGTTCTGGCTCAGGACGAAGCCAGCAGTGTCGTGTGGGGGATGCCCGGTGCTGTCGCGAAGGCTGGGCTGGCCAATCAAGTCTTGCCGCTGGGTCAGATTGGTTCAGAGATCACGCGCATCGTCTGGCAAAGTCGCGCGGCGAATCTCGCGACTTGCGAGACGAGTCCCGCCGCACCGTTGCTCACCCCGCACCTGGAGAATCTCTGTGAGCAGCAACATGCTGTCTGATCGCGCCACGAGTTTTGAATTCGTCCGCACGTTGGTCAGAAAACGTTCTGGCATCGTGCTGGGGGCGGAGAAGGACTACCTGATTCAAGCCCGCCTGACGACGCTGTCTCGGAAGGAAGGTTTCGATTCGATCACCGAGTTGCTCGACCAGACGAAGGCGCTGCTCGATCAATTGGATGAGGACGGCCACCACGGTCTCGGCGAGAAAGTCGTCGATGCGCTGACCACCAACGAGACGTCGTTTTTCCGGGACCAGCATCCGTTCGAGTGCTTGCGAAACCATGTGCTTCCAGACTTGCTGCCGCGTCGCGCCGCCGAGCGTTCGCTGAAGATCTGGAGCGCCGCCTGTTCGACCGGGCAAGAGCCATACAGCGTGGCGATGGTCCTTCAGGAACATTTCCCGGAACTGCGCGACTGGCCGGTGCAGCTCATCGCCAGCGATCTCTCCACGAAGTGTCTCGAACGCGCTCGCCAGGGACGTTACAGCCAGATGGAAGTCAGCCGCGGGCTGCCCGCTCCGCGACTGGCGAAGTTCTTTTCACGGCGCGGGCTAGACTGGGTCGTTCACGACGAACTGCGACGCATGATCGACTTTCGGCAGATCAATCTTCAGGACCAGGATCTCGATCTCGCGCTGCCGCAGTTGGACGTCGTCTTTCTGCGAAACGTGCTGATCTATTTTGACAAAGAGACCAGCCAACAAATTCTCGGCCGCATTCGCCGCGTACTGCGGCCGGACGGATACCTGTTCCTTGGTGGAGCGGAAACCACGCTCTTCCTGGACGACGCTTTTGAACGAGTCCCCTTGAACCAAGCTAGCTGTTACCGCTTGAAACACCATTCGCCAACCACTCCGACAAGGAGCATTCACGATGCCCTTTCATGAAACTGAAATCCAACAATTGGTGTCCGACATCTGGTCCACGATGCTGGGAATGGACACTCAGCCGTGCGATCAACTCGACTGGCTGAACCGGGACGAATGGATCGGCCAGGTGAAGATTCATGGTGCTCGTGAGCTGACCGTGACTCTGTCCGGCTCGGACCAGATGGTGCGATTGGCGACCGCCGCCATGTTCGACGTCAATGGAGACGCGGCCACGTCCGATCTGCTCCGCGACACATGGGGCGAGCTGACCAATATGGTGGCCGGAGCGTTTAAGTCGCTGCTGCCCGGCAATTGCTTTCTCGGATTGCCGTCGGTGACAGACTTCGGCGTTGATGCTCCATCGGCTTCCAACTATCGGATTCTGACCGAGGTTGGTTTTCACTGCGGGGAGGAACAACTGCGGGTCACGATCATCGACCGTCGCAGCACGATCAGAACGCCCGCCAATGACCTCGCGGATTTGGTGGCCCAATGAAGTAGGTCGGGGCTCCAGGCCCGACCGGACGGCCCTGGAGAGCCGTCCTACCTCTCCACAAGTCGTTGGCTGCCATTCATCGAGCCTTGTCATGCCGATCAAATCTTCGATTCCGTTCAAAAGGTTACTGCTGCTGGCGATACCGCTGCTGGTTCCACTGGCCGCATTCACGCGCGGGATCAGCCAGCGGCTTTCCACGCTGATCGCGAACTTGCGGAGGCTTGCTCAAGAACAAGAGCGGACTGCTCCCGTCGGAGAGAGCAACGTCGAGGAACTGCTGCTGGAAGCACCGGTTGGTGATTGCAAAGACGAATTGGCGAGCGGGGCGGCGTCAGCCCCCCGGTCTGGCGACCGATTTGAATTCACTCAATCCAACCGGGGGGCTGACGCCGCCCCGCTCGCCAGTGCCATGACTGATGTTTGCTCCGATCAACGCTCGCGCCTGTTGCAATCGACGTTGGAGAACTTGGACGACGGTGTCGTCGTGGCGGATGAGGCGGGAAAGTTCTTGTTGTTCAATCCCGCGGCGGAGCGGATTCTGGGAGTCGGTCTGACGGACTCTGATCCTGACGACTGGTCGAATCAGTACAACGTCTTTCTTCCGGATCAAATCACGCCATGCCCCGCGCAACAACACCCGCTGGCCCGCGCCATTCAAGGTGAAGAGGTCACGGGCGCGGAGCTTTTCATTCGGACTCCTCATCTGGACGACGGTGCCTGGATCACCGTCACGGCGCGCCCCTTGCTGGATGATCGCGGGCAAGCCTGTGGGGGAATGGCGGTCTTTCGAGACGACAGTCTGCGCAAACGGGCGATCCGCGAAGTCGAGCACGCGTTCAATCTGCTCGACGGAATTCGGGACGGGCTGTTTATCTTCGATGCTGAGACGCTGCGCTTTTCGTACTTCAATCAAGGAGCCGTCGAACAGGTCGGTTACTCGCGCGACGAACTCCTGTTGATGAAAGTGCTGGACATCAAACCGGAATTCAACGAATCGCAATTCCGAGCGCTGATCGCGCCGTTGCTTACGGGGAGCGTTCCCTCGCAGACATTCACCACGATCCACCTGCATAAGAGCGGCCAACGAATCCCCGTCGAGATCAGCATTCAGTGCGTGGCGGACTCCGCCGATTCTCAATCGCTGGTGGCTGTCGCGCGCGACGTCACCGAACGAACCAATGCCGAGGCGCAGCTCATTCAATCCCGCGAAGTGGCCGAGTCCGCCAACCGGGCCAAGAGCGAGTTCCTGGCCACCATGAGCCATGAATTGCGCACGCCGCTCAACGGCATTCTGGGGATGAACGAACTGCTGATGAACACCGTTCTGACCGACAAACAGCGGCAATTCGTCGAAGCCTGCAACACCAGCGGCCAGGCGTTGCTGCACCAGATCAACGAGATCCTGGACCTGTCCAAGATTGAAGCCGGCAAGCTGGAACTGGACATCTCCGAGTGCGAACTCGAACCGCTGGTGTACGACGTTGTCGATGTCTTTTCTCACAACGCCCAACGGTCGGCCCTCGCCCCGCGCCGTCACGACGACGTGGCCAATGCGGTCTTGAACAACTCTCAACGGAAGAGCTTCCCGCTGCATTGCTTCATCGACCCGTCCGCCTGTGTGACGGCTCTCTGCGATGCCGATCGGCTCCGGCAAGTGCTCGTCAATCTCATCGGCAATGCGATGAAATTTACGATGTCGGGAGCCGTGACCGTCCGCGTCGAATGCGTGCAACAGGTGGATTGCCAACTGACGTTGCGGTTCTCGGTCACGGACACCGGCGTTGGAATTCCGGAGGACCGGCTCCATCTGCTGTTTGCTCCGTTCTCACAAGTTGATAGTTCCACGTCGCGAAAGTTCGGTGGCACCGGACTGGGACTCTCCATCTGCAAGCAGTTGGTCGAATTGATGGGGGGCACGATCGGGGTCAACAGCCGCGTCGGCGTCGGTTCCACATTCTGGTTCGAGTTGCCTTTGCAATTTGTCGCCGAGGACAGGTCCGCCTCACAACAACGGCGGAAGCTCATCGGCAAACGTGTCCTGTCGATCGACGGTATCGACCGCAACCGAAAACAAATCGTCGATAGTCTGCATGCCTGGGAGTGCCGTTTCGAGCAAGTCCGCACATTGCCCGAAGCCCTGGAGTCCGCGGCCAGCGCGGAATCCGCGGGTGCTCCGTTCGCCGTGGTGCTGGCCGACTGTCGGCTGGCGGAAGTCGACGAGCACAGCCTGCTGCAACAACTCGCGCAGAACTCCCGCTTGCCGATCATCGGAATGGGAGCCAATCCCAACGCGGAGTCGAGTGATGACCCGCGCCCACAGGGATTCCGACAGGTGCTGTGTGACCCCGTCCGTCCGAGCGTGTTGTTCGATACGCTCATCTCCGTGCTGACCACCACTCCTCGGACCGCTGCGCCGGATCAAGAAACCAAACCAGTCGCCGCAGAGCCGCCTCAGAAATTGGCCGGCCACATCCTGGTGGCCGAGGACAATCGCATCAACCAGCTCTACATCACCGAACTGCTGAAGTACTGCGGTTGCACCTGCGAACTCGCGGACAACGGCGATGCCGCGTTGACCGCGCTGCAAAAGCAGCGCTACGACCTGGTGCTGATGGATTGCCAAATGCCGGAGATGGACGGCTACACCGCCACTCGCGAAATCCGCCGCCGCGAAGCCGCCGGCGAACTCCCCGGCCGCTTGCCGATCATCGCTCTCACCGCCAACGCACTCCAAGGGGATCGCGAACGTTGTCTCGCAGCGGGCATGGACGAGTACCTGACCAAGCCTTTGAACGCACAAGTCCTGGAATCCATGTTGAAGAAAATGATCGGTTGGCAACCGCTGACGATTCCGGTCGCGGCAGCCACGCAACCGGATCAGAGTTTCGAGGACTCACCCATCGACACGCAGGCTCTGCTGACACGTTGCTTTGGGAATGCCGCGTTTGCCGTGTCACTGCTGGATGAGTTGGAGTCCAGCAGCGCGGAACGACTGGGAGCGATACGCCATGCCGCCAACCAACATGACCCCCGCGCGACGGCCGACGCGGCACACACGCTCAAAGGAGCCGCCAGCGTGCTCAGCGCGACGGCCATCCAACAGGCCGCAGCACAAATCGAAGCCACCGCCCGCGCGGGTGATCTGACCGAGATCAGTTCGATGGTCGAAAACCTCGCCCAACAACTCCAGCATTGCCTGGAGTCTCTGCCCACAATGCGGCAACGACTCCACAGTCAGCAGAAGGCAGGCTGACGCCATCAAAGGGGTCGTGCGTTCAAAATTCAAAATTGGCGGCCATGACCCTGGGGCAATGCGAAATGCTCACGCCGCCAATTTTGAATTTTGAACGCACGACCCTTCAATCAAACCGGCCGGCGATGGAACTCGCCATTCTTCATCACCGCCAGCAGCTTGCCGCGGTCGAGCAACACCTTCGGTTCGGCCAGCGGATCGCCTGCGACCAGCAACAGGTCCGCGAAGAAGCCTGGCTGAATCTGTCCCAGTTCATTGGGCAAATCCATCGCCGCTCCGCCGTGCTTGGTCATGCTCAGCAGAGCTTCCATCGGAGTGAATTCGCAGTAACGGATGAGATGCTCGAGGTCGCGCGCGTTCTCTCCGTGCGGCGTCACGAAGAAGCCATAGTCGCCGCCCCCCAGGATGCGAATGCCGCGCTTCTTGAGTTCCTTGAGTCCTCGCGCGGCACCGGCCAGTTCCTCGCGGAAGCCGAACTCTTGGACTTGCTGCTCGGTGAACCACTTCTCGCCCGCATACGACGCCGTCGCCGTGAAGCCGATGTTGGGACTGACAAAGACCCAATCCTTGTTTGCCTCCAGCAGATCGAGCGCTTCCTCGTCGGCGAAGTTGGCGTGGTAAATCAGCTTCACTCCGTACTTCACTGCCAGCTTCACCGAACCGGCACTCCGAGCATGCGCACTCATCCGTTTGCCATGAGCGTGGACGACCTCCGCCGCCGCCGCGACTTCCGCTTCGCTCATCACCGTGCTGTGCGACGGAGCGTGCGGCACGAACGTGTCGCCGGAGATCACGAGCTTGATGATGTCCACTCCTTCGCGAATCAGTTCGCGCGTCACCCGCCGAAACTCCTCCGGCCCATCGGCCGTGATCGCCATCGAAGTCGTATGCGGCGAGGTCAGCGTCCGCATGTCGCCGAGTCCTCCGGTCACCGTCAGCCACGGACTGGCCGCCAGCAACCGCGGACCGTGAATCTCTCCCTTGTTGATCGCGTTGCGAATGACCACATCCGTCCGCGGCTTCGCCGACGCCGCACTGATGCAACTGGTGATGCCGCAGTCGAGATACAACCGCGCGTTACGCACCGCGATGAGCGTCGTCTCCTCCGGCGAGATCATGCCAACCTGCGCCAGATCGGCCACGTCGTCGATGCTCAAGTGCGCGTGCGATTCGATCAACCCCGGCATCAACGTCGCGCCACCACCGTCGATCACAGCAACGTTGTCGCGCGACACACGCTGCTCGCCACACACAACGGCCGCGATGCGCGCTCCCTCGACCAGCACTTCGCCCGCATACGGTTCAGCCCCCGTGCAATCCAGGATTCTGACATTGGTGAAGAGCGTTCTGGCCATCGTGAAACCTCAATCGTTTGCGCTTCGGCGAGCGGGGCGGCGTCAGCCCCCCGGCTGAGTCTGCGGACATCGTAGCCACCGGGGGGCTGACGCCGCCCCGCTCGCCAATTCATTTTGCGACTTACTTCGGAACGACTCGTTTCGCCTCCGCCTCTTTCCACAATGGGCCGTAGACCTCTTTATCGAACGGCGGGCAACCGGTCGCGTATTGGCCGAGAGGATGATCTTTGGTCCGCATCAAGTTCGTGCAGTAAGAGAACGTGCGGCAGACGCGCTTGCGATCGAGACGTCCGGTGTCGGCCAACTGCTTCACGAAATCGGGTTGCGACAGTGTGCCTCGGCCAAGTCCCGCGAAGGCCGCTCGGCCAAGCGATACGTTGGCAGCGGCCGCTTGCGGGACGAAGTCTTGCAACCAACTGTAGCCGCTACCGATGACCGGCACGTCGCTTTGCACTCGTGCGGCGATCCGGAAGTGCCGATCGACCCCGATCAGCGGATGTTCGGGAGGCTTGTAACCATCGACTGGCGGGTACTCGGCCGGACGGACCAGATGTGGATTCGCGTATGGATTGCCCAACGACACGTTCAGCAAACAGACACCCCACTCGCTCAACCAGCGAGCAAGCAGCAACGGCTCAGTCAGATCGTCTCGCAAATGATCGTGCGGGTCAGTACCGAACGCCGTCGTCAGCGGCAGGTCATGCGGGCACGGTTCGCCCACAAAATCCTCACCCGCGCCGCGATAGGGAATCCCGTCATAGGCATTGAACCGTGAAGCGATCAGCAGAGACGGCAGTTCCGCGCGGATGCGAGTGATAACGTTGCGAACCAAGCGTGTCCGGTTCTCCAGCGAGCCGCCGTACTCACCGGGACGGTTCTTCGCGGACAGCAATTCGGAGAGCAGATACCGATGACACTGTTTGATATCAACGAAGTCGCAACCAATCCGCGCGGCGAGTTTCGCGGCCGCGAGATATTGGTCTTCGATCCGTTTCAAATCATCGTCCGTCAACAGCGGATACGACGCATCGACGAACCGCCCGTTCGATTTGTCGCGCGTCAGCGGATCGAGAATCGGATCGTGCGTTGCCAGCAACGGCCGGCGAAAACTGAATCGGCCGGAGTGCGTCAGTTGCAGGCCGAGCAACAGATCGCCGTCATGGCCACACGCGGCGCGATGAGCGGCTCGGCAATCGACGAGCATCTTCTCGATGGCGGCGGCCGAGCCGTCGTGCAGCCACAACTGCCGCGGGTTCATGCGCGCGTCGTCCGCAATGGCGGTCGCTTCGCCCCAGATCAGTTTCGCTCCGCCGGAGCCGAAGCGAACGTAGCGGCGAAACGTCAATTCGTCGGGCAGGCCGTCGAGCGTCCCATCGCAGCCTTCCATCGGCTGAATCGCCCAGCGATTGCCGACCGTTCGTCCACCGACTTCGATCGGCGCAAACATCACGGAGAGGTCGTCCGACATGGCGATGTGCGACAGGCCGAGCCGCTCGGCATCGGCCACAACATCGGCGGCAGTCTTGTATCGAAAATAATGAGCCATAAGAGTTGATCGGGATTGTGGTGCGAGAGTCTGATCGACACCACAATGGCCACGACAGCGACAGGAGGCAACCATGCGACTCGGTGATTTTGAATTGCGGACGATCTCCGGCGGCAACTATTGGATCGACGGCGGGTCGATGTTCGGCGTTGTGCCGCGAACGGTGTGGACGCGATACATCTCAGTCGATGAGAAGAGCCGCATCCAGCAGCGAACCAGTTGCGTGCTCGTCCAAACCGAGCGTGAGAACGTTTTGATCGACACCGGCTACGGCTCGAAGCTGACTGAGAAGGAGCGCGGCAATTTTTCTTCAGAGCCGGGTGAGCCGCTGGTCGAGAGTCTTGCAGCGGCAGGGCTGACCGTGAATGACATCGACGTCGTCGTGCTGTCGCATCTGCATTTCGATCATGCGGGCGGAGCAACTCGGTTCGATGCGTCGGGGCGCGCGGTGCCGACGTTTCCGAACGCAACCTACGTCGCACAGCGTCACGAATGGGCGACGGCGACGGCCGAGTACCCGGAACTTCGCGCGGCGTATCATCAGCCGAATTTCGTGCCGCTCAAAGAAGCGGGGCAGTTGCGGTTGATCGATGGCAACGTCGAGATCGTGCCGGGCCTGCGGGCCTGGGTGACGGGCGGGCACACGGAGGCTCATCAAGCCGTGGTCATCGAGAGCGCTGGCGAGGGAGCGATCTATCTGGGCGACTGCTGTCCGACGTTTCGGCATCTGCCGTCGTTGTGGTGCATCGCGTATGACCTCGACCTGCTGACGCTGCGACGCATCAAGCCGGAAGTTCTGGGAACGTGCGCCGATCGCGGCTGGTGGGCGTTGTGCGATCACGATCCCGATCATGCGGCCGCGAAGTTGCGTCGCGATGACAAGCGAGACTTCGCGGTGACTGAAGCGCTGGCGACGCTGTAACGCGCCGAGCGCAGCTTCAACCGCCGTTCTCCGCGATCCGAGCCTTGATCAGCTTCCGCACCAAGGTGGCCGGGAGGGGTTTGTCAGGTTGAAAGTGGATGCTTCCTTTTGTGGTTTTATAGTTCTTGAGTTCGTCCTGATGTGCGGCCACCGTGGAGCCGCTCATGGGATAGAAGGCACAGTGCTTCGCCGACGCGCCGAAACCGACCAGAACCTTTCCCTCCAGACGGAATGCGGCGACTCCGTAGTTGATGCACTCTTCCGCCCGCGGCACTGCCGCCCGGATGGTCTTGCGAAGTTTCTCCAGCGCGGCTCGCTGGTCAGCGTTTAAGGCGGCGAGGTACTCGTCAATGGTCTTGGGGTTAGCTGCCATAGCATGTGTTCGTTGGCGGAATCAACGGCCTTTGGGTCGTTCATTTCTGAGCAGGCTTCGCTTCACTTTGGTCCGGAGCCCCGCCGAAATCGTGTGCCCTCCGCAAAACAAATCGTCCGCTTGGTGATGCGTTCGATGCATTCGTCGAACCAGAGTTGGCGATCTTCGACCCAACATATGACATTCCAGTGGTGCGTGTTGGTGATTCGTAATTTCTTGTTGCGGATAGACCAAACGCCTTTGAATTCTTTGACCTGACCGAACTTTCCATAGCCCTCAAGCGTTTTGGCTGTCCAACTGCCATCGGCGTGCAAATCGATTACCGTCTCTTCGCCGTTGCCCCCGGGCCACCGCCAATTGCCCCAGCAGTCCTCAGGGTGCTTTCGAAGTAAATCGCCTACGCGGCGAAGCAACAATTGGATATCGCCCTTAAATTCACGCCCCGCACGAATCTTCGCAGCGTTTTGGTTGACGAGATCTTGCAATGAGGCCGGTAATTCAGCCGCTTGAGGGATCTTGGCGTTGCCGGTCAACACTGGGATAACCGGAATCCGACGTTTCAGTGCAGATTCAATCTCAATGCGCACACAATCTCTCGGAGAATCGATGCGTCTCTGCCCATTAGGCATCGCTGCGCTGATCCATAAATCGCCAATCAGCGACAATAAAACATCGCATTGTCCGACTGCGGAATTAATACTGCGTCGAAAATTAGCACCTAGTGGAATACTGTCGGAATCGAGAAATACTGAATCTTTTCCGAACTGTCCTTCAAGTTTATCGTGCAGCATGGAGGCAAGTAACTCGCTGTCGACCCTCCGATATGAAATGAAAATCTTGGACATTCTGCGGATCCTCATGAGTGATTGAGCGGCAGTCAGCCGCGCGTGGACATTGACGATTTGGGTCCGTGATTTGATTGAATAAGTCGAACAACAAACTACTGACGACGAAACTGATTGCCAAGCCGGTCGGGAACGACTGCCGCAAGTCTGCACACTGTGTCCGAACGGCGGCACGGGCCTACCGTGATCTCAACCGGCAGAGTCCGCCGCTCGGCAACGATTAGAAATCTGTTTTGCGCCGCACAATCGCCACAGTTCGGCCAGCTTCGCGCCGATCTACAGACTAGGGTCTGGCCTGGAAATCGAATGAGCCGCAGGGCGCTAGCCCCGGTTCTCGTCACACAAACCGGGGCTAGCGCCCTGAGGCTGATTGACGGGCTAGATTGAAGCTCAGCCTACGCGAAGGAACGCCAGATGTCGGAAGCCGTGCGAGTCATCTACATCATGGGAGCTGGTCGAAGCGGCTCGACGTTGCTGGACACCGTGCTGGCGAATCATCCTGAGGTGGTCGGCGTCGGCGAACTGGTCAATCTGCACAGCGCGGGTTGGACGTCGAACGAGGTCTGCGCGTGCGGTCAGCTCGGCACCGAATGCAGCTTCTGGACGCGGGTGCGTGAAGCCTGGTTGCGGCGCGTGCCGCAGGCGACCGTGGCTGGTTACGTCGCTTTGCAAAAGCGGATCGAGTTTTATTCGGGACTCGGTCTGCTGCAGATCACACGCATGTTGCGGCAACGTTTTTCGCCGACGCCGGAATTCCGCGAGTACCTCCGACAAACAGAAGCGTTGTATCAGGCGATCGCGGAGGTGAGCGGAAAATCGGTCGTGGTCGATTCATCGAAGCATCCGCTACGCGGCGCATTGCTTGCGCATCTGAAAGGGATCGACCTGCGACTCGTGCATCTGGTGCGCGACGCGCGCGCGGTGACGTGGTCGCGCAAGAAGGCGCTCGAAGCGGATACGAAATCGGGAGTTCAAACGGCGATCAAACCACGCCCGGCTTGGTATTCAGTGGCGTATTGGGCCTTCGTCAACGTGCTGTCGCTCATCATCTGCCTGTTCCGACGCCGCCAATCGCTGCGGATGCGGTACGAGGATTTCGTGGCCGAGCCTGAAGCTCAACTGGAACGGCTCGGCCGCGTGTGCGGCTTGGATTACTCCGCGACCGCGCAAGCGTTGCTCCTCGGCCAGCCACTAAAGGTCGAGCATCCCATCGCTGGCAATCGGATGCGGATGAAAGGGAGCGTCACGCTGAAGCCCGATTGGGAATGGCGTGAACGATTGCCGGTTCGCGACCGCGCGGTCTGTTGGCTGTGCGCCGGCTGGCTGCTGCTGGCGTTTGGCTACGGCTGGCGCGACCGGCGGCCAAAGACGGCGCGACCGCCGGGATCGTCCTGGTTCGCAAGCGTGTGGGATTTCTTCGCGTGCTTGTCGGCCAGTTCTGTGCCGCGGCCGTGATCCTCTGCCGTCCTGGGTGGGGGTGGCACGTCCCTGAACGATGGCCAGAGCGTGCCGCTCCGATTCGTCGGCCGTCGGCTACGGTCCGTCGTATTGCTCGCCCATCTGGTACAGCGGCAGGAAGCGGTAATAGACCTCCAGGCAGAGCGTGCTGACAGCCGTTGAAAAGATGCGGCCGCCGTAAGCTCCCCAGGGGGCTTTCGGATCCCAGCTTCCGGCCATGTGTCCGCGAGTCCGTTGCTCGGCGATCAGCGTTTCGCGCAAGGCTTCGTTCCACTCGCGCCATTGAGCGCCACCGTACTGGTACATCGCCAGCGTGCCGTAGTACCAGAAATACAAATTGTGCGACGATCCGCGCGGCAATCGCTGCATGATGTAGTTCATGCCTTCGGTGCTGGCCGGGTCCGTGCGTGAGATGCGCAGCATCTGTTTGCAGAACAGCGCCTCGGCGGTCATCGAGTCGGTCGGCGGGAGAAGTTGACCTCCGACCAGGCGATAACCGGCCAAGCCTTTGTTCGGGCCTTGGCTGCGTTCTTTCAGAAACTGCACCATCTTGGCCTTGGTGCTGTCGGGGACCGTCAAGCCGGCGATCTCCGCACTTTTCAGGGCCATCAGTTGCCAGCCGAAGATGCTCATGTCACTGGACTGGCCTTTGACGTACCGCCAGCCACCGTCCGGATTCTGATTCTCGACGATGTAATTCACCGCGCGAGCCACCGGTTCGCGCAAACGGGCATCGGATGACAGATCGCTCTGCATTCCCAGAGCCTCGGCGAGCGCGTAGGTCGCCATCGCGTGACAGTACATCTGCTCGAAGTGCGTGGCTTTGCCGCCGAGGTATCCATCGGCTCGTTGTTGTCGGACCATCCAGCTCAGCGTGTGGTCGATCTGATCGGCATAGGGACCGGTCTCGTGCGTGTATCCATATCCCAGAAAGGCGAGCAGCGCGAGAGCGGTCACACCGACATCCGCCTGCTTGCCGGCGTTGAGGCGATCCACATTCTCCTCATCGATCTTCACGAGCCCGGCGTGGCCGGTGCAGCGCTCGCCGGCGGGACATTGCGCGTCGAAGCCATCGGCATCCCAAAAGCCTTCCGGATCCTGATGCACGGCGAGCCAACGAAGGCTCAGCTCGACGGCTTTTTCCGAGGCATCCGTGCCGCCGTACTTACGAAGCATTTCACGGCGACGTGTCAAATTGCGGCCTTCATAGATCGGCGGCACCGTCGTGCGCTTGCCGAGCTTGGAGGCCTCGAAGTTGGGTTGCACCAGTCGCGGGACAAGACCTTCATTGGGCAACTCGGTGCGGACGCCATCGCGCACCTGCAACGGTCCCGCCGGCATGGCCGCCGGGTCTTGAGCTTTGCGTTCTGGATGAAACGTCTCGCTTCCGCCACCCACTTGACCGCGCGTGGAGCGAGTCTTCAGCCGTGAGAATCCCGAAGCACCACTCCCCGCGCCGCCTCCGGTGGAATTGCTCGCGATGTTGCCAGCCTCATCGGACGGTACTGTGGACGGAGCCGGTCCGGAACGGCGCGGCCCAGCACCAGTCCCCACCGAGCTGGGCGCTGGCGACACGGTGGTCGTCGTGCCGGGCACCACGCTGTCGGGCAAGGTCAACAGTCCGGGCGTATCGAAGCCCGGCACAGCGCGCTCGGGGCCGCCAGCGCTGCCGGAGTTCGTTTGTCGCGCGACCGACGCACCGGGTGATCCGGTTCCCTGACCGCGCTTGAGCGGTGCGAACGACGGCACGCGCGTTTCCGGACGAGACTCCGCTGTCGGGTCATCGATCTTCAACGGCACGGCGGCTTCGACGCGCGTCGGAGCTTTTTCGCCCGACAGCTTCAATTCCGGGCGCACGTCCGGCTGATCGGGCAACGCGGCCTTATCGGTGACTTCGAGATCCGGAGCGGTCAGTGGTTGCTGCGTGCGTGCCGGACCTTCAGACGGTTTCATCTCGCTCGGAGAACGGCTGGTGCGGATCAACTCGTGATCGGGAGCGTCCGGCAACTTTTCCCAGACGCGCGTGTTGCCCGACTTCGGCAGGGCGACGCGCTCATCGGCTTCGGTGGACTTCGTGTGAACTTCAATCCGCTGTTCCGGAACGACTTCAATGTCTGACTCGCTCGCCGTCGCGGGAGATAACGAAGCGGGTGGATTGACTGCGACCAACCCAAACATGCACGACAGATGGATCAGGATCGAAAACACGAGCGACTTCCAACCGATCGACCGGTCGCCCCACTTCGTGACCAGCATCGTCAGCAGGTGCAGCGTGGCTAATCCCAACCCGGTAGCCAGCCCGCTCCAGAGCGCCGTCTCGATCATTTCAACCGGCAGGCGAAACAACGACGCCAGCCACTCCACAAAATCGGCCGCGGCCAGCAGAGAGTTCATTGGGCTGAACTGCACGAGACGTTTCCTTAGCACCAGGACGAAGAACGTAGTCCGGTCACTCCGTGACCGGAATCTTCGAGTCACGGAGTGACTCATCTACCAGATGAGTTCTTGATCGACTGAGTTCCCTTGAGCTTTGACCATTTCTGACTCAAGCGGTTTTGGCGAAACGAAGTTTGCCGGTCAGGCAAGCTCGACCGCCACCGCAGACGTTGCCGATCAGGCCCGATCATTTCGACCGCAACGACCGGCGGCGGATGGTCACTTCTGTCGGGCAGCGAGTCAATCCGCGTCTTGGTTAGTGTGTCGGCCGTTCTTTTGTCACGCGGCCGTAGGCCCAAAGCATCAACGACTTCAACCGCTGCTGGCCACGAATGAAATACAACGGCGGCAACGAATCGAGGTGCTCAGCGTAAAGTTGCTGTTTCCGTTCGAGCCACTCCGCTTGCGGATGTACCTGGCCCAGCCGCACCAGCTCGTCGGCCAATTCGTCCGCGACACGTTGATATCCAGGAATCGTGGGATGGACGTGATCCGCGAACCAATCGCCGCCGGGAATGCCGTCCCGACTCAGACGGTCAAACAGCGAGCGGACATCGACGACCGGAGTCTGCGTGTCGCTGCCCACTTGCCGCACGATGTCGTTCAGCGGCTCCAGAATCCGCAACGGGCAGACATCCAGTTCCTTGGCCCGCAGGTATTCGGCTCGCGCGTCGCTGAACAGGCTCAGCGAGTCGTAGCACTTGGCCAAGTCGTAATGCAGCCCGGCATGTTGATTGTCGATCGCCAGCATCTCGCGCAACAGCCGCAGCGCTTCAATGGGCGCCGAGGAATAATTTGCACGAGCCTGCTCCCATAAATCATCCCACCGTTGTCGTTCACGTTCCGAGAGTCCAGCTCGGTGTTCCGCTTTGAACGGCGGCGAGTCGCGCAAGTTGCATGCCGGATTCATCAAGATCAGCGGCACTCCCGCCTGCTGAGCAATCGACATCATGCGTCGCAGATTGAATTCGTAGTGCGCGATGACGCCACGCTGCCACGCCTCGTCGCGGTGGTAAAGCTCCAGCCCGCCACGATAGTCGAGCAACGCCTCGACCTCCGCCGCCATCACCGAGCGTTTGCCGTCCAAGTCTGTGGCCGATCCGCTGCCTGTGTTCGTCACGAGCGATCGTTGCGGCTCTCCCGTCATTGATCGCAGCGCGTTGTAGAGCCGCAGTCGCGAGACTTGCTCGTGCGATCGCCACAGCCAACGGGGCGTTCGCTTGAGTTCGCCGTAGGTCCGGTCCTCCAGAAATTCGTTGTGGCTGCAATGCACGATGACCAGGTCCGGCTGATACCGCAGCATCTCCTCCAGAATCGGCACCATCCGGTAGCTGGCATACGAGATCCCGCCACAGTTAATGACATCCCACCGCCGCGCCGGTTCGGCGGCGTTCAGGCTGATCTCCAACCAGGTCGTGAACGACGTCTCGGTGGTCCACGGATTCCCCTGCACCGTCGAGTCACCGATGCAGAAGATGCGAAACTCGCGCGGATCTTTCCGCACCGCGAACGACTCCGGATAGAAGTGCGTCCGCTTCGATCGCGCGATTTCAAATCGCTCACCGGAGTCATTCAACTCGAAGAGCGGTCGCACTGCGCTGAAGCCAACGAATGGATCATCGTGCCAATCCGGCCGACCCAGCCCAAACGCTCGCAGCCCCAACTCGATCACCAAAAACGGCAGCAACCCCAGCAAGACCGCCAGACCACGAAACAGGATCGCTCTCTGCCACCGCGCTGCACGCCAATCAGAAAAGGTGATCCTCACAAAGAGAACTCCCGATGTTCGGGCGAGGGGTCGGGCGTTCAAATTTCAAAATTGCCGAGGCAATTTTGAAATT